>JAFGFF010000059.1 GCA_016931075.1 Pirellulales bacterium | reverse complement strand
GCTGATGTCGGCCGGAGTGATCGGCAAGTTGCCCCGGAACCGTTGGGCCCCGGTGGCGTCCTGGCCCTCGAAGAATTCGTTCTGCCGCAGGCCGCGTTCCAGCGACGGGAAGAGGTGGCAGATCGCCTGGGCGTAGTTCCACACATGGGTACATGAGCCAGGGCAACAGCCGCGGTTGTTGCTGCAGCCCTCGAAGCACCAAATCCGCCCGTCGTGCTGCCGCAACACGGTCGGCGTCTTGAGAATCGTCAGGTTGGCCGCCACCGCCTCGGTCACTTCGGGCGGCAATGTCGTGTCGTAGAACGCGTCGCGGAAAGCTGCGCTTCGCCGGCGCAAGTCGTCGTATCGGGTGTTCCAGTCGGCGGCCACTTCGCCGATGTTTTTATATTTCGTCGCATACCAGGGCATGTAGTACTTTGGCGTCTTCAAGGCGCATGTGGCACACACGCCCGAGGCTTCGCATGTCTCGGTGTCTTGTTTTTCCTTCTCAGCCGACGCTTCGTCCTTGCGAGGGCGTCCGAAGCGGAGCGTCGTCTCGGGCACGTACCACGCGGTCTTGACGCGGATCGTCTTCTTTTCGCCCGGGGCCAGGGTGAAAGGAACGAAGAGCGAGGCCCCCGGGGCATAGCCTTTGGCGGGCGGATTGTCGACCAGGCGGCCCTTGCGGACGTTGTCCCACGGGATGGCTCGCCGGCCCCAGCGGGTCTGCCGGATCCAACAATGGTCGATCGTCACCGGCCGGTCGTCGACCCAGACGGCAAACGCGCCCTTCTTGTCGCGATTGTCGCCCGACTGGGTGTAAAGAACGAAACCACCGTCGATCGGACCGATCGAGCCGAGGGCCTTTCGGTCCTTGTAGGCGGACATGAAGTTCTCGGCGTGGAACGAGAAGACGGCCTCTTGCGGCTCGTTCGACGTGTTTTCGAAATGGTATTCCATCGCGCCGACCGGCAGGCTCGACGCGTCGGCGTCCGGCGGCGTGAACGGGCTCCAGCCAACGACCGTTGTTTGGATCGGCATGGTCGGGTCGGTCAGCCGGATCGTGGCGAACGGGAACCGCGCGACGAACTCGGCCCGACGGTATCGGGGAAAGCCGTACGCTGTTAGATGACGCCCGCCCCAATCGCTGCCGTAATACTTCCAGTCGGGCATCGGCCCCTGCAGCACCCGGGCCGTGTTCTTCCCATCGCCCTTGCCCTTGATGCACAACGCCGCGTAGACCGTCGGCTCGTTGTCCAATTCGAGGCGATGCCGCACCGACATGTGGGAGACGGCCCCGGACCCTTCCAGGCAAAACATCCCGGCCCCGATGCCCCCGATCGGAAACGCCACCCGATCGAGGTGCCGGCCCGTGTACGGCCCATCGAACGGCCGCTCCGCGGGTCGATTCTCTTGAGCCGACGCGGATGCAACGCCCATAATGAGCACGGTCGATAGAAACAAGGCGCTGGCGGTCATCGGTGAGACCTCTCTCATAGAGCGGCTGATCATGATGTCGTTCTCCCTTTGTTCGTTTTGAATGGAATGGTTTTCTGTAGTTGTTGCTCTGAGTGGTGTAAAGGTGGCTCCGATAGCTCGGCTATCGCGAGGCTGTCAAATAAGAATGAAGGGGTCGGGAGTCCTTGATTGGATTGGCCGTTCTGTCAACAACTGAATTACATGAATTTCAAAGACTTCCGATCCCTTTATTCTTCTTTATTCTTCAACAGCCTCTCAAACTGAATCATCCCACTCAGCGCATGTTGCACGTAGTCGATGCGGATTTCGGTCATGGCGAGGCGGGAGGCGGGGCGGTAGCTGGGGTGGTCTTCGGGCAGGGGGCGGATGTACCTCGGGATGCCGCCGGCGTAGCGGCCTTGGCGGACTTGGGCGCGCATCAGGAAGGCTATGCCGTCGGCGGCCGCTTGGCGGATTTCGCGGCGCGAGGCGGTGATTTGGCCGCCCGACTTGGCTGGAGCGCCGGAGGTCCCCTCCCCTGCCCCGCTGGTTGGCTCTTCGTCGGCGGGCAGGAACGTCAGCGCGGCGAGGAGGCCTTCAACACGAGTGGCGGTTGGGCAGGTCCTGGCGTCGGCGGTGAAACAGCCGTGTTCCAGGGCGCCGGCCGGATACACGTGCCGCGCGGCCAACATGCTGTAGCAGATTTGCCGGGCGTGGGCGATAGCCGTCTCGCGCGAGACGGGTGGGTTGTCCAATTCGTCCAGATGGTCCAAGAGCTTCGCCGTGGCTAACAGGGCCCAGTGGTCGGGTTCCACTCGGTCCTTGCCTTCGCGTATGCGGGCCAAATAGCCGATCGTCTTGGCGGCCGTCTCGAGCCAGATCGGCTGCGGGTCGCGTTCGTAGAGCATCACGAGCCCCAGGGCCGCCTCGCCAGGGTAGTAGAGCGACACGGCGTGGTCGAACCGATATTCGTAGAGCGGATCGTAATGATCGTAGAAGCTTCCGTCGGGCTCCTGCATGAAGACGAGGAATCGGCCCAGGGCTTGGAGCGTTTCGAGCGGGACGGCGCCCGGTTCGAGCCGTTCGACGGCCAACATGCCGACCAGGCCCAGCCCCGTGCCGCCCAGCTTCGACTTGGTGCGCTGCTGTTCGCCGGTGATTTCCGGCCGGGACCAGACGGCCAACAATCCGTCCTGGCCCGACACGTCGGCAATCGTTTCGCGGCGGAGGTACTCGACCGCGCGGAGCATGGCCTGACGGGTTGGCTCGGTCGGGCGGCGCTCTTGGCTCATGGCCAGTGCGTAGATCGCGCCGGCGTGGCGAACGATGTTGTACTCGAACCCGCCCTCGAGGATTGGATCGAGATTCGTCAGGTACACGAACCGCCCGTCGTCTTCGCAATGCCGCACGAGATAGTCGGTCGCCAGGTCGATGGCCTGGGCGAGTTCCGGATCGGGCACATTCAGTGTGGGCGTGTCGCGTCGGAAGAGCAACAGGCCCGCGACGACGACGCCCGTCAAGACGACTGCCACGGCGATCCAAACAAGAAAGCGCGATCCCCTGCCCTGCGGTCGGTTGACTGTTGGTTCCACGAGCATCTCCGGATGATGCGATTTTTTATGATTCACGAGAGAGTGACCATTCGGATTTGGAGGGCCACGCTCCGTCGTGGCCGGGGATAACCCGAATCCGCGGACGCGACGGAGCGCGTCCCTCCAGAGGTCAGTAAGGCTCGAAAGCCTGACCGTCCCGGAGACTTCCATACCAGGCGTAGACTTGGGCGTCAATGCAGGTGTCGAGGAAGAGCACCGACCCGTCGGCCAGGGTAAATTGGGCCCCGCCGGGATGCTCGCTGCCGGCCGATTCGAAGAAGCCGTTGTTGAATCCGCCGGGCTGGCCCACGTCGGTTCCCTCGCCGGCCACGGCGGTCGTGAAGAGCGTCGCTACGCCGGCCAGGGCCCAACCGTCGGTCGAAAAGGCGTTGCTCTCGTCGAAGCCGGTTGCGTCAGGCGGCGGCAGCAGGCGTTGCATCTCACCCAGCATGATGGTCTGCGAGTTGCCGTCAGTGATGTCATTGGGCCGCGTGTGGCTGTTGGGCGAAAAGACGCCGATCTTGTCGCTGGTCGGGTCGAGGTACTGCCCATCGACGAAGGCGTGGCTGCACGCGTGATACGTCCGCCGGCAGGCGTTTTGGAACGAGTTGTCCCGTCCCAGGCATCCGCCGTAGTCGTTGCCTCCGCCTTCGAAACCAGGCAGACACATCACGAGGGTCTCGCTTGTGATTCCGGAGCGACGGCTGGGGCAATAGAAGAGCGCAATATTGGTCTGGGCGACCTCCCGGTTGCCCAACACGTTGGCGTCGAAATCCCATCGACCGTACAACGGTTGCTGTTCGAGGTAGGGAAGGATGGCCAGCATCCAACTGGCGCCTTGCTTACCTTTACTCGCTTCCCAGAGTGGATCCCACGGCGGGGCGTCCGGGTAGACGCCGCTGAGAACGCAACCCGACGGCAACGCGCCGTTGGCAGTAGTGTAGTTGTGCACGGCCAGGCCAAGTTGACGGAGGCGGTTGGCGCAGCAAGCGCGTCGGGCCGCCTCGCGAGTTGCTTGAACGGCCGGCAACAGCAGCGCGATC
>JAFGFF010000058.1 GCA_016931075.1 Pirellulales bacterium | reverse complement strand
TTTCATCGAAAGCGACTTATCGATTCTCGCGCGAAACGACACTCGTCCTAAAGCAGATTCGCATGTAGCGAAATCGCGCCACACGTAATGCGAAAACACACACAGGGTGCCATGCCCAGACGCTGCCTTAGCGTCGGATGGGCATGTGGCAAGCTGTGTGAACGGCCGGGTGGCTGCGACAAGCGCCTCCCAGACCCGGAACCGCGACATCCCTCTGTAGGGAACGCCCTCTGTGGCGTTCCGAGGCATCGGATTGTATTGGGTCTCGTGCTGATTGAAAAACTCGGAACGCCACAGAGGGCGTTCCCTACAGAAGAATTCCGCAGAACCGCCAATCGATGCTCTGGTAAGCAAACAGAAAGGATTGAACTCAGGGTGCCACTGGCTCTGCCAGTGCTTTCGTTGGATACCCAAAATGCCAGGAAGTACGAAACTTGCCGATCCAGACACAGACAAGATTATGTGGTTGAGTCGTCAAAGCATTGGTAGAGCCAGTGGCACTCGGTGAATAGCTTCCTTTTTCTCTTTTTGTCGCTCTGCCTCACTTGTCCGTCTTCCAAGTTCCCAGCTTGTCGATCCGGGTGACCTTGTCTTTCAGGTCGAGGCGGACGCCGATCTTCGGGCCCTTTTCGTGAGGTTTCTTCGTCGGGTCCTGCATGTAGAACCAGGTCGTGCCGATTTGGCGAGGGTTTTTGACCTTGGGTTCGTATATTCGACAACAAGCTCACCATGTTGACCTCGCGGTTACATCTCCCCCTCCCTTGTGGGGATTGCGAAGTCGTGTGATGTCTTTGCGTTGATCTATCGGGAGGGGATGCCTGCTGCGGCGGGACCTGAAGAACGGCCCTTCTCGGATAGGGGAACGCGGAGTCACGGCGGCTTTCGTTTGACCACCCTTGGCCTCAACTCGAGGAGACGAATCATGAAGAACAACCGACTGTGGTGGAACGGCTCGATTTTGGCAGCAACCGTGCTTTTGGCTGTCGTGGCAAACCCCAGCCCAATCCGAGGCGAGAGCATTAGCCATGAGAGATACTGCACGTTTGATGATTTGCTTGGTACGTCTCCGTCATCCGGACAAGCGTTTATTGAATCCTGCATAGTCAATGTTCGTGCTTCACCGCCGATGGGCCTCTTTGCGGCCTGATCGGCTTCCCCGGTTAGCAGGAAACGTTCATTGGCAATGCAGACCTCAATAAATGCCAGTCAAACAATCTGTCGTTCTCTCAATTCGATCCCATCCTGGGGACGCTGACCGAAGTGCAACTTCACTTCAATACGACTGTCGATTCGATTGTTCTCGGTCTGATTGCTTGCACGGGACGGCGATTTGGAACCTGACGCTGGGGGGCAGACGCGTGTCGGAGCCATGTCGGTGCAACTCCGCATGGCTCCGGCCGCGAGATCGCATCGTCTGCCCCCAAGGTAGCCTGATTGACAAGCATTCAACGGGGGGGATAGTATGTAGGTTTCCGATTGCTGTTCTGGAGATCGGGCCGAGGCTTCCAGAGCATGTCTGCTCGAGAAAGTGGCCGCCTCGGTTACTTGTCTGCTTGATTCGCAACTCCCACAGCCTGGGAGAATCCTAGAAATGTTCAACCGTGACAGCAGAACAAACCCGGATCCGTATGATGCTGACGCGACTTCTCTGAGCTTGTTGGGCAGGGCAAAAAAAGGAGAAGCCGCGTCCTGGAGACAGTTGGTCGATTTGTATGCGCCTCTGCTCTATGAATGGTGTCGACGCAACCGGCTGCAGGCCGACGACGCGGCCGACGTGGTCCAAAACGTCTTTGCCACCGTGTCCAAGAACTTCGACCGATTCCGCCGTGACCGGCCTGGAGACAGTTTTCGCGGTTGGTTGTGGACGATCACTCGAAACAAGATCCGCGACCATTTTCGCCAACGCAAAGGATCGCCCGACGCCCCGGGGGGCACGCATGCCCAAATGCGGATGGCGGAGATCCCCGAAGCGCCGCCCGATCTCTCGACGGTGACGCCGGCGGCGGTCGGCGGCAACAGCCTGGAGCAACGCGCCATCGAGATGGTTCGTGCGGGGGTCGAAGATCGAACGTGGCAGGCGTTTTGGCGTGTGGCCGTTGCCGACGAGGATGCGGTCGCCGTGGCCGAAGATCTCGGGATGAGCGTCGCAGCCGTCTATAACGCCAAGTATCGGATCCGGAAGAGAATCCGCCAAGAACTCGAAGAGCTGATTGAATAGCGTGACGATCAATACATTTTCACAACCTTTTTTGAAAAGGGTGCCACTGCTGGCTTGTCCAGCAGTGTGAAACGCGTATTCCCGAAAAAACACTGCTGGACAAGCCAGCAGTGGCACCCATGGAACAAGCTGGGCCAATTCCATAACACGTTTTCAACCGGTCTTGATCTATTTAACGAGAGACGAATCTCGGCCTCCAACAAGTGAGTGTGGTCCATGTCCAAACACGGTTGTCCCAGTCGCGAATTGCTCTTGGCCTACCACACGGGCAATCTGCCTGACGAACAGTTGGCCCGGGACATCAGCGCTCACTTAGGCCAGTGCGTCAAGTGCAGGGAGATACTGAAGAAGTTTGGAGAGACCGAAGACAGCCTGCTGGCGCGACTGCGCCGGCCCGAGGTAGAACTGCACAGTGACGAGCCCCAATGCAGAGATCTGCCTCAGCGTGTCGGTGCGTCTTCGTCGCCGGACGACACGTCGGCAGCGATCGTGGTGACCTGCTCGTGCGGAAAACCGTTTCGACTCGACGCGAAATATGCTGGCACACGGTACAAGTGCAGCAAGTGCGGCACGGAACTAGACGTCCCCCCAACGCCCCCCGAACTGACGGTGGCCTTGCCGTCGGGCATAAGCACGGCCCAGACGCGGTCCGTCCCGCCGAAGGATACCGGAGCCGGCGACCAGTCGACCGAATTCGGTACGGAGACTCCCCCGGGCCTCCCGCCTGGGAGTACGATCATCTACGAGACCTCGGGCAACTACGGGCCGTATGTTCCAAGCCACGAATTGGCCAAAGGCGGCATGGGACGGGTCAGCCTTGCACGGGACGAGGCGCTCAAACGGGACGTCGCGCTCAAGGAACTGCTCCACCCGGCGTCGGAAAGCGACGTGACATGGCAGCGGTTCGTCGACGAGGCGGAAATCACCGGCCAGTTGGAGCATCCGGGCGTCGTGCCCGTCTATGCCCTGGGGACCGACCGGAACGGAATGCCCTTCTACGCGATGCGGCTGGTCCGCGGCGACACGCTCAAGAAGGCAATTCTCAAACACCATGAGTCGTACAGCGACGACGGCCTGCGGGAACTGCTCCGGCGATTCATCGCCGTCTGCCAGACGATAGCCTACGCCCATCACCGGGGCATCATCCATCGGGATCTCAAGCCCAGCAATATCATGCTGGGGGAATTCGGTGAGACCCTGGTGATGGACTGGGGGCTGGCCCGGCCGGTCCCGCCACCCGGTTCCGAGGATTCGACGGTGGGTGACCTGGCCCATCAACACGAGGACCGGCCGGAACTCACACTCTCTGGCCGTCCGGTGGGCACACCGGCCTACATGTCGCCCGAACAGGCCTCGGCCGACGCCGGCCCAGTGACACCGCAAACCGACATCTACAGCCTCGGAGCCGTGCTCTACGAGATCCTGTGCGGTCAAGTTCCGTTTCCAGGCGCCTCGGCCGACGAAATTCTCAAACAAGTGCGATCGTCTTCCCCGCTGGCGCCGACCGTCGTCGAACCGAGGACTCCCCGGCCCTTGGAGGCCATCTGTCTGAAGGCGATGAACCGGGAATCGTTTCAACGCTACCCTTCAGCCAAGGCCCTGGCCGATGACGTGCAACGCTGGCTCGACGACGAGCCGGTGACCGTCTACCCGGAGCCGATCTCCGCGCGATTCTACCGCTGGACGCGCAAACACAAAACCCTGGCAACCAGTATCGCCGTCTTCGGACTCCTCCTGGCGGTTGTAATCGTCTTCGGAAGCGTGATGGTCATCCGAGAACAAGAAAAAACCCTGGCCGCCCAACGGCTTGCCGACGACTACGCGCAACAAGCGACCGAAGCCAAACAGAAGGCCACGGAAATGGAAACCGAGGCCGAGAAGAAGACCGAGGAGGCCGACCAAGCTCGGCAAGAAGCGGCCGACGCGATCCAGAAAGCAAACCAATCCAAAAAGGAGGTGGATCGGGCAAAAAAGAAGATCGAGCAACTCCAAAACGACCTGAAGAACAAGGCCGAGGACTCGGACAAGATTAATCAGCAACTCGAACAAGCTCGAAAGGAGCTGGCCGCGGCCGAAGCCACGATGAATAAAGAAAGGGAACGAGCGGCGACGGCTGAAAAGAGAGTACGAACCTTGGAGAAGGACATCCTCTCGCTTCAGGCCGAGGCCCGGGAGCTTCGTGCCTTGTCCATCAAATTGACCGAACTGGCCAAGGGAGCCTTGACAACACCGACTGCCAAGGATCCCCAACAGACACCGCTGCGGGAAGAGGACTTCACCGAGCGGCCGGCCGAAATGTTCGACGCCGTAGCCAAGGACAAGACGCCGTGCGTTTTGACGGCCGATACGACCCGATCGATGCGAGGCTGCCAATCGATTCGCCTAAACACGCTTGGCAACTCGGACGTGTGCATCACCTATCCCCGCAGCCGCAATGCCAACTGGGATCTATCCAAAGTGAAGGCGCTCCGATTGGCGCTCTGGGCCCATGCCCTCGAGGCCTCCTCGGACATTCCGCCGGGCGAGCGGACGCCCGTGCTCTACGGGATCCGCATCCGGCTGGGCCGAGGCTCGTCCTACATCGAATGCCGATCCAGCAGCGACATGCCTATCCCCTGGTGGCAATGGGCCCAGTGGACCGTCCCGCTGGCCGGCGACGCCCAATGGACCCGCAGCGACGTGAACAACCTCGACCTGTCGCATGTCGACTGGATCGAGATCCACCTATCCGTCCAGCAACCGGGCACGAAAGTCTGGCTCGAAAACCTGGGCTTCGAACTGCCGAAACCACCGTCGGAAAAGACGATCACACCGGTCAATCTGAGTGAATTGAACACCGAACAAAACGACGAGGCAGTCACTCAGTGGGATGACCCGCTGGAAATTATCTTTGCTCGCGGCATGCCAGGAATAAGTTATAACCTGATGGTTGCCCATCGACTGAGCATTGATTCCCCTTGGGAAGAGGCGGCTCTGATTCCAGGGCTGGGCACCGATTTTGCAGGTCGCAGCCCAACGATTCGGCATGACGGTCTGGAAATCATCTTTACATCGGGTGGTCCCGATGGGGCTGACTTGTGGCGAGCAATACGGCCATCCGTTGCCGAATCATGGTCAACACCGAGTCGTATAGAGGAGGTTTCAACAGACTACCAGGAGAGAACAGCCTCACTTAGCCCGGACGGTCTGGAACTTTACTTCGTTTCCGATCGGCCTTGTCCTGAAGGCATGGGAATGCGCAATCTATACGTGGCTCGGCGCAAGAGCTTCGACGAGCCGTTTGGCCCACCAGAGTGCCTGATGGACCTTAACTCGATGACGTCCGAGCTGTACCCGTGCCTGTCGGCTGACCGATTAACGCTGTATTTCAGCACCTCTCGCACGCCAAATCAGGGGGTGGATATCTGGTACACCACGCGACCGACACCGGATGCCCCTTGGTCGGTCCCAGCCCCGCTCCCCGATATCAACACCGAGACCTCCGAATGGGCGCCGTTTGAAAGCCGTGACGGAAAAACCTTCTACTTTCACTCCAATCGCCCAGGCGGCAAGGGAAATCGCGACCTCTGGTGCATCCATTCCTGGAAACAGCCTCCCAGGCTTCCTCCGCGAAAGAACGTTCCGGTCAATCTGCGGGAGTTGAATTCGCCCGTTATCGACGGGAATCCAGTTCAATCGAACAATCCTCTCGAACTTCTGTTCTCTAGAGGGCTGAACTGGGAACAGAACAAGAGCGACTTGATGCTTTCACGCCGCGCTAGCGTTGGTTCTCCGTGGGGCCCCCCTTCCCCGGTAGTGGAACTGAACACAACCTATACGGAGATTCACCCTGCGCTGCGTTCCGACGGTCTTGAGGTCTTTTTCACGTCAAATCGCCCAGGAGGGAAGGGAGAATTGGATCTGTGGCGCGCGACGCGATCGTCGACCACAGCGCGCTGGTCGAAACCGGAATGTGTGAGTTCACTCTGCTCAAACCAATGGGAAGCGGGCCCCAGTCTTTCTTCGGACGCTCTGACGCTTTATTTTTATTCCAATCGCCCAGCCCCGGCAGGCGGTGGCGAGTTGGACCTCTATGTGGCTCACCGAAAAGATCTCGACAGCCCATTCGGTCCCCCGAGATTCATGGCCGAATTGAACTCACCCAAGGGCGACTCCACGCCCTGCCTGTCGGCCGACGGCTTGACGCTCTACTTCAGTTCCAATAAAAGAGGGGAGCGATTCCGTGGGGATCTATTCTATGCCACGCGTGACACGCTAGATTCTCCCTGGTCGTCACCCGCTCTTGTTCCAGGCGTCAACAGCCCGGAAACGGACATCGGTCCCTTCGAGAGTTGCGACGGAAAGACGTTTTACTTCGTCTCGGTACGTCCGGGAGGCAAGGGAATGGGAGACATCTGGTATGTCCACCCCTGGCAACGGCCGCCCAGGCTGCCTCCTCGAAAAAACGTTCCGGTCAATCTTCGGGAGCTGAACACGCCCGGGGATGATATGAGCGGGAGTTTGTCGGACGATTCGCTTGAACTTTACTATGCCTGGGGGCCGCGGCATGAACAGGGTGATTTGGTGGTTTCTCGCAGGGCCGACGTGAATTCGCCTTGGGGACCTCCTACCCCGGTGACGGAGTTGAACTCGCCTGCTTGTGAATCCTCACCCATGCTTCGCTTCGATGGTCTCGAGGTGTTCTTCATATCGGATCGCAAGGGCGGGAAGGGGCAACTGGACCTGTGGCGCGCCACGCGACCGTCTGTCACCGCACGCTGGTCGGAACCGGAATTGATGAGTGATTTGTGTTCAAGCCACCATGACGCGGGCCCCACGCTCAGCAGGGACGGCCTGACGCTTTATTTTTATTCCGATCGCCCGGCGCCGCCAGGCGGAGGCGAATACGATCTGTACCGGGCCCGCCGCAAGGACCTCGACAGCCCGTTCGGCCCGCCCGAGTTCGTGGCCGATGTGAACACGCCCCGAGCCGAACAGATGCCCTTTCTCTCGGCCGATGGACTGACGCTCTATTTCAGTTCCAACCAGAATCGTCGCGCGCATGTGGATCTGTTCTATGTCACGCGAGACACACTTGACTCTCCCTGGTCGGTTGCAGCCCCCGTGCCGGACGTCAACAGCGCGGACAGCGACATGTCCCCTTTTGAAAGCTGCGACGGCAAGACGTTCTACTTCGTCTCACCCCGTCCCGGCGGCAAGGGCAAGGCCGACCTCTGGTACGTCCACCCCTGGCAACCGCCGCCGAGACTTCCAGCGCGCACCGATCAAACAAACCCGACTCCCGCAGCGGGCCGATCGCCGACGTAAGGCGTGAGGTTTACCGCAAGCATCCTGGCCCCGGGACCTCGGCTATGCTTTCCGTCTGCTATGTCGGACTGGGCGGCCCGCGGTTGTCTGAGCATGGCGACCGGTTACTGGTATTCCCAGAGAAACCGCTTTGCAAGCTTGGCGCACATCTCGTCCCAAGTGAAGCCGCAGCACTCGTCGAGCCCTCGGTCGAGTGCTTCCAATACACTCGCCCAATTTTCATAGTAGGGCACGATGAGGAGCCCCTTTTTATCTTGCAGGTTCCGTGCCGCGTTTGGCGTACACACATGGATCTGGAAGTCGTGTCCGCACGTCGAATCAGGGCCGATCGTCACCGCGATCCATACGCTCGCATTCGCCGGATCGTCAGGCACCCAGTCTTCAATATTCTCGATGTCGATTCCATCGGCCCAATTGAGTACTGGCTTCGGAATATCCGGCGAATCTGGCTTCATGGGATTGGTTTGTCTCTTTGTTCGATGTGCCCCTGTTCGTTCCTGCGTCCCCAAAGGTGTGGTTAGAGATCGAGCATGTTCTCCGCAACCTGCAGCTGTTCTGGACTATTTGCTTTGAGTCTGACAACAAACTGCTGTCTTTCCGCGCTCACTTCGACGACAAACAGCCAATCCTCCTCATTGGGCGCAAAACCGACCAACATGTCGCCGCATTGGTCAACTTGATCCTTGTCGATCTGATTCAACATTGTCTGGAGCAGCCGTTCATCTCCCGATATGACCTTGCCAACGTGCAACGCCGCTTGGTCGATCCAGCCGCCGTAGAACCACAGGCCTCGCTTCCCAGCAAAAAGCCGCGAAAACAGTTGCTGGAGTGATCCCCAGCGCGTTTTGGATTGTTCGATTACTGGGACAATGGATCGGTCATCGTAGGCGCCAGGTGGTATTCTGCCTACATGCAGTTCAAGCTCGTGCTCGTAAGGGGCGCCAGGATGGCCCCAGACAAGGAGCAGTTCACGTTCGACCCAGATGCGATTCTTGACCATTTCTTCACACGCGACGACATATTGGTTGGCTGTTGTCGGGAAGCTATCGAGCTGGTGGCAGAACTGCCAGTTCTATGCCGGTTTCTTCTTGCCGGGTTGAGTCGCCCGGATTCCGCTCAAAGTATCACGCTTGGTGTACAGGTCAATCCCTTTAGCGGTCTGCACGTCGTCGTAACGTCTTGTGAACTAATGATTTCCTGGCAGCCGGGCCGGGTAGTCCGACCACGCGCCTCCCCCGGTAAGGTATGCTTCTCCATCGGCCCTGTGACCGGAGTGGCCCCCGTTTTTGAGACATCCAAAGAGGTCTCCAGCGATGCAAGATCAGGTGAATGGGATGCCCGAGTTGGCGCATGTCGATTCGTGGGAGGCGGAGTTCGAGACGCTGTCCGAGCGGGTGAGGGAGATGCCGGGCGGGGACGGGGTGCTGCGGATTCTGGAGGCCGGGTGCGGGTGCGAGTGGGCGCTGGATTTGGGCGATCGGGCGTATCACCTGACGGGCGTCGACATTGACAAGGACGCGATGGAGATCCGTCAGCGCGAACGGGGCGATTTGCACGAGGCGATCGTGGGCGATTTGTGTACGGTCGAGCTGCCGGAGAACCATTTTGACGTGATCTACAACTCCTACGTTCTCGAACATATCGCCGGGGCCGATCGGGTGTTGGAGAATTTTCTGCGCTGGCTCAAGCCGGGTGGGCTGCTCGTCCTGCGGATCCCCGACCGCGATTCGGTCTACGGGTTTTTGACGCGGGTCACGCCCCTTTGGGTCCATGTGCTCTACAAGCGGCTGGTCGTCGGCTTCCACGAGGCAGGCACGGCCGGAATGGGGCCCTTCCCGACGGTCTACGAACAGGTCGTCTCGCGCGACGGCATCCGCCGCTGGTGCGCCGAGCATGACGTCGCGATCACGACCGAGTTCGGCACGAACCACTACATGAAGGAAGCCGGCCTCCTCGCACTGCCGCTTCGCGCCCTGGTCGGCACGCTTCGGTTCCTCTCCTTCGGCCGCCTGGCCGCCGATCACAACAACCTGACCTACGTACTACAGCGTAAGTAGGCCGGCTGGGATTTCACCGCCGAGGCGCGGAGACGCGGAAGGGCTTCGCGACGGTTGTTGCTTGCCGGGGGCCAGTCAGACAGGGCGGTCGATCTGCTACAGGCATGTGCGTCTGGTCTTGTGCCCAGGGCCCTCAGGGTTGCTTGTCTTGGTCGATACCCATCGTGCGGGTGGTGCGGAAAACCGGAGAAAACCGAGAAGAAATTGTTGACGATGCCCTGCGAAAACCCTACCTTGGGGTTATCGCAGTAGGGTCAATCCGCCCGGGCGATTGAGGTTGCCGGGAGTATTGCCGTCCGCAATATGGACCATTGGGGCCCGCATCGAGCCTTGAACTTGAAGCAAAAAAGACGAGAGGTGCCAGCCATGACGAACTTGTTCTTGAAGCCTTTCGGAAGGTTGACGATGGGGCAAGCCGCCGGGCATACAGGAATGTGCCGGTGTCTTGTGCTCTTGGTGACGCTGGCCGGTCTGTTGTTCGTTACCGCCGCAGTCCAGGCCGAGACGTGGACGATCACGCAGATCACCAACAACACGAACGTTCACGACGCCTATCCCTCGCTCTACGACGGCACGATCGCCTGGGTCAGCAACAGCCGCATCTTCTACTGGGACGGGGCTGCCACGCACGAGTTAACCAGTTCGGGAACGGCCGCTTTTCCGTCGGTCTACGGTGGGACCGTCGCCTGGGCAGGACATGACGGAAGCGATTGGGAGATCTACTTCTGGAACGGTGTCAGCACTACGCAGGTGACCAACAATTCCATCATGGATTACATGCCGTCGCTCCATAACGGAGTAATTGCCTGGGAAGGGTCGGACGGCCCCTCGTTCAGCGAGAAGGACATCTATCAGTGGAACGGCAGCGTGATCAGCAAGGTCACCAACAACGACTATCCCTACAATGATTGGCGCCCCTCTTCGTACAACGGCACCGTCGCTTGGGACGCGTACCGGGGCACGTATCAGATTCTCTACTATGACGGCGCGACGACGCAGACCGTGGCTTCGCACACATCGACCATCTGGAAGCCGTCGCTCTACAACGGCACAATTGCTTGGTCGGCGTACGACGGAAGCGACTACGAGATCTACTACTGGGACGGCTCCACAATCACGCAGGTGACCGACAACACGTTCGACGACGACGAACCGTCTCTCTACGCCGGCCAGATCGCCTGGCAGGGGAAGGACGGCGATTGGGAGATCTTCCACTGGGACGGCTCGACCATCACGCAGGTGACCGACAACAGCACCAACGACCAGCAGCCGTCCTTGTATAACGGCCAGATCGCCTTCTACGGCGACGACGGGGACGCGGAGATCTACCTGGCCCGATCCGGAGCCGTTCCCGAACCCTCGACCTTCACCCTGGCTGTGCTGGGCCTGCTATGGCTGGTGGTTGCCGTCTTGCGAAAGAAGAAGTAAGGTTGGGCCCGGCGCGGTTTTCGGTGGGGCAAGTGTGCCCCACCCTACATCCAATTATCTCCCGATAACTCTGCGCCTCTGCGGTGAATCTTCTCTCACCCTCTCACGACGTCCGGCGGTAGAGAACGAACGTCAAATCGTCGGGCTTGCTGGGTTGGCCGTCGGCGGGGGAGGTCATTCGGGCGGTGGCGTCGGCGGCCAGGCGGTCGGCGGCCTGGGGCAGGGGGCCCTTGCGGATCCGCTGGATGATTTCCTTCTGGTGCAGGTTGTCGCACAGGCCGTCGCTGGCCAGCAGGACCGTGTCGTATCGAGCCAGCCGCAGGTGAGGACCGATTTCGATCTTCATCTGTTCCAAGCCTAGGACGTTCGAGACCAGGTGTCGCTGTTCGTGGAACATGGCTTCTTTTTCGTCGAGCACGCCCGCCTCGACGGCGAACCCGACGGGCGAGTGGGACGTGGTCTGGAGCTTGATCTTGCCCCGCTGCCCAGCGACCAGGATCATCGAATCGCCCACGTGATACGGCCGGACCACATGGCGGCTCACCTCGACGATGGCCACGGTCGTCGCAGCGCCGACGCCCAGGGCCAGGATGGCTCGATTGGCCTCTTCGAGCCCGTCGAGGATGGCCGTGCGGAGCAGGGACTCCTCGTCACCCTGGGCGGTTTGGATGGCCTTGCGAAGGTTTTTGACGGCCAGCCGCGAGGCATGTTCGCCCGAGGGCCCGCCGCCCAGCCCGTCGGCCACGATCAGCACGGCCGAGTCGGCGTCCAGCGGCACGACGGCGGCCGCGTCCTCGTTGTCGGTCTCCTTTGCAGGCGACCGAGCCGAAAAAACCATCGCCACGCCGCCAGCGACAGCGTGTTGCGACGCCCGGGTCATGTCCTGCCCGGCGAAGGTTTTGGCCTCCAAACCAACCGCCTCGTCCATCGGCGTTCTACTTCCTGTGGAGTTGTTTGCCGCACCAAGGGCAATAGTCCCAGAAGGAGGGGAAAACGCCCCAGCCGCACGACGAGCAGGCGTCGTCCGAACCAGGGGCCTTCCATTTTTTCCGGACTTTCGTCCGGCACCAAGGGCAATATCGCATAAAAGGCATTAATTCTCGGCGAGAACACCGCGTGTTGGCGCATCGGCCCGTGTAACGCCGGTCGTCAAACTGGCGGGTCGTTTCTTCCTCGAAGCCGGGGCCGTAACACCAAGGGCAGTATTCCCAGTCGAGCTTCATGCCTCGTCCACACCGGGGGCATTGCGACGGGAACCGGGTGTCGTCCCGGTGTTTGCGCCGGCCGGTCCCGCACCAGGGGCAGTGTTTCATGCTCTCGGCCACGGGCCCGCCGCACCGGTTGCACGCGTAGTGGGTCTCGAGCGCTTTGCCGTGCTCGCGGCGAAATTGGGCGTGGCGGATGGCCTGCCAATTCCGCTTGGCCGTGCCGTTGGAGGTCCGGCGGGTTCCTTTGGCCGTAAACCGCCCGGCCCGAGCCCGCACCCGGCGGAAGGCGTTGTAGAGTTGTTCGGCGTCGCAGTAGCGTTTGCGAGAGTCGAACTCCATCGCCTTGCGGATCACCTCGATCAGTTCGGGATGCACCCGTTTGCGGAGCCGGTCGATGCCCGGGGGGGGCCAGGAATAGGGCCACTCGGGCAGCCGGCCGGAGAACATGCGGTAGAGGATCAGGCCCAGCGAGAAGACGTCGGACCGGAACGACGGTTTGCCGGCGGCCTGTTCCGGGGCGATGTAGCCCAAGGTGCCCCAGCCCGAGCCCTGGACCGTCTTGTAGGCCACCCGGGCGATGCCGAAGTCGGTCAGCCGCAAGTGGTTACCGTCGAACAGGATGAAGTTCTCCGGTTTGACGTCGCAGTGGATCACCCGATTCTGGTGCGAATAGGCCACCGCCTCGAGCATCTGGTCCGCCATGTCCAAGGCTGTCTGGATTGACATCCGGTTTTGCAACCGCTCGGCCAGCGTTCGGACGCCCAGCGGGAAGACGATTACGAAGTGGGAGTCGATGAAGCTGGCGTCTTTCAGGGGGAGGATATTGGGGTGGTCCAACCGGGCCATGACCCGGACCTCGTCGCGGAAGTCGTCCAAAACCTCCTTGGTGATCAGCCGTGGATGCGGGATTTTCAGCGCCACCCGCGTCCCCTCGATCGTGTCCAACGCCCGATAGACGTTGGCGAATGGCCCCTCGGCCAGCCGCCGTTCGATCCGGTATTTTCCCAGCTTTTGTCGTACTTTAAGCATTGCCGCCCAGTCTCCGACACCCCGCCTTCACCGCCGCCGCCCGTCCCAGAAGCCGCCAGGCAGGGAACCCGCTACCTCCCCATAACAACCTTATCATAATCTAACGTCCGCCCGAAAACGACTCCATTTCCGGCCGGCCGGGAACAAACGAGCATTGGACTGGGTGAAGGATTGTTCCTTCAGGGCCGTCGTCCGCGTCTCCGTATGAAAGCCTAACGGATCTCTGGATTGGCAGAAACCCGCCTTGCCCGTTGGGTCCGAAGTCCCGGACGGTTGCTCCTTTGAACAACTCAAGACACGGCCAGCCACAGGTCGTCAACAAATGTCGCATGGGTGCCATCCCACGCCCACAGTTCGGCCTGGTAGGAGCCCGCCAGCGATCCCCACGCCATGCCATGTTGGAACACCCACCAAACGGCGTTTTCTGGGAGAATGTGGTTTGCCAGCACGTCCGCCTGGCCTTCGGGCGAGAAGGAAAAGTCCTCCGGGGAGGGGGACGTTTTGATCTCCCAGTGATAGTTGGTAAACCACCAGAATGCCTCGTCAGGATGCTCGTAGATGCCATGCCACTTTTGCCACTCCGAAGGCGTCAAGAACACGGTTCGCTCTTCACGACCGGGCCATAGATCGGCGGCCGCAACGAGCCCCACCGGCGGCAGCGAGAAAAACAGGGCATCGTACGCATTCCGCCGCGGTCGTTCGTCCTCACCGATCTTCTGGCAATAGAGATCGTACTGCGCTCGCTCCGCGGGCGTGAAATCACCAATACTCGGGAGCGGATTCTCCGCGCGACACTGCTCTTCGAGCTGTTTCAGCTTCGGATACCAGGTGTTTGCAAGAGCGGCCGATTCCTCAAGACTCGAAATGTAAAGCCGCGCACTCTCCGTGCCGAGGTCATCCACGAGCCAGTGCCATAAGTTCGGGCTCTCATCGAGGCAGGCCAATCGGGCCGCGATTTCTTTTGGCGCGGGCCAACGCAGGAAGCGTTTCTTTCTCATCTTTTTGTTTGTGCAAGACGTATCCATCCTCAATTCGGACAAGTCCGGCTCCAACGGAGACATCCACGCGAGGAAGCAGGCTATTGTGAAACCCACGATGCCCGTGCATGCCAACACTACCTGGGCGATCCTGATTTCAACATACCCCAGACCGCCGGCTGCGAGCCACAAGACCAGCGCGCCGACCAACGGTGGGCTTGCCCATCGCCAACTGCGGACCGCCGGCTTGGTCCAAGCGAGCAATGACATGCCGCCAAAGAACAGTGCCGCGATACAGGATGTCGAAATCCGTTTACGCAATTCGTCGGACTCGATTTGCGTAAAGAAAGAAGAGAGCAGAAGTACAATTGACGCGGCAGTCGCGACCAGGAAAAACACACGAGGCCGAATGACGAACGCCACGACCTTGAGGGCACGTGTCAGCCACGTTTTCAGTGTGCCGTTATGGTGCATCCAATGTCACCCTACTGCAAAATTCTGGTATCAGCGACAGCCCGCATCATACCCGACCGGAGGTCGTGAGGAAGTAGTCAGCGCAAAGAAAGAGAGGGGCGAACAGCGTTTTCGCCCCCCTGGAGCGGAGGATAAGCAGTAGGCCGTCGGGCGTTGCCCGTTACGGGAGCCGGATATTCGTCAGGCGGAATGGAACAGCCTCGGGCTCGCCGATGTGATCGGTGATCGTGCAGCGAACGGCCTTGATTTTCGCGCCCGCGGGCAACGGATCGAAGTGGCATTCGATGCCCGAGGAACTTTGCATCGACCCCGATTGCTGGACGAAGCGTCCGCCGTTGTTCGGCGTGCCCCAGGTCTTGTTGAACGAATGGCTGTTGCGGGTCATGCCGCCCCGGCTGTTGCCGCCGCCGCTGGCCGATCCGCCGGCCATACCGCCGACCATGCCGCCGCCGCTGACCGAGCCGCCCACGCGGGTCATGCCGCCGCCCGGGCTGGAATAAGAGCCGCCGCTGCCGCCGGAGGTCGAGCCGGTTTGCGTAGGCCGATACGTCCGGCCTAGGGTGTCCTCGAGGGTCACCTTCATCCGCGCGCCGGACGTTTGCAGACGCCTCATCCGTTCGAACATGTCGTTCGGATTCTTCAGCGGCGCGGGCGAGGGAGTTACCACGAGGTCGATGCCCTCGGGCGTTTGCTTCAACTCGGTCAGTTCCACGCTCACGTTGCCGTCGCGCTTGGTCGTCTTCTTCGTGAGATCCTTGCCCTGGAAGGCGACGCGGCTTTGCTTCGCCTCGACCACGACCAGTTCGCCCTCGAGCGACTTGAGGTACTGGGCCTTGTTCGAGGCCTTGGGCCGATGCAAATGGATGGCCGTGCGGCCGCTGCCTTCGGGATACTCGACCCCGGGCATCCGCGTACGGATCGAGGCGGGGTAGCCGGGCGATTCAAGCGTATTGCCCAGGTCGTCTTCGCCGCGGACCTTGCCGTTGACCTCGCAGACGAGCCATTTGTTCTTGCCCGAGCCAGAGCGTTCGACCTTCACGTCGAGCACCATGTTGGGTGGACTGAATGCAACGCCGAAACCGCCGCCCATCCCACCTCCTTGGCCGCCGGCGCTGCCTGAAGTGAAACCACTGCCGTCGGGCGACTGGCTCGACCACTCCTTGTGCGACCCGTCATGAGACGTCTTCTGCGGGATCATCGGGAACCCGGTGAACTCCATGTCGATGCCCGGCCGGCGTTGCACACGCCGCGCTCCATCGACGGTAACGGTGTACTTGCCAGAGGTGGCCCGGGCGTACGGCCCCTTTTGCGCGACGGCCGCCTCTTCGGCTTTTTCTTCCGCTTTCAATTGGGCTTCGGTTTTCGCCTCGGTGTCGGCCGGGCTTTGCGCCACAACCCGCCAGGGCAACAGCCCGACCACGGCCACGGCCGCGAGAAACCAACCCAAGAGGGCCATCCGCATCGACTCTGTTCCGAAGTCTTTCATGGCACGAATCCTCCGTTTGAGTGAGTTCTGAAACGATTCCACCAGCCCCACCGCCACGACGGGCGACGCCGTCCGGCGGAAACGGGTCGCCAGATCGACGATCAGGTCGCCGTAGTCGGCCACCGGACCGCCCGAGTGCCCCAACGCCAACTCGTCGCACGCCGTCTCCTGCGCAAGACGAATCTCGCGCAGCCCCAGCCAGACCAGCGGGTGGAAGAAGAACAGGCCCGAGACGATCGACACGAACCAATTGCCCAGCAGATCGCCCCGGCGGATGTGGGCCATCTCGTGGGCAAGGATCAGACGCAGCTTCGACGGAGTCATGCCTTCCAGCAACGCCTCGGGCAAGACGATTGCCGTACGGACGGCCCCGAAGACGACCGGGCTGCGGCAGAACTCGGCCGTGAACAACAAGGGCGGCTGGACCAGACCGAATTGCTTGGCCAAGCGCTCGCCCAACGTCAAAATCTCCGGATCCTTGACCAACACGCACTCACGCCGCCATCGGCGCGCGGCGAAAACTCGATGAATCGTCAGGCCGACTAGCCCCAGCACGATCATGCCCCAGAGGCCCAGCACGACGAGCGCCGTCAGACCGCCTAGCGAAGCGGTCGCCGGGGCAGGGGAGGGGACGCCGGGAGTCGTGTGTGTCTCGACGAACTCCGATGTGCTGCTGGCAGCGAATCCGGTCGATGTGTGTGTCTGGACTGCTCCTAATTCCGTGCCACTTGGCTGTCCGGATTCCGCAGCCGTCTCGGGCTGGTCGGCCACGGTCTTTTCGGCACGGGCGGGCGACCAGCCGCTTAGCGAACTGGGCAGCAGGGGCACTTCCAACACGCCGGGCAGGACCAGACACAGCAGGAGTTTCAGAAACGCCAGACGCCACAGCCAGCACCGCCACCGCGCGGGCAGCCGAGGAAACGCCCTGCACACGGCCCAGGCCAATCCCAAGGCGACGCCCCCGTACAAGGACGCCCAACCGAGGACCGACAGACCGCGCGCGGCCGGTTCGTAGAGCGTGGAGATTGCCTCGATCATGGCGTCTTTTCCTGCCGTTGCTGTTCCAGGTCACGCACGAGGGCCTTCAACTCGCCCAACTCCTCGTCCGAGACGTCGGCCGAGTCGGACAAGTAGGCGAGAAATGGAGAGATAATGCCTTGCAGCCGCGTCTCGACGAAACTGGCCACCATCCCTTGGGTCAACTCCGAAAGGGGCACCTTGGGTGAGTACCGGTAGACACCGCCGCTCTTGCGCCGCTGGAGGACCCGTTTCTTGCGCAACCGTTCCATCACGGTCAAGACGGTCGTCCGCGCGAGACCTTTGGTCTGGGCCACGTGGTCGGCCACTTCGCGCACCGTCGCTGGCGCCAGCTCCGCCACGCACCGCAGGATGTCCCATTCTTCTTGCCCAAGCTGGGGTTGCCGCACGTCGATCTCCTTGCCGTTTGTCGTGGGTCGCACACATGGCCTACACGTGTAGTAATGCCTACGGCTGTAGTCTACTGGGGGCCGCCGTGATCGTCAAGGGTCTGGGGGCCAGATTTTTCGGCGACCGGCCTATCGGGGGAGGCAGATGGCCGCTGGGTGGCACTGGCGTCTCGCCAGTGTCCTAGCCACCAACACTGGCGAGACGCCAGTGCCACCTTGAAAACCGGCTGCACAGATTGGAACATGCTCTGGCCTATCCCGGAGGACGTAGGTTTCCTAGCTTCCAGCCGGAAGGCGACAAGAGCTGCCTGGGAGCGGAAATTTCGGACGAAACGGTCTGTCCCCGAACGGGTTGCCGAGGCTACGATACCGCGTTTGCCGAGCCGGAACAGCATGGAAGACCGGTAGGGTTGCGATTGACGAAAGGAGTCGGCAATGACTCTGTTGGTTCGAGGTGAACGTCCTCTATTGGGATGGGGTGCGATCTTGGCGGCCGTCTTGATGCTGGGACCCGGCTCGGGCGAGTCGCTGGCCCAGCACCGGTCGCACGGCGGTCCGTCGCACGGAGGTCCGCGTCCTCCTGTAAGCCGCCCGGCTCCACGTCCGGCGCCGCACCACGCCGTCCGACCGGCGCCGCGGCCCGCGCCACGCGTCCATGTCGACGGGGGGTTGCGATTCGTGCTCGCGCCGCCCTCGGGCTACGTGACGGTTTCGATCGGCGGGACGAAGTACTATCGGCACGGCGGCGTCTATTACCGGCCGCACTGGTACGACGGGCGTTGGGTCTACTACGTGGTATCTCCGCCGGTCGGCGTGGTCGTGACGACGCTTCCGCCTGCCCCGGAACGCGTGGTGATCAACGGCCACGTCTACTACCGCGACGGAGCGACGTTCTACGTCCAACAGTCCGCGCCGCCGCCCCCACAGCCCTCGGCGGTCGAGAGCGAGCGTGAAGCCCTGCCGATCCCGACCGCGTCGTCGACGTCGCAATACGTCGTGGTCCGTCCGCCGATCGGCGCGACGGTCGACAAGCTGCCCGACGGGGCCTCGAGCCAAAACGTCGGCGGCGCCCAGTACTTCCAGGCCGAGGGTATCTACTATTTGCCTGTGGTCGTAGGCGAGCAAACCAAGTACATCGTGGTTGAGAAACCAGCGGCGAAATGACCACATCGAGGGCGAAAAAGGGGGAAATCAGGCAAGAGGGAGTGAAACCAAGTAATAACCGAGCCGCGGGGGGGGCGACAATCTGTCTTGTGCCATTCGGGGGAGTCTGATAGGGTGCCCCTCGATTGGCTTGGCATTATCGCCCCGACGTGAGACGGAGCGTGGTCTCCATGTCCTGCCGAAGGTTGATTCTCAACGCTTTTCCCCTTGAAGGACCGAAATGATCTCAGCACGGCAAACGGATTTGCAGCAGGTCTTCTCCAGCCGTCTCTGGCACCACGACGTCAGCCGCAGGGTCGTCGAGACGGACCCCGATTTCGGGATCACTCAACGAGAGCAGTCGCGGAAGTATCCGTCGCGGTTGATCCGCTATTTCGTCCCGTTCCACTGGCTGGGTCGCGAGGCCGTGCGTCGCGGGCGGCCGTTGCGGGTGTGCGAGATCGGGATCGCCGGCGGGATGATGCCGCGCTATCTGGAGCATGGTCTGAAGATGCTTGGGCTGGAGTTTTCCGATGTGATCCAGCGATGGGTCGGCGTCGACATCAAGCTCCGCCGCGAGCGGCTTGCGGAGATGCCCTACGACGAACTGGTCGAGGCCAACCTGGAAACCGACGTCGACCGGATCCCGGCCGACTGCGACGTCTGCATCCTCCTGCACGTCCTGGAGCATCTCCACGACCCGGACGCCGCGCTGGAGAAGCTCCTGGGCCAGTTCAAGCCGGGTACGCTCCTGATCGCGGGCTTTCCGTGCCATCCTCATTTCGCGATCCCGTTTCGGCAGCCGTATTTACGCCGATTCACCAAGGGCAACGGCCACGTCTCGGCCATGTCCAATCCTCGCTTCATCAAGACCGTTCGGGCCCAAGGCTGCACGATGGAAGCCGTCGTCGGGGGCTACTTCCTCCGCGCCAGCGGCCTGTTTCTCGAAGACCACGCCTGGTGGCAACGATTCAACCTGGCCTGGGGACGATGGTTCCCCGCCTGGCCGGGCGAATCATTCCTCGCCGCCCGAACGCCAGGCGACCCGATCGAGTCGGAATCCATCGCCCCCGCCCAGGCCGTGGCCTAGCCGCCCGTTCCGATCGATGGCATCTAGTTATTCGGGCGCCATGCTTGCATGAGGGTGTCCGGGAATTCGGGTGCCATGCCCAGACGTCGCTTCAGCGGCGGATGGGCATGTTGGCAAGGGTGGTCTCAATTTCATGCCCATCCGCCGCCAAGGCGGCCGTCTGGGCATGGCACCCGTCCCAAACTCCAAGGAGTAGGCCTCTTTTCCGAAGATTATCCAGGGACTATCATCGGGAGAGAGGCAGTGGGCGTCCTTCGCGGCGCGAAGCCCGGACTAGAACTGGCCAGACGCGAGGGGGAAGCGATGGCGGCCAAGCACAATCGACCTCACAAAGAAATGCTGCGGCAGGCAGAGCAACCGCAAAGCGAGGAGTTGAACGAGCAGGACAAGCACCGGGGTTGGGAGCGGGCGGAACGCTCGTGGACGCTGCACGAGATCCTCGGCAAGTACGGCCTGCGCTACGACCACCTCGAAGATATCCCCGTCAGCGAGATCCGGCGGATCCAGATTCAGCCGGTCTTCAAGGACTTTCGTTCCTTCAAGCTCCACGGGCCGATGATTCGCCACGCTTTGACCCAACCGGTCACCGGCGAGCTTCTTGTCACCCGAATCGGCTACGTCACGCGTGCCGCCGGTCACTACATTCCCCGGCCGGAAGGGAGCCTGGACCACGTGTTCCAGTACTGCCTCGAAGGGCAGGGCTGGTGCGAGATGCAGGGCAACTCGTGGAAGGTCCCGCCCGAGCACGTGATCCTCATTCCCGCCGGCGTGCCGCACTACTACGGGGCCGACGAAGACGACCCGTGGACGCATTATTGGATCCATTTCACCGGCTCCAGGGCGGCCTATTTCACGGAGCTATTGGGGGTCACGGCCGAGAATCCCGTGTTTCGGCTCCCGCGGTCGCCGCACGTCCTATCGAGCTTGGAGTCGATCTACAGCCTGGCCAACTTGCCGCGAGTCACGAAACACCTGGTCGCGGCCAGCGGCGCGTTGGCCGACTTCCTGGGCCGGATCAACCTGGAGCGCATCTCGAAGAATACAAAGACCGAGCTTGCCGAGAAACGCGTCGAGGAGACGATCGACTACATGCGCAAGAACCTCGGCCAGCCTTGCACACTGAACGACTTGGCGCGGATCGCCTGCATGTCGCCGACCCATTACTCCAACGTCTTCCGCCGCCGCGAGGCCTGCCCACCGATGGAGTATTTTAATCGGTTGAGAGTCCAAAAAGCGTGCGAGCTTCTCCAGGGCACGAACCTGCAGATTCAGCAGATCGCCCACAGCCTGGGTTTCAACGACCCGTTCTATTTCTCGCGACTCTTTCGCGGGTTGGTGGGCAAATCGCCCAGCGACTATCGCCAGGGGCGATAGGCCGCGTGGGGGTGTAAGATAATCCAGGGAATTACTCGTTTTTGTCCATGGTTTTGCTCCGTGGGGCAACTAGCATGGGGTAGTAGCCTGTTGAAAAGAGGATCGGGCGCCATGCTCCACGCTTGCGTGGGCATGTTTTCGCGGTCGGGTGCCATGCCCAGACGTCGCTTCAGCGGCGGATGGGCATGTTGGCAAGGGTAGTCCCAATCTCATGTCCATCCGCCGCCAAGGCGGTCGTCTGGGCATGGCACCCAGGCACCCGGCGAAGGAAAATGATCGTAGCGCTCTGCGACGTCATGGCAAGTTGCGTCTTGCTTTGGCGTCGTTGAAAGAAGGTATCCGCGCGCCGCCGGGAGGCGTGCCCCGGCGGCCCGGATGCCGACTAGTTCTTCATGCAACAAGAGGGCGCCGGTCGGGCTCCTCTTGGCTTCTCGAAGCGCCCACTTCAGACTTATCTATATCAGCCGAGTGGCGCCCAAGGCGAGGGCCTCGTCATTTGCACGATTCTTCAGGTCTTGAGAATCCCGAGATGTCGGGATCTCATGGCGGCACGGCTTCCCGCCCATTGTTTTCCGCATCGAGCGGTGATTCGCTCCAGTCGCATCTCGATAATCGATCGCCAATGTGGATCGTGGAATAATCCAGGAAAGTCCCGATATTTGTCCATGGAGTTCGCTCGTAACGGAACTAGCATGAACAGACGTTGGGCAACATTGGAGCACTCTTTTGTCGTCCTCGATTGCTTCTGAGTCTCGCGGCCGGGTTGTGGATTGCGCTCCCGGCCGGGCGCAGGCGGCTCCAGTCGCAATGGGGAACGTGCTTTGGACGCGCCGTTGAAGCCCCCTGATTCTGGATACTTCTGGTCTTTGCGTGCGGCAGGTGAGAGAGACGTCTTGGCGACCGGATGCCTCTCGTCGACGCGCATCGAGGCATCGCCTCGGCGCGTCGGAAGTGAATCGCTCGGCCACCACGGCATCCCAGCGTGCGATTCGACTCCTGCCGCATGTGAAGGCCGATCCAACTGATCTCCCTTTTTCCGTCTGCGTGGCAAGGAGCATGTCATGAGTCTACGGCTAGGTGTGCGCTGCTTGGTACTGCCCCTGCTCTGCGGGGCATTGTTCTTCTCGTGCCTGGCCTCGGGGCAGGCAAGCGTCGTGGGGTGGTGGGCGATGGACGACGACTACCCGGCCGGGTATTTCGACCCTCTGACCACCGCCGACAGCTCGGGCAACGGCAACCACGCCACGTTGCTGTCAACGGCCGAAATCGGCGACGGCACCGGATACATAGGCAATGGATCGGCCGTCTTCCCCGTGGGAGAGAACCCGGCGCTGGATTGCGGGGCGGACCCCTCGATCAAGCCGACGGGCACCGGCTATTCCTTCGCCACCTGGGTCAAATTCGACGACCTCGACCCGATCTATCAATTGATCGCCAGCGACTGGAACGACAAGGGAACAAGCGGAGAGAAGTTCTTCTTTCATCTGGCCATGAACTACGAAGGACTGGGGCTCCACCTCGGCCAGCCCGGCACGAATGTGTACTCGCTGGCCGCCACCAACCCGACCCCCTTGACGGCCGGAGGATGGACGCATGTGGGATTCACCATCTTGCCAGGCGCCACTGGCGATCCGTCCTCGGGCGAGGTCAAGCTGTACACCAACGGACAGCGGGTCGGAACGATCGGCTACTATCCGTTCGACACGCTGCCGATGACTCCCGAGCCGGTCTTCCTGGGCGGAAAGAACCGGGCCGTTTCGCCCTACTTGTATCCCCTGCACGGCCAGCTCGACGAGTCGGCCATCTGGACCTCGGTGATCAGCGACGGGGACATGATGAACCTGGCTTTGGGACTTTCCACTCCCGCGGACATCTCCCCTTCCACGTTGGGCGGCTATTGGCAATACGAGACGCCGATGGAACCCATTCCGCCGACCGTCGACGTGGCCGACACCTCGGGCAACGGCCACACCGGGACGATGAACCACAACGGGGAGAATCCGTTCTTTCCCACGGGCGGGGTGATCGACGGGGCCGTGCAGCTTAATGCGCGCGACACCTACGTCGACGTGGGCGATATCGACGGAATGACCGAGGCCATGACGGTTGCCACCTGGGTCAAACCGAACGTTCTCACCGCTGGCAAGTACCAGATTATCGCCTCGCAGGCCAACGACCTGAATCCGACCGAATGGGCTTGGCAGATCTTTCTTTACGGAGACACGGCCCAGTTCTACGTCCTCGACAACACGGACGGCACCGGCGGCCTCAAGGTGGGCGAAGCCACCGGGCTGGTCATTGACCAGTGGACCCATCTGGCCATGACCATCGCGTCCAACGAGGGCGAAACGACCGGAGAGGTCCGGATCTACAAGGACGGTGTCCAGATCGGCGACGCGTTCGCTTACGACGTCGAGTCGCTGGTCGACAGCACCGAGCCGATCCGTTTCGGCAACAAGGGAAACGTCTTTGAACCGTATGCGTTGGACGGATTCCTGGACGACACGGTCCTGTTCGACGAAGCCCTGTCTTCGGACGACATCGCCGACATCCACGAATTCGGCGTTGAAGTGTTCCTATCCGGCGTTCACCCCCAATACCCGGGCGACGCCAACCGCGACGGAAAGGTCGATGCGACCGACGCCCGCGCATTGGCGGAAAACTGGCTCCGGTCGGGCATCGACGTGACCTGGGCAATGGGTGATTTTAATGACGACGACGTCGTGGACGACCTGGACGCCTCGATCCTGGCCGCCAACTGGGGCTACGGCACTGAAGGCGTGGGCGTGCCCGAGCCGTCGACCCTTGTGATGCTTCTCGGCGCCCTGGCCGGTTTCTGCCGGCTGCGTCGCCGTTGAATGAAGACGTCCGGGGGAGCACCGTCGGAAGGCATCCCCGGCGGCCCGGACGTCGAGGCGAGTTGTAGGTTGCACGGGTCTTGACATTGAAGAGGTAGGCAACTTGGTTTCTGGTCAACATGGGATCCCAACCTTGAGGAGAACGAAAAATGAGGAAAAGCACGAGCATTTTGATGACGTGTTTGTTGCTGCTCGGCGTGGTGGGCAGCGCGCGGGGGGAACTGGTAGCCTATTACTCCTTTGACGACGGAACGGCAACGGACGTGACCGGTGGCCACGACGGTGTCATCACCAACGCCACTGCTTCCAGCGACGCTCCCACCGTTGGAGGAACCGGATCGTTAGACTTCAACGGCTCGGCGTACGTGGACGTCACCAAGACCGGCTGGTGGAACGACACGACCTTCGCCGACGGTTTCACCGTGTCATTCTGGGTAAAGAGCACCAGCACAGCGTATTGCGTGCCGTTTGCCTCGCACAGTGCCAACCTGATTGACGTCGGTTTGTTTCAGCCCAAGAGATACGGCTGGTTTGCCGGCGACGGCACGACCAACGGAAGCACGACCTATGGATGGCAGGCCGAATTGTTGGGCAAGCCCATGAATGGACTGAACGATGGCCAATGGCATCAGTATGCGTTTACCTATGATCGGGCCACTCAGACCGTCGGCAGCTATGTTGACGGCGCCCTGGTCGAGGGCGGCGTGGCAGGAAACGCGAATGCGGGCATTAGTTTCGCGGAAACCGGAAGCTCCGGAAGCGTGTTTTGCATCGGCGCCGACCCGCGCGGACATGGTTCCAGGACGGTCGGCAAGATAGACGAGGTGGCGATCTTCAACAAAGGCCTTTCCGCCGCACAGGTCAATGTCATGTACACCGACGGAGTGACCGCGGTGCCCGAGCCGTCGACGATTGCCCTGATCCTGTGTGGACTGGCGATGCTTGCTTGGAGGAGATGGCGGTAAGAAACTCCCTTGTGACCAAGACGCGGGCACCATGAGCGGCCTGTCCTCCCACCGGGCCAAGGGCCATGGCGCCCGTGTCGCGGTCCACTAGAAATGGTCAGTGTGACATGGACGACACGCGACGCCGAGGCGCCACCGCACCATGCACGGCGAGGACCTCGGAGTTATAGGAGACAAGGAGAATAAAAAACCATGACACCGAATGGGCAAAACGCACAGCGATACGCGGCCCCGGGTTTCACCCTGGTCGAACTCCTGGTGGTGATCGCCATCATCGGCATCCTTATCGCATTGCTTCTACCGGCCGTTCAGGCGGCCCGCGAAGCGGCGCG
>JAFGFF010000057.1 GCA_016931075.1 Pirellulales bacterium | reverse complement strand
CGAGATGCGTCAGATCGGTGTGCGCGACGAGGCCAAGCTGCTGGCCGACTACGGCGACTGCGGCAAGGCCGTCTGCTGCAACACGCATTTGAGCCAGATGCCGCCCGTCTCGATGAAGATGGCCAAATTGCAAAAGGCTACACTCGACCCGACAAAGATTTCCGGCCGGTGCGGTCGGTTGAAATGCTGCCTGCGATACGAATTTGACGTTTACGAACAACTTCAGAAGGAATTGCCTCGGCCGGGCAGTTGGGTCGAAACGCCCGACGGACGCGCTCGGGTGCTCGGCCAGGAGATCCTGATGGGGCAACTTTGGGTCGAAGGGGAAGGCGGCCTGCGGAGGCTGATCGACGTGAAAGACGTCACTCCGGCCGCCCCCAAGGAACGCCCGCCGTCGAAGGAATCCGTTCCCACACCCGACACGGGCGACGACACGGACAACGAAACAAACGGCGACGCTTCGGAGCCTTCTGACTGACTACACACGGACTTCCGCCCGACACGGCGACACACCACGGCCCCCCAATATAAAACACCGGCAGACGTCATGCTCGATCCTTCGCATCCGATCGTCGAATTGCTCAAGGAAGACTCGCGCTACGAGTTTGACGCGTACGTATTCGTCTTCGAGGCGTTGAGCTACGCCCAGGACGTCCTGGAGATGGGCGATGAGATCCCGCCCGAGTCGTCCGAGGAGAGCGGACCGCAACGCCATGTCACCGGGCAGGAACTCTGCGAGGCCATTCGCCAGTTCGCCCTCGATCAATATGGCTACATGGCAAAGGACGTGTTGGCCAAGTGGGGCATCAAGACGACCGGCGACTTCGGCGAAATCGTCTTCAACCTGATTCGCATCGGCCAGATGCGCAAAACGCCTCAAGACTGTCGCGAGGATTTCGACGACGTCTTCGATTTCGAGACGGCCTTCCGCCAGGAATTCAAGATCACCCGGCCCAGCGACGACGAGGACTGATCGCCCATGGGCCGTCGAAAACGCTCTTCAACCAAGCGGCAGGTTCAACCGCCTTCTCCAGCTCCCTCCAAAACACCGGCAGAGCCCGTGGCACACGTGACACCGCCGGTTCCAACCCGCGCTATGAAACTCGCTCTGGCCGCCGCCAGCTTGCTGTTGCTGACCTGGTTGGGCCTGCTCATTGCAATGGCACTGAGCGTATAGCATGCTAAGTATGCCTTAGCGCATCTGGCCCGGGGAACCACCGTCGGGTCGGCGGCTGACGAGGATCTGGCCGACGAGGCGGTCGTGGGGGAAGGTGGCCAGGAGGTAGGTGTTGCGGCCGTCGGCGATCGGGACGACCGTTTCAGCAACCGCGCCGATCGGGCCGTTCGGGCCCAGCGGCTGGAGGCCGATGCGGTGTTGGCCGGCGGGCAGTTCGATTCGCAGGACCTGGATCCGGTCGGGCAGCAGGCCCCAGCAACGCGTGTCGGCCGTTTCGGTGGCCTCCCAAGCCACGCCAGCCGCGTCCAGGGCAAAGCTGGCCAAGGAGTGCTTTTCGACGCCAGTCGCTTCCTTGGCGCCGAAGACGATGCCCTTCTTCAGCACGCGCCGGGCGACCGCGCGACCGACCACCTCGGGATAAACGGCCTCGTATTGTTGCACGGCGAGGCGGCCGACGTCGGTAATCGTCTCGGTCTGGCCGGCCGGCTGACCTTCGACGCTCACGCCGACCGAGCGAATCGCATTGTAGGGCAGAACGACCCGGGGCACCTTGATCGGGGCAATCGTCGGCGGCAGTGTGTGTTCGCCGTTGTGGCTGATGATCCGGTCGGCCACCAACAGGGCCGCGCTGGACGGTTCCTCCGCGACTTCTTCCTTGTACGGACCCTGTCCGACGAGCGTGAAGGCGTACAGCACGCCGTGTCCCGTCTGGCTGTGGTGGCCCGACTGGGCACGCTGGAGGTCGACCCGGCCGGGTCGGAACTCGGGTTCCCAGCTCACCACGCGGACCATCGCCCGGGCGACGTCGTCGTAGTCGACGTGCGTCTCTTCGCGGAGGATGCCGTTGACGTACGCGCCCAAAGCGACCCGTTTGTAGCCTGCCTTCGGGTTGTTGCCCTGGGCGTCGGCGGCCGCCTGGATGATCTGCTCTTGCTTCTGGCCGACTTGCAAGGCGTAGGCGTTGGCGTCCTGGCCGTCGTCCATCAGGTTGGCCAGCGCGAGAAACGCGCGGAGGAGGATCTTTTCGTAGTCCTCGCCGGCGTACGCCTCGCGGTTGTCGTCGGTCACCATCGACAGGGCCTTTTCGCCGGCCGAGGTCTGTTCGAGATAGTCGAACCGGTCGCGGACGCCTCGCAACGTCTGCTCAGCCTGGTCGGGCCGGCCGGAAGCCAGCTCGACGACGGCCTTGTCCAGCAGCAGGGCGTCGGAGTCGGTCCGGCTGCGCTTCAACTGACGGTCCAACGCGTCCGACGCGCCCGCCAGATCGCCCGCGTGAAAACGTTCCCTCGCCTCGCGCAGCCGATCCACGTGGCTGGCGCAGCCCGAGAGACAGGCCACCAGAAGCATCAGCAGTACGGGGCACACCTGCCTGACCAAGTAGGAGCGATGTATCATGGGAGTCGCCCGTTGGACGGTTCTTGGAACGGAGTGGCGGGAGCAGACGTGTCTCGGCGGGTGCCACTGCTGGCTTGTCCAGCAGTGTTCCTTGTGAATGTCTCTGCCATGCACTGCTGGACAAGCCAGCAGTGGCACCCCGTCGTAGTCACATTCTAAAACAGGCCGAAGTTCTTGATCTTGGCGCCGATCGAGCGGTTGTAGCCTTTACGGAGGGTGGCCGATTCCTTGTCGACCTGGCCAGTGCGGATGTTGACCATCTCGAGCGTCATCAGGTAGTCACGCTGATAGTCCTTGTTGTCGCGGGTCGTGCCCGAAGTGACCGTGGCATAGAGCAGATAGTCGAACGGCTGGCCCTGCCGCTGCATGATGTCGATGAAGGCCTGACGGTTCTGGGGGATGAACAGCTCCTCCGGTCGCAGCCGCGTTTCGCGCAGGCCGGCTTCTACATAGCGGCGGCTGATCGGCTCGTAGACTTGCGACTGGATGATCTGGGTGTCGATCCGCTGGTAGAGCTGGTCCTTGAAGTCGCCCAACTCCTCGGCGCTGCGGTTCTCGACGCCGACGAAGCAGATTCGCATCGGCGCCACGGCCCCTTGCTGGAAGGCGGCCGGCGCGACGCCCTGGCTATGTCGGCTCAGCAGGTTGAACATGGCCGTGTCGACCAGGGGCAAGTAGGTCTCGGAGCCGGCCGTGTGGCTGCCGACCATGCTAGCTTCGTTCGGGTTCATGACTTGGGCCGTCTGGCGTCCTCGACAACCGCCCGACAGAAGAAGCCCCACTCCGATCAGCCCCACCAGCATTCCGCCCGACCACCGTGTCGACTTGTGCATGTTCGCCTCCTTGCAGCTAAGATCCGCCGGTCGCCGGCTGCCCGATCAAACGCCCGTCGCCCGCACCGCCTACCCGGCGGGCCGAACGACGTCCTGGCCGAACCGCGGAGAGTTCGGGATACTACCAAAACGGGGTAACCGTGCAAGATCAGTTGGAGAAGCGGGGGCGGGGGGCGAGGGACGGGAGGTGGGAGGTAGAGTGGGAGATCTGGAGAGCCATTTTCCTGGAGGGACGCGCTCCGTCGCGTCCGTTATTGGAACCGCCCGGCCACGACAGAGCGTGGCCCTCCAGCAGGTACGATGGCCTTCAGACACTGAGTGGAACGGGAGGAAGAATGAGAGGTCTGGAGAGCCTGGTGGTCAGCTTGTTGCCGTTCGATCGGCAGCCAGGCGGGCGGGCATGGGCAGGCGGATGGTGAATTGGGTGCCGCGGCCCGGCTCGCTTTGGACGCTGATTTGGCCCCCGTGGGCTTCGATGATCTTCCGCGTGGTGGGCAGACCCAGGCCGGAGCCGCCCTGCTTGGTCGAGAAGAACGCCTCGAACATGTGCTCGCACGTCTGGGCGTCCATCCCGCAGCCCGTGTCGATCAGGTCCAGGCCCACGCCGTCGGCCGTCGGATAGGTCCGCACGACGAGTTCTCCTCCGTCGGGCAAGGCCTGTTGGGCGTTGATCACCAGATTCAACAAGGCTGCATGGAACGCCTCGCGATCCAAAAGCACCGTCGGCAAGTCGGGGGCCAGGTAGCGCATTACCTCGATGCCCGACTCGCTGGCCTTCGGAGCGAAAAAGTCCAACACCCGCTCGATCTGTTCGTTCAGACTGCTCGACTCCAGCCGCAGGGTGCGAACCTTGGCGAAGTTCAAGAAATTGTCCAACAGGTCCTGCAACCGCTGGCACTCCCGTTGGACGACCTGCACCTTGCGCAACGCCCGGCGCTCGGTCGGCGACTGCGGCTTGGCGAAATCCTCGGCCAACAACTCCATGTTCAGCCGGATCGTCGACAACGGGTTCTTAATCTCGTGGGCAAGCCCTCCGGCCAGTTGGGCAATCTCGGTGTACTGCTTGACCAGCCGCCGGTTCACGTCGCTTGGAGAAGAGTTCGATTCAGGCATGAAGGGGGAAGGGGATTAGGGATTGGGGGAAGGGGCCACAGATGAACACGGATGGACACAGATTAAGAGATAAAGAAAAGTTGAAAGCAGTTTGCGTGGGACCCACTATTATTGACTATGAAGGGATCAAGAGTTCTTTCTATCCTATATGTGCTTATTTGTGTTCATCCGTGGCCCCTTCTTTCTTTTATCGAATTGTTCATCAATTAGCTACGCTACCGGCTTCAATGCCACGGGTCAAGGCGCGCTCGTCAAGAGCCGAGGGCAAGGGTTCCGGCAGGGGCAGGCGGGCCAGGCGGAGGAAGCCGGCCAGCAAGGGGTAGCCGACGTCGGTCAGGATCGATTCGGGGTGAAATTGGAGGCCCACGACGGGCAGGGTCTGGTGCCGCAGGGCCATGATTGTTCCGTCCTCGGTTCGGGCCGAGACCTCCAGGCAGGCAGGTAGCGAGGCCTCCTCGACGACCAGCGAATGGTAGCGGCCGGCCGTGAAGGGATTGGGCAGCCCGGTGAATATGCCTCGCCCGTCGTGGTGGATTTGCGATGCCCGACCGTGGATCGCCTCACCGGCCCGGACCACCCGACCGCCCAGGGCCTGGGCGATCGCCTGATGGCCCAGACAAACGCCCAGGATCGGAAGCTCGGTGTGCAGTTGTCCGACCAACTCCAGACAGCACCCGGCCTCGCGGGGCGTACACGGCCCGGGCGAAAGAACGACCGCCTCGGGCCGCATCGCCCGAACGCCGGCCACGTCGATCGTCGTGTTGCGGACCACGCGCGTCGGCTGGCCCAACCGCTCGAAGTAGCGGGCCAGGTTGAAGACGAAGCTGTCGTAGTTGTCAATCAGGAGGATCATGGAGTCTTGTTGGTCTTCTCGTGTCTTGGGTGTGATGGGACGCTGAATCTATTTCGTCCCACCCTCACCCCCGGCCCCTCTCCCAAAGGGAGAGGGGAGGTTATGCATCCGGCAGCATCGCGCGGAGGAGGCCTTCGGCCTTGTGCAGGGTTTCTTCGTACTCGCGCTGGGGCACGGACTGGGCGACGATGCCGCCGCCGACCGGCGCTTGCCACCAGCCGCGACCGGCCGTGATGGTGCGGATCAGGATGCTCAGGTCCATCGAGCCGTCGAAGCCCAAGTAGCCGAGCGATCCGCAGTAGGGTCCTCGGGCGACTCGTTCCAACTCGGTGATGATTTCCATCGCCCGAACCTTGGGAGCCCCCGTGATCGACCCGCCGGGGAACGCCGCGCGGATCAAATCGAGCGGGCCTCGTCTTTTGGCCAACCGGCCATGGACCGACGAGACGAGGTGGTGGACGAATTGATACGTTTCCAGCCGGCACAGGTCGGCCACGCGGACGCAGGCCGGTTCGCACACCCGCGACAGGTCGTTTCGCAGCAGATCGACGATCATGACGTTTTCGGCCCGATCTTTTTCGCTTTTGAGCAGTTCCCGACCGATGGCCTCGTCGGCCTTCGGCTCCACGGCCCTGCGTCGCGTGCCCTTGATCGGCCGGGTTTCGACATCGCGACCGGTGAGCTTCAAAAAGCGCTCGGGCGACGCACTGACGATCTGGAATGGGCCCAGGTCGAAGTAGCCGGCGAACGGGGCCGGGTTGCACCGGCGCAAGCGGCTATAGAGGGTGACCGAATCGTCTCTCGCCTCGCACAACAACCGCTGGGCCAAGTTGACCTGAAATACGTCGCCGGCCAGTACGTAGTCGACCGCCCGCTGGGCCGCTTCGAGATAGGCCTCGTGCGAGAAGTTGCTCCAGACACCGTCGACGCCGGGCACCGGATACCGGGAACTCAATTCAGCGCGGTCAAGCTGGGTGTAGGGTGGGGCACACTTGCCCCACCGGGAATCGGCATCGTGTGAACTTGGTAGGGCAGGGGTGCCCCACCCTACTTCTTTCGCACACAAATTCTTGAACCATTCGAGCCGTTCGGCGGCCCGGCGGGCGCGGCGGGTGGGTTCCAACTCGGGCAGCCCTTGGGAGATGATCCAAGCCCGGTGGTCAACGTGATCGAACGCCACCACGACGTCATAGAGCCCCAGGGCCAGCACGGGTAGGCCGAACTCGTCGGTCGACTCCGGCAAGGTCTCGAACTGCCGGCCCAACTCATAGCCGAACACACCGGCCGCGCCCCCTTGGAACGGCGGCAGCCCAGGCAGCGTCGCCGCGTGGTGCTTTTCCAGCCACTGCTCCAATGGCCCCAGGGCATCCTGATCGTCGGCCGTCCACTGGCGATAGTCAAACGGATCGGCCGTGACGAACGAATATCGCCCCAACCGCGGATCGACCAGGGCACTGTCCAAGAACAGGCAGTGCGGCAGCCCGCTCAGCCGGCCGAACACAGCCTCGGCCTCTGGCGCTGGTCGAAGCTCTTCGACGAGTGGGACAAACGGCTTCATGTTCATTTGCACAGTCAGCCGCGACCCAGTTTGTGTCGGGCTGGCCAATTTCTTCCACCTTTCGTTTCTCAGTCCCGTTGTAACGGTGCCCCCGCAGCCTCACAAGGAGCCCTTGCCACGTCCCACTCTTCCCAACCCCCTTCTTTCGGGTTGTTGACAATGGACATCCATTCTGTAGGTTATGCGTTTGTTAAGCTAGGGAGTAGTCTCGGGCAAGAGCGTGGGGTGTCGGTGCGTTTTGGGCAGGCCGTTTTGGCGTTTGATGATGGCGTTTACTCTGAGCAAGGCAGACGCGGACTTGCTTTCACAGCGGGCCTCAACTTTCTCTGGAGGGTGCAGCGATGAAATCGTGGAAGATGGTGGTCGTCTTGGCGGCCTTGTTCTGTCTGGGCGCGAGTGCCGTTCAGGCGGGTCAGCTTGTGCCGTTTCCCGAATGGTGGGCTTGGCCGCCCAACAATCCGGACGGACTGACGCGTCTGCAATATCACAGTTTCCAGACGGATCCGAATCTCAATCTGCCGCCCGATTGGACCCTGAGCGGATTCGATCCGGCAGTGTCTGACCAATGGACGATACCAAGCGCGGCCCTTTACAACGTTCCGACCGGGTACATGGCCGGACTGTTCAAGGGAGACATGGGACGCGACTTGGCTGACGGGTTCGGACTCTATTTAGCCGATCCCGGCATCTTGACAAAACTCATGGGCAATCAGGCCCATCCCGATCGTGTCAAGGACTTGTTTGCTGTCGTCATTTGGGAAGGCCCAGCCAATGCTTCGTTGAACATCTGCGTTACCTCCGAAGACGGCACACAAATCCAGACTAATCAGGTGGAAATCACGGAACCAACCATGCAAAACTGGCGGGCAACCGTTCTGACCGGCACGATTGATCCGCAACCTGACTGGGAAATGTTTGACTTCGGATTCTGTGGTTTTGACGGAAGCCTCGAGCCGATGGTTGGCGGCGTCTACATCGACAGCATCTACGTCGGCACCCACTGCGTTCCCGAGCCGGGCACGCTGGCCCTGCTGTTGGGACTGCTGGTCGCGGGGGTGTTCGCCTACCGACGGCGTTAAAAATCCTGGTCTGTTTAATTTGGACGCTACCCCGGGGAGGACGGACTTGCCGGCCTGTTCTCCCCGTTGGTGTTTCTTGGGAAATGCTTTGCCGGGAATATTGCCCCAAGACGGCCAACCCTGAGCAAGGCCTCCCCCGAAATGGGGTCTTCTGTTCGGCTTGCCCGGCCTGCCAAAGCCCGCTACACTTGAAGTAGTGGGATTTGCGGCCGCTTGCAGCCTTCCTCTGCTAAAGTGCCATCGCCGGGCCAGGCACCGATTGCCGGTCGGGTGATCTGAGACGAACGAATGCAGCGCCGCGACCGACGATTCTAACGCCTGTCGCGGTTTTTTCGTTCTTGCTCCGGATGATCCCAAGTTACGTTTCTGTAGTACGTGTAACGAGGGACCTCTCATGTCCGACCACGAAATCCTGCCCAATCGCGGGTGCGCCCCGCCTAGACTTTCGACCCTGGCCGTCCACGCGGGCGAAGAGCGTCTCAAGCCGGGCAACGCCATCACCGACGCCATCTTCTGCACGGCCACCTACACCTTTCCCGACACCCAGGCCGTCCTCGACTTCGTCGAACAGGAAGAACAAACCCGCGAGGAATACGGCCGATACGGCAACCCGACCGAAAAGGTGGCCGAGCGCAAGCTGGCCGCGCTCGAAGGGGGCGAGTCGGCCGTCCTGTTCGCCACAGGAATGGCCGCCGTGACAGGCTTACTGCTGGCCAAGCTCAAGGCGGGCGACGAGATCATCCTGTTCAACGAATGCTACCACCGCACGCGCCAGTTCTGCCGCGAGCACCTGACCAAGTTCGGCATCCGCACGCACGAAATCCCCGCGTGCGACTATGACCGGATGGAAGCGGCTATCGGGCCCAGCACAAAGCTCCTGGTCAGCGAATCGCCGACCAACCCGCACCTGAGCGTGGTCGACCTGGAGCGCTTCGCCGAGCTGGGCCGCCGGCACGGCGTCGAAACGCTCATCGACGCCACGCTCGGCACGCCCTACAACGTCCGGCCGCTGGAGACTGGCGTCGACTACGTGCTCCACTCCTGCACAAAGTATCTGGCCGGCCACAACGACATGCTCGCTGGCGTGGTCATCGGCTCGGAAGAAAAAATGGCCGAGGTACGCGAGTTACGCGGCATCCTCGGGGCGATCAATTCGCCGCACAATTTCTATCTCTTGTTGCGCGGGCTGAAAACGTTCGAACTGCGGATGCAGCGGCACAACGAGAACGGCCAGGCGCTGGCCGAGTTCCTCCATGCCCATCCGCGGGTTGAAAAGGTCTTCTACCCCGGTTTGCCCAGTCACCCGTACCATGAAATCGCCCGGCGCACGATGAAGGGCTTTGGCGGCCTCTTGACGTTCCAGATCAAAGGGGCCGACTGGCGCCGAACAGCCGACGTGGTCGATCGGGTCCGCATCCCGCGGATCGGGCCCAGCCTCGGCGGGGTCGAATCGATCATCGAACAGCCTTCCCTCATGAGCTATCACAGCTATACTCAAGAGCAACGCGAGGCCGTCGGCATCTTCGATAACATGATCCGCGTCTCCTGCGGCATCGAAAACCCCGAAGACCTCGTCGCCGACTTCGCTCAAGCCCTGGATAGTTGATACGAGATGGACAACTCCTGCCCCCAAGCCGAGATTGTCAAACCAACCGGCGGGGGACAGGCGACGTGGTGGGGGTGGCTCCTGCTGGTTCCATTTTGTGCGGCCTTCGGGCTGTTGGCCGGCTGGGGGGCCGTGCAGGTGGCGGTGGTGTTTTCACCGCTGATCGTATTTCCCTTTCTGCTGGGCCTGCTGTTGGGCGCATGTCTCGTGGCAACCGCTCGAATGGTCGAGTTCGCCCATCGGCCGACGCTAGCGGTGGCGGCCCTGGTCCTCTCGGTCTCGGCCGTGTTGACTCAGCACTACCTCGGCTATCGCGAAGCCTGCCAGAAAGTCGAGCAGGAATCGGCCACGATCCTACTGGCTCGGGAAAAGCTGGGCGAATCGGTCCAGGCACGCTTGCCCCTCAAACCGGCCGGATTCGTTGACTTCATGTGCCAACGGGCCGAGCGGGGCCGGGTGCTGTCGACCGCCTGGGGGAAATGGACCGCCAAGGGCGCGGCCGCTTGGACGACGTGGGGACTGGACGGGCTGCTCGTCGTTGGGCCCTGCCTGGGACTGGTGATCCTCGGCTGGCGTCGGCCCTATTGCCGCGAATGCCGGAGTTGGTATCGGACCACCCAGGCTGGCCGGCTGGAACCCGCCATGGCCCGTCGGGCCGCGGAACTGGTTGGTCTGGACCTGCCCGACGGGGCTCCGGCCGCCCGATTTACGCTCTCCGGCTGCGCGGCCGGGTGCGGACCGCTGGGATTCCGGGTATCCTGGGAGGGTGCCTCGGGCCGGACCGATCCGGCGACCGTCTGGCTCGGCGACCCGAAACGCACGGCCCTGGCCGACCTCCTAGACGAGGCCCGACGCCGTGCGGCAAGCGATCGTTCACCTGCCTCCTGATTGCCGGCAACCGGACCGGCTTGCCCTACCATGTCTGACGTCATCGGGATCGGAACCGACATCACCGAGTGCCTGCGGATCGCCAAGATGATCGAGCGGCACGCCGAGTTGTTCATCAATCGGGTGTACACGCCGCGGGAGATCCAATACTGCCGCACCCGCAAGCAGACGACCGAGCATTTCGCCGGCCGCTGGTCGGCCAAGGAAGCCGTCCTCAAAGCCCTGGGCACCGGCTGGCGGCGGGGGATAAGCTGGCGCGACGTCGAGATCCTCAACGAGCCGGGCGGGCGGCCCGTGGTCCATGTCCACGGCGGCGCTCGAAGCGTCGTCGAGCAGCTCGGCATCACCAGCCTCCAGGTCAGCATCTCCCACTGCCGCACCCACGCCACGGCCGTCGTCGTGGCTATGGGCCCGAGCAAGGATTGACACGAAAACAGCCGATTGGAGGGCTACGCTCCGTCGCAGCCGGGGTAAACCGAGTTCCGCGGACGCGACGGAGCGCGTCCCTCCAAATCATGTTCGGCGACAAGAGTAGCCTCCTGCAAATCTTATATCACGTCCGGAGGAGTCCTCACGATGGGATTAATCTTCGATGTCCTGGGACAACCGAGCGTTGATCCCGAGCGGTGCACGCGGTGTGGGCAGTGCGTGGCCATCTGTCCTGACGAAGTGCTCTCGATCGACGGCGACGTTCCAAAAGCCGGGCCGGGACTGATGTTCGGCTGCATCGCGTGCGGCCACTGCGTCAGCATGTGTCCCACCGGCGCGATTCAGATCGAAGGCCGAGGGATGCGGGCCGACGACGCCGTCGAGTTGGGCCCGCGCGAAGCCAGGGCCAACGCCGATCAACTCCAGGCCCTGTTGTTGGCCCGACGGAGCATCCGCCGATTCACCGACCAGGAAGTCGATCGGGCCACGGTCGACCGGATCATCGAGATGATCACGACGGCCCCGATGGGCATCCCGCCGCACGAGGTCGGGTTGGTCGTGTTCCATGGGCGGGAGAAGGTCCGCGAATTCTCTCGTGAGTCATGCCGATCGTTTGGTCGGGCTGCCCGATTCTTCAACCCGGTGGTCCTGACTCTTATGAGACCTTTCATCGGCAAAACGAACCACGCCATCATGCGCGACTTCGTCAAGCCGCTCATGGCCAAGCTGGCCGAGGCGTCGGAGGCCGGCCGCGACCTGTTCACTTACGACGCGCCGGTGGCCATTCTCTTTCATGGCTCGGCGCTGGGCGATCCGTCCGACGCCCACATCGCGGCGACCTACGGCATGTTGGCCGCCGAATCGCTCGGTCTGGGCAATTGCCTGTTGGGCACCACGGCCGGGCTGAACCACGATAAGGCCTTCCGCCAACGCCACGGCATCCCTCGCGAAAACAAGATCGGTCTGTGCCTCATCCTCGGCCACCCCGCCGTCCGCTTCCGCCGCGGCGTCCGCCGCCGATTGGCCTCAGTGACGTTCGCCGAGTGAGGGTGTTTCGCCCCCCGAGTCACCCAAGCCATCTTTTGCCGACCGGCCTTGCCCTGCCCGTATAATACCCCAACGGGACAAGGCGACACACGCAAGACTGACATACGCAAGAGGTGCAAGATGAGCTTGAAAGAATACTTCGAAGCGACCAAGGGGCTGGGCGTGCTGGCCACGGCGGACAAGGACGGCAAGGTGAACACGGCCGTCTATTCGCGGCCTCATTTCCTCGGGCCCGACGAGGATCAGGTGGCGCTGATCATGCTCGAACGGCTCAGCTACGCCAACCTGAAATCCAATCCTCAGGCGTCCTATCTGTACCACGAGGAGGGCGGAGGATACGGCGGCAAGCGGCTCGTGTTAACCATGATGGGCGAAGAAACCGACCTGGCGAAAATTGAACCGCTGCGACGCCGTTGCATTCCGAAGGAGTGTCCCGTCACGGAGGAACAACCGGCACATCTTGTCCATTTTCGCATCGACGAAGTCCGACCGTTGATTGGGACATAGAGGAGGACAACGTGGGACGGTTTTCAGAGAAGATCGGCATGGTGATGGGCGTGGCCAGCGAGCGGAGCATCGCCTGGGCGATGAGCAGCGCGCTGGACGCCGAAGGGGCCACGCTGGCGTTCACCTACTTGCCAATGGGCTCCAACGAGCGCCGCGTGCGCCAACTGGTCGAGCCGATCGGGGCCGAGGTGATCGTGCCGTGCAATGTCCAACACGACGAAGACATCGTCCAGGCGTTCGAAGCAGTTCATGAGAAGTACGGCCGGCTCGATTTCCTGATCCATTCGATCGCGTTCGCTCCGCCCAACGAATTGCGAAATCCGTATGTGCAGACGAGCCGCCAGGGCTGGCACCTGGCGATGGACTCGAGCGTCTACAGCCTGGTAGCCGCCGCTCGCGAGGCCGCGCCGCTGATGACCGACGGCGGCTCGATCGTCACGATCAGCTACTTCGGTGGCGAGAAGGTCATGCCGGGCTACAACCTGATGGGCGTCTGCAAGGCGGCGCTCGAGCACAGTGTTCGCTACCTGGCGTGGGACCTGGGCCAACAGGCCATCCGCGTCAACGCGCTCAGCGCCGGCCCGATGCGCACGATCAGTTCGGCCGGAATCACCGGCTTCGACGAACTGCACGACTACGCTGCCCACAAAGCGCCGCTGCGACGTCATACCACGCCCGAGGACCTCGGCGCGACAGGTCTCTACCTGCTGAGTGATGATTCGTCCGGCGTGACAGGCGAGATCGTCCACGTCGACTGCGGATTCAACATCCTCGGGCTGTGACGTTGGTTCTTTCTCATGGGAGAGAACATCAAGGGTGCCACTGCTGGCTTGTCCAGCAGTGTTTTGGGAATACGTGGTTCACGCTGCTGGACAAGCCAGCAGTGGCACCCTTTTCGACACGCATTCTCAGTGTGCCATTGGCTCCGCCAGTGTCTTGAAAGACACCGTACTCGCTGGAGGGCCATGCTCCGTCATGGCCGGGCACGAGGAAGCGGATGCGACCGCAGCGCGTCCCTCCAGACCAAGTTGACGTCCATGGGGACCTTCTAACGATAAGCTTGCACCACAAGCCCCCCCTCTGGGCCACGCGTCTGTTGCACACCGTTTCTCTTCCGGCATAATGGGTAGCGGTCCGTGCCGTCTCAGGCGGTGCGTCGGCCTTGGGGGCGAGTGTGACGGGGTGCCACGCGCGCCCACCCGACTCGCCCTGCCGCGCAACACGATCTCACACCGGGAGGGGGAGTCATGACCGCACGCACTCGTCTTGTAGGCGGAGTCTTCTCGCTGCTTCTGTTGGGCCTTCTGACACCTAGCGTTCGGGCCGAACACTACGCCGTCATTTTCGCCGGCGGCATCAATCAAGCCAAGAACCACCAGCGCTACTACGACAGCGTCAGCCGCATTCACGACGCTTTCCTACGCGACTTGAACGTGCTGGGCACAAACATCTTCGTCATGGCGGCCGACGGGACCGACCCGGCCGACGACATCGACGGCGGCGGCAGCAGCGACTGGTCGTTCATCACATCGACCGGCGGCACGATCGAGGCCGGCACCCACGACAACATGCAAAACCGCCTGGCCGCCTTGGCCGCGATCCTCAAACCGGAAGATACACTGATCGTCTGGACCTACGACCACGGCGGCGGCACCGAAGGAGATCCGAGTGTCTTGAATGAGGAATCGCTAAGTTGCTGGGAAATGCCCGGCCAGAGCGGCTCGATCCGCGACGACGAACTGGCCGCTTGGTTGGCCCCAATCCAGGCCAAACGCCAAGCCTATTTCTTGGGCCAGTGCTTCTCCGGCGGGATGCTCGACGACCTGGTCAACACGGGCATCGTCTACGACGACGGGGCGGGCGGAGACGCGCGGTTCGGCTGCGCCGCAACGACCCACTATGAAGTGAGTTCCTGGTTCTACGATGAGAATCCCCACCACTATATCGACGGAGTCCAAGACGCCATTCGCAACCACAGCCGGACGACGACCTTCGCCATCGAACAGTGGGCCTATGACCATACGCCCAACGCCATCGGTCGAGGACCAGGCGGTACATGGGAAGAAGGCAAGCAGCACCCATGGCGGGCGGGCGAGGACTTCGAACTGGCCGTGGCCCATTGGTACGGCACGGGCTCAGGCAACTGGACCGACGCCAGCGAGTGGAAGGCCGGCGTGTTGCCCCAGGTCGCCGGACGCCCGGTCCGCATCGCCGGGCCCCATCCCTGTAACGTCGTCGGCGGGACCTACACGACCGACCTCCCGTTGATGATGACCATGGACGGCGGAATGCTCGACATCGAAAGCGGCGCCGTCATGGAAGTCCACGAGATGGTCAACGACGGTCGGCTCCGCGTCTTGGACGGCAATTTCGAAGTGACTACGCTTTTGCATGGGAGCGAGACGGGTGAGATCGAAGTCTTCAACGACGGTCGATTTCACACGTCTTGGGGGCGCGACTACGCCGGCAACGTGCTGGTCGCCGGTGGTACATTTGAGATCTTCGCGGACTACACCGGCGGCGGAGGCGACCTGACCGTCCACAGCAGCGGGACGTTCAGCGTCGGCCAGGACATGCTCTTGGGCGGCGACACCCACCTGGACATCAACCAGACCGGCTCGACCACGACCATCACCCGACACATGACCCTCTCCGGCTCGGTCACCGTCCGCAACGGCGGCCATTTGACCGTCGGCAACAACTGCACGCTCGGCGACGAGGGGCCCACCGATGTCACCGTGGATTATGGCGTCATGGAAGTGGACGACGGCTTGGACCTTCAGGCCGGCTCGATCCAATTGCACGGCGACCCGGAAACGGCCCAACTCATCGCCTACTCGCTGGATGTCGGGGAACGGGGCAACGTCAATGTGACCTTCAACGGCGGACGCATCCAAGCCCATAGCATGAGGTTCGGCACCGAAGCCGGATACTCGTGCAACATCACCATGGATGAGTCCGGTTGGCTCGCGCCTCAGATCGTCACCGCGGCGAGCGGCGGCCAAATCGAGTTCGGGCCGTCCGGCGACGCCCACGTCGTCCAAAACGCCGGCGTGATGGGCAACTTCGAGACGGCGGCGTCCCATCCGACCATCACCCTGGCGGGTGGAACCTGGTCGACCAGCACCTACGAACTCAACGACGGCGCGGTCTACGCCGAAAATCTGATCATCGGCAACCAGGGCGACGGGACGTTTACCCAAAACGGCGGCACGGTCGAGGTCTTCGGCGACCTGCGGCTCGGTACGGGCATCGACAGCTCGGGCGTCTACAACCTCCGAGGCGGCAACCTGATCGCCCATGGATTCGATCTAGGGAGCCCCGGCACGGGCACGCTCAACATCGACGGCGGAACGCTCATGCTGCCCGGGGCAACGGTCAACATCCAGAATCTCAACATCGGCAGCGTAATCGGCCATGCGGGCGAGTTCTATCTCGGCCCCCGAACGCTCAACGGCGAAAACCTCAATGTCGGCGTCCGCGCCGGGGGCGTGCTCACGGCCCAATTCAGTCATATCTTCGTCAGCGACGAGATCCACGTCGGCTACAACCACATGAACGCCCGGGTCGACCAGCAGGGCGGCGAAGTCCACGCCCCGGAAATTACGATCGGCACGCTGGATGACGGCTGGGGCGAGTGGAACATGAACGGCGGCACGATGAACACGACGATGTTGACCGTCGGCCACAGCGGCTGGGGCCAATTCAACCAGTACGGCGACGCCGTGGTCGAGGTCGACAACCTCGACATCGGTTTTGCCAGCGACACGGGCAACAACATCTACACGCTCGATGACGGCACGCTGACCGTCGCGGGCACCATGCGACTGGGCGTCCTCAGCGGAAGCACCGGACGGTTCCGGCTCCGCGGAAGCGGCGTGGCCGATCTGGTGACCGCCACCCAAGTCGACTTGGGCGCCGGCCTGGGAAGCGAGGGACGCTTCGAACACTCCGGCGGACGACATCACGTCACCGGCGAACTCCACGTCGGCAACGGCGGCGACGGCCGCTACGAGCTGTCCGGCGGCTCTCTCCTTTCCGAAACGACCGCCGTCGGCCAGTACGGCAACGGTGTTTTTGAACAGTCAGGCGGAACCCACGAGACGACGACGCTCCACGTCGGCCGGTTCGGCGAGGGCCAGTATGACCTCGGCGGTACAGGGCAACTCGCCTGCCGCACTCTGTTCGTCGGTCACTACAACCAGGGCACGCTCAATCAGACGGGCGGCAATCTGAACGTCACCGGCGATGCCTTCGTCGGTCATTCGAGCGAGGCCCTGTCCAGCGTGGCGCAAACGGCCGGCACAAGCGCGATCGACGGCAACCTCTACGTCGGCTTCGGACCCGACGGCCCCGGGACGTACACCCTCGGCGGCGATCCGGCCGTAGGAATCCGCCAGGACGTCGTCGGCAACATCTACCTCGGCTACGATACCGGATCGGATGGAACCTACACCCTGGCCGGTCGCGGCATCTACACGCCCGAGTTGCATGTGGGAGGAGATGTCTTCGTCGGACACAACGGCTCGGGCACTCTAGCCATGGCCGGTGGACGACTCACGGGCGAACACCTCAGCATGGTCCGCGTCGAGGCCGGCAGCGTGCTCCAGGGCGACGGCATGCTGGCCGTGCCCGTGGTCAACCTCGGCACCGTGCTGGCCGACGGCGCCTATCCGCTAACCTTTCAGGAATCACTTCACAGCTTTGGCGAGGTGCAAATCGAAGGCCCCAGCGAGTTCGTCCGCGGCCGGGTCGAGCTGTGGAGCGATGCAACCCTCGACGGGCATGTCACCAACAACGGCTACTTCCAGACGTTCGGCGACGGCACGGTCAACCTGAACGGTGGAATGTCGGGCAACGGGGAAGTGACTACCGGATCAGGGGGCACGTTCATCGTGAACTCGGCCTTGGCGACCGGACGGCTCGATATGCATGGCCCCTTCTATGCCGGCAGCGACGTCACGGCCGACACAATGAACGTCCAGGCCACGGCCTATCACGTCGGCGGACACACCCAGGTCGGTCGGCTGGCCATCTCGATGGGCCGGTACGAACTCTCCGGCGCGACGGCCGAGTTGACCAGCGACCTCGGCGGAGAGAGTATTGCCGGAGACTTCATTCAATCGGCCGGCATGCACACCGCCACGACCATCCAAGTCGGCGGCATGGCCTGGTACATGGGCCAACCGGGCCGCTATGAAATCTCCGGCGGACGGGTTGAAGTCGGCACATTGCGGCTGGGGGCTGAAATCGGCGAAGTAATGGACCCGATGAGCTACATGCCCAACATGGAACCCATTGCCGGCACACTCGCCATCACCGACACGGCGGCCGAGGTCTATGTGACCGAACAGCTCCTGATCGCCTCGCTCGGCGCGGTCGAGGCCATCGAGGGCGCCGTGATCCACATGACCGGCTCAGCGTTCGAAAACAACGCCACCGACCCAACCGCGTGTGCCGGACTGTCCAGCGTGATGCTCCTGTTCGAGGGTGGAGAGGGCGTCGTCGACGATTTCGAGATCGCCGGTTTCGACTACGGCGCTGACCCGGCCGGGCTGGTCGATAACTTCGCCCTGGGTACGCTCTGCCTCGGTGGCGATCGTGTCGGGCATATCCGCCTGGTCGACCTGTGCGACAATCTGCTCGACGGAGCTGACAACGAAGTTCTCTACGTCGAGAACCTCCTCCTGGGCGCTGGTTCGAGTCTCGACCTGAACGGCCACAAACTCTACTATCTTCATGGCACATTTGATCCGGACTGCGCCGTGTTGTTCAACGGCGGCACGCTCACGGCCGTGCCCGAGCCCTCGACGCTTGTCCTGGCCGCCCTTGGGACAATCGGATTGCTCATCATCAGCCGACGGAAGAACCAGAAGGTTTTCTCGCACTGATGACCGCATGACCTGCCCCCCCAAAAAAATGACGGGGGATGAGCCGGTAATTCTTGCCGGCTCTGGCTGAAGGCTCGCCCTAAATGCCGAACGTTGCTCGGTTAAGGTCCTCTCGGGCCTCCACCATGTTGATTCCCCTAGCACGGACGATCCAGACCGAACTCGGCTAACGCTCGTAAGCTAGGATTTCCTGAGGCGTTACGGGCCGTGAAAGGCCGCGTTGCAAGCGGTTTGATCGCGGTTCAACTCCTCCCGAGAATCGGGCATGGGGGGCTCGCGCGCCGATCATTCGTCGCGCGGCTCTCGGTAGGTCCACTGGACGCGCAGGGCAGGATAATCGCTTGTGAAGATCTTCTGGAAACTGACCCTCGGAACATGCTTGTTAGCCGTACTGATCGGCGTGGTGGGATTCTATGCCGCGTCGGTCAGCCGAGAGGCGCTCCAACGAACGTGTGAAGACACTGCGACACAACTGGCCACGGAAGTGTTGGCCGACTTGAACCGGTCTCTCCGAATGAGTGTCGACGATTGGCATGTCTACACGGCCAGCCCCCTCGTTCAGCGCACCGCGCGCGAGTCGAACCGCCGATTCGACGGCTTCTATGATATTCAGGCCCACCTCAACCAAGAGGACGAACTCTGGCAGAACACTCCGAAAGACCGTCCCTCTCCGTTGATGCGCGAGTTGATGTCGAACGAGTTGGCTGTTGATCTCAGGAAACGGATCGAAGCAATTGCCAGGTACCACGAGTACGAATCCTACGGCGAGGCGTTCGTGACGAACCGCTACGGCGCCAACATCGCCCAGACCTCCAGAACGTTCGATTTCCGTCAGGACGACGAGGCCTGGTGGCAGCTTGCCATGAACGACGGCGCCTATCTCGGCAAGCTTCGTTACGACAGAAGCGCGAAGGTCTACTCGAACGAAATTGCCGTTCGGATCGACGACGAGGACGGAAAACCCTTGGGTGTCGTGAAAGCGGTGCATGACGTCGAATCGACGATCGCGCAACTCGCCTCCCGCGTGTCCCACGACGACGATACAGTGGCCGGATCCGATCACAGCCAATTTGTGCTACTGAACACAGAGGGCCAAATTATCCATTCCACGTGGGATCCCTCGGTGGGGCTCTGGAGCAACAAGGCCTATCCGTATCCGTTGAATCAAGAGGCCACACTGAACGGAACCTTGATATTCCAACGAGACGACCCGTGGTGGGGACGCATCCTGGCGTCGTGCGCTTTCTCGAACAAGGCGTTGGGCTGGATCCTGGTCGTGGAAAATCGGGCCGACGAAGTCCTGGCTCCGGCGCGCCGCCTACGTAACAGCATCCTGGCCATGGCGGCGGGAATCGCGGCGCTAGGCACGGTGCTCGGACTGGCCTTGTCTCTCTCAGTCTCGAGACGGCTTGCGCGACTGCGCGACGCGGCCGTGGAGTTGGGCAAGGGAGATCTGACCACGCGGATCAAGGACTCTTCGTCAGACGAAATCGGCCAGCTCGGCACATGCTTCAATGAACTGGCCGTCTCCCTACATAATTCGCGGCAAGAGGTGGCAGGTCATCTCTCTGCCCTGGAACTGAACAACGAAGCGCTGGAAGAGGTCAACCGCCGGCTCGAACTGGAAGTGATGCAGCGAAATCGCACCGAAGTGGACCTTTGGCGATCCGAATGGGCCACGCAACGAGTCCTGGACTCGCTGCCGGTCGGCGTCATGGTCATCGGTCGCGACAAGATCGTCCGCCAGGTCAATCCGGCTGCTTTGAAAATGATGGGGTGTGACTCGGCCGACGAGGTGGTCGGGTGGGCCTGCCACTCTTGCTTCCGCGCTCCCAAGGAAAACTGCTGCCCCATATTGGACCTGAATGAGAAAGTGGAAAATCTCGAGTTGACCCTTCTGAGAAAGGACGGCACCGAGATACCGATCCGCAAGACCGTGCTGCCCATTCGCCTGGGCAACGAGGATGTCCTCCTAGAGACATTCGTCGACTTAAGCAACTGCCCGGAGAAGCAAGCGGTCCTCCAGTTAAACCAGAGCAAAGCGGAGGAAGCGGATTGACGAAACGAGGTCTTTGCCCCACTAGACACCGATCGTGAATCAGGTATCGCTCGATGAATCGAATCATTTGCGTGGGAGACGGCGATGATCCACGGAATATCGCCGGACTGATGGTCTATGACCAACTCGCTGGTTTTCCAACAATACCCGGCATCGAGATCGTCGATGGCGGATTGGGAAGTCTTGATCTGCTGCTGCTTATAGAGAAGGTCGAGCGGGTAGTATTTGTCGGCGCGATTCATGGGTACAGCCGCCCGGGAGTCGTTCTTCTTGGGGCGGAAGAAGCGGTCCGATTCGCCCCTGTTTCGAGCGACCGGGCCGCCGGACTGGGCTTCCTTCTAATCGCTCTGCCCCAGGTTATCGAGGAACCCTTGTCCAATATTTCGATTATCGGCATTGAAGCCCCCCCCCTGCCCGGGGTAATTGCCCAAGCCGCGACACTCAGCCTGGCGGTTGCCCGTCATGGCGCCTCACGAACGAGGCGACCACTTGCGGAAATCGACCGCATAGAGGCTGTCGGCAGAGTCTCCTGACGCAGACATGTCGTGATCAGCCAACTTGCCTCGTAGTTGCATATCTGCAATACTAGAATGTCGCTCCAATTGCAGGACCGCATTCATTCTTGAGGCACTTCCAGGACCCGTCCCGTGGGCCAAAACGACCAAAACCAGATTCAAAACATCATCCTCGACTCCATCGCCGACGGCGTTTTCACCGTCGATGCCGATTGGATCATCACGTCCTTCAATCGGGCGGCCGAACAGATCACCGGCATTCCCCGGACGGAAGCCGTCGGCCAAAAATGCTTTGATGTGTTCCAGGCGAACATCTGCCAAACCGCTTGCGCGCTCCGCGAGACCATGCACAGCGGCCGGCAACGTGTCGACCAGCGGATCAACATTCTCAACAGCCAAGGCAAGGAAGTCCCCTTGAGTGTCAGCACGGCCGTATTGCGCGACGAGTCGGGCGAGATGATCGGCGGAGTCGAGACGTTTCGCGATCTCTCGGCCGTGGAGTTGCTTCGCAAGGAAATCGACCAGCAGTACACATTCCACGACATCATCAGCAAGAACCACACAATCCGCCAGATCCTTGACATCCTGCCAGACGTCGCCGCCAGCGACAGCACCGTGCTCATCGAAGGGCCCACCGGCTCGGGCAAGGAACTGTTTGCCCGGGCGATCCACAACCTCAGCCGTCGTGCCCGGCGAAAATACGTCGCCGTCAATTGCGGCGCCCTGCCCGACACGCTGCTCGAATCGGAGCTTTTTGGTTTCAAGAAAGGGGCTTTTACCGGCGCGACGAAAGACAAGCCGGGCCGGTTCGCCCTGGCCGAGGGCGGAACGCTTTTCCTGGACGAGATCGGTGATATCTCCTCCGCCCTGCAAGTCAAGCTTCTGCGGGTGCTCCAGGAAAAGGAATACGAACCGCTCGGGGGCACGGCGACCGTCAAGACGAACGTCCGGATCATCGCGGCCACCAACCGCCCGCTGGCCGAACTGCTCGCCCGAGGCGCGTTCCGCGAAGACCTCTACTACCGACTGAACGTCGTCCGGCTCGCCCTGCCCTCGCTGGCCGAACGCCGCGAGGACATCCCGCTTCTGGTCGATCACTTCATCCGCAAGTGCAGCGCCCAGCAGAGCAAGCGGATTGAAGGCATCTCGGAGGAAGCGATCGGGGTGCTGTTGCGCTGCGATCTGCCGGGCAACGTGCGGCAACTCCAGAATGTGATCGAACACGCGGTCGTCCTCTGCCGCACCGGCCGGATCGAGGTCGATTGCCTCCCGCCCGAGTTATCCCAGGACCAACCGGTCCCCGGGCCCGCGCCAAGCTCTCAAAGCAATCCGCTCCAGGAGGCCGAAGCGGCTGCCATTCTTCAGGCCCTCCGCCAATACCAGGGCCATCGCGCCAAAACGGCCGCCGCGCTGCGGATGGACAAGAGCACCCTGTGGCGGAAGATGAAACGCTACGGGATCTCCTACAGGTGAGAAAAGATTGCATTATTGCAATAGTGCATTGCACCATGTAGCGAAACAGCAATCTTTTCGAGCGGCCGCAATGCGATCAATATGGTCTTATTCCCTTTGAGAGCAACACCTTGCGCATTTCTTGAACCGCCCTCCTGTATCGGCACACGCATTGCTTTTCATTGTGCCCCCAGGAGGTCCGCCGTCATGAGAATCGCCATTCCGAGCTTTGGAACCCGGGTGTCGCCCCGGTTCGACTGCGCCGGGACGATTCTCGTCGTCGAGATCGCTGATTCCCAAGCCGCGGAGGGCCCGTCGCAGACCCGCCGTGAGGAAAAGGCCGTCAACTGGGACGCCGCCGAGCGGGTCGAGAGGTTGATCGCCTGGGACGTGGACGTGGTGCTGTGCGGCGGAATCGACTGCTGGTCGGTCGAGGCACTCCAGTCGGCTGGGATCACCGTCTACGGCTGGGTCGCGGGCGAAATCGAGGAAGCCCTCAGCGCCTTCCTGCGAGGCGAATTCGATCTCCAGCCAGAATCACCTGATCGCGGGTGGTGTCGCTGCCGACGGTTCGCCGGGGGCGAGGGGCCTCCCGGGCCCGGTCGGGGCCGAGGACGTCGCGGTGGACAAGGTCGCGGTGGACAAGGCCGCGGCGGAAGAGGACAAGGCGGCCGAGGACCAAGTCAATTATGAACACGGGAGAATATCTTCATGTCTACAAAAAAAGAATCCACTGGAACGCTGGTCATCGCGTTGCCGGTAGCACAGGGCAAACTGTGCATGCATTTTGGACATTGCGAGCAGTTCGCTTTGCTGGACGTCGACACCGACGCGCGGAGCATCCTTAAGACCCGCGAACTCACGCCGCCCGCGCACGAGCCGGGTCTGTTGCCCCGGTGGCTCCATGAGCAAGGAGTAAACATCGTCATCGCCGGCGGAATGGGGGGACGCGCCCAGGCCATCTTCGCCCAGAACGGGATCGACGTCCTTGTCGGGGCTCCGCCCGAAACGCCCGAGACGCTCGTTCAGAGCTACCTGGACGGGACTCTCCAGTCGGGCCCGAACGCTTGTGACCACTGAATCAGAAAGGAACTCCCCCACGATGAAGATCGCCGTTACTGCCCAAGGGCCCGATCGAACCAGCCCGGTCGATCCGCGATTCGGACGCGCCAAGATGTTCGTCGTCTTCGACACCCAGACCAACGAACTCTCGGCCCACGACAACAGCCAGAACCTCAACGCGGCCCAAGGGGCCGGCATCCAGGCCGGGCGAACGGTCGTCGACCTGGGCGTTCAGGCCGTCCTGACCGGCAACGTCGGCCCCAAAGCCTTCGCCACGTTGGCGGCCGGCGGGATAGCTGTCTACCTGGGCGTCTCCGGCACCGTCGGCGAGGCCATCGAACAATTCCAATCAGGCGGAATGTCGCCCACCGACAAGGCGAGCGTCGAAGGTCATTGGATGTAACAGCTTGTTGAAATAGGGTGCCACTGCTGGCTTGTCCAGCAGTGCGAAGTGGAACAGCCCGGAAAACACTGCTGGACAAGCCAGCAGTGGCACCCGGCGAGCGTCGAAGGACACTGGATGTAAAGACCCCGATGAAGACGTTTCTCGATTGTATTCCCTGTTTTATTCGCCAGGCGCTCGATTCGGCCCGGCTGGCCAAGGTGGACGAGGCGACCCAGGAACGTCTACTCCGGGTGGCCCTGAAGGCCAGCCTGGAAATGGACATGAGCCAGACGCCGCCGGCCATGAGCCAGGAGATGCATCGGGCAATCCGCGCGTTCTCGGACAACCCCGACCCCTACCGCGAGGTGAAGGACCGGTCGAACGCGCTAGCCTTGCAGTGGCGGGCGGCGCTCCAGGGACAGATCCAGGAAGCGGACGATCCGCTCGAAGCCGCCCTGCGATTGGCCGTCGCGGCCAACGTGATCGATTACGGCGCGAAGAGCTACGTGAGCGAGGACGAGATCCACGAGTCGCTCATGCACGGCCTTTCCGCGCCGCTGGACGGCGACATCGAGAACTTTCGCGTCGCGGCGCGCCGGGCGGAGCGAATCCTCTATCTGGCGGATAACGCGGGAGAAATCGTCCTGGACCGGCTGCTGATCGAACAATTGCCACCCGGCCGCGTGACGGTCGGCGTGCGAGGGGCCCCGGTCATCAACGACGCCACTGTCGACGACGCCCTATGCGCCGGGATCCCGGAGGTGGCCTCGGTCCTCCCAAACGGTTCCGACGCTCCGGGGACGATCCTGGACGATTGCAGCGAGGCATTCCGCGACGCGTTTTTTCAGGCGGACCTCGTCATTGCTAAAGGACAGGGGAACTACGAGACCCTGAGTGACGTCGACCGGGAGATCTTTTTTTTACTCAAGGCAAAATGCCCGGTCGTCGCCCGAGACCTCGGATGCGAGCTGGGAGCCATCGTCCTCCGGCAGTCGGGTGTGCCGGCAAGGGCAAGCGAGCAGGATTGAGTGGTTGAGCAAAGACAAGGATGTGGTTTCATCAAGGGTCTTTTTCAAGGGGGACAAATAATGCCAGGTAAAGACGGAACGGGCCCAGACGGCAAGGGCGCCGGCACGGGCCGGGGACAGGGCCCTTGCGGGGCAGGACAAGGAAAACAAGGGGCTCAAGGTTCCGGCCGCGGAAAGGGAAAAGGTCGTGGCCGAGGACAGGGAGGTGGACAAGGGCAAGGACGCGGACAAAACCAGTAACCATTCGTTTGAAAGGAGCCTGATCATGCCAGGTGGAGACAGAACAGGACCGATGGGCCAAGGCCCGATGACCGGGCGTGGGGCCGGCTACTGCGCCGGCTATCCCGTGCCCGGCACCATGAACGGCCCCGGCCGAGGCTTCGGACGTGGATTCGGTCGAGGCGGCGGATTCGGCGGCGGGCGCGGTTGGCGCCATCGCTTTTACGCCACCGGTTTGACCGGATGGCAACGCGCCGCGGCGGCCGTGCCGCCCGTAGCGCCGGCACAACCGGTCGAGACTCGCGAGGAAGAGATTGCCCTGCTCCGGCAGCAGGCCGAAATGCTCGGCAGTTCGCTGGAACAGATCAAGCAGCGGCTCGACGAGCTTCAATCGCCGGCAAGTACGGGTAATTGACAAACAGGACGAAACTTACGAGCGTGGTTTGAAAAGGGTGCCGCTGCTGGCTTGTCCAGCAGTGTGAGCCGCGTTTGCCCCGAAAACACTGCTGGACAAGCCAGCAGTAGCACCCTTGTGGTCGCGTCCGTGAGTGTGCGGGCCCGGCCACGACAGAGCGTGGCCCTCCAAGAGCACTGGCAGAGCCAGTGGCACACACGCGAAACAAGGCACAACATGAAAGACGTCATCAGCTACCGGCCCATCGGCGTGCTCCGAAGCCCGCATACCCGGGCCGAAGACACGCCGATTCAGCCGGTCTATGCCGAAGGATGCGAAGGCCGTGTCGAGGTCTTCCCCGAGTTCGCCGACGGGCTTTGCGATTTGGAAGCGTTCTCTCACGTTTACTTGTTTTGCCATTTGCATCTGGCAACCGAGCCGAGGTTGACCGTCAAGCCGTTCTTGCAGGACGTCGAGCGGGGCGTTTTCGCCACCCGGGCGCCGTGTCGGCCCAATCCGATCGGCCTGAGCATTGTGAGATTGCTCCGCCGCGAGGGAAACGTGCTTTATGTGACGGACGTCGACATGCTCAATGGAACACCCGTCCTGGACATCAAGCCTTACACGGCCCGATTCGATCGCATTGACACGACCCGAAACGGCTGGCAAGACGACGTCGACGAACAAACGGCCCGGCAACGCGGACAACGCGGCTGGAAAGGCTCAACCGGGCACGAGGAACATGCATGATACTCGCGGGCGCCATGGACGGCTTGTTCGCTCTTGTTCTGGACCACAAGAGCAAACCTTGCCATGGCGCCCGCCTATTCGTCGTGCCGTGGCCAATTAGAAGAACCCTTTGAGTAGTACACCCATGCAAATCGCCATCGCCAGCGGCAAAGGGGGGACGGGCAAGACGACCGTGGCCACGAATCTGGCCCTGGTGGCCTCGCGGGCCGGGCAGCGCGTGGCCTATCTCGACTGCGACGTCGAGGAGCCCAACGGACACCTCTTTCTCAAGCCCCGGATCACCGAGCGGAAGCCCGTCGGATCGTTGATTCCCCAGGTCGACGCCACGCGGTGCATCCTCTGCGGCAAGTGCGGCGAGATCTGCCGATTCAGCGCGATCGTCCGCGTCGGGGACCAGATCCTGACCTATCCGGAGATGTGTCACAGTTGCGGTGGGTGCTTGTTGGTCTGTCCGGTGGGAGCGATCCGCGAGACATCGCGCGAGATTGGCACGCTCGAAACAGGCCAGGCCGAAGCGATCCAGTTCGCCCACGGGCTGTTGAACATCGGCCATCCGATGAGCCCTCCAGTCATTCGGGCGGTCAAGGCGACGGAGGTCGAAGCCGACCTAACGATTATCGACGCCCCGCCCGGCACGTCGTGCCCGGTGATCGAAGCGGTCCGCGAGGCCGATTTCGTTCTCCTGGTGACCGAACCGACGCCCTTCGGACTGCACGACCTGAAGCTAGCGATTGAAATGGTCCGGCTGCTCGGGCGGCCTTTTGGCGTCGTGGTCAATCGGGCCGGTCTGAACGGCAGCGAGCTGCACGCCTACTGCCAGGCCCAACGGGTGCCCATCCTGGCCGAAATCCCCGACGACCGCGAACTGGCCGAGGCCTACTCGCGCGGCGTCATGGCAGCCGACGTCTCGCCGGAACATGCCCAGAGGTTCACACAGTTGCTCGAAATCATTCAATCCAATCCAGGCGGTGCGGCATGAAAGAATTGGTCGTCATCAGCGGCAAGGGAGGCACGGGCAAGACGTCCGTCGTGGCGTCGTTCGCCGCGCTGGCCGACCGGCCCGTGCTGGCCGACTGCGACGTCGATGCGGCCGACTTGCACCTGGTGCTCGGGCCGACGATCGTCCAGCGGAATCGCTTTTCCGGCGGGTCGAGGGCCCGAATCATGCCGGGCCATTGCACGGCTTGCGGCAAGTGCGAGGAAATCTGCCGATTCGACGCCGTTTACTTCGACGGCCCGGGCAATGGCCGCGTGGCAAAGACGTTTCGCATCGATCCAATCGCCTGCGAAGGCTGCGGCATATGCGCGTGGTTCTGTGCCGAAGAGGCCATCGAGTTCGGCCCCGTCGACAACGGGCAGTGGTTCGTTTCCGAAACCCGATTCGGTCCCATGGTCCACGCCGCGTTGGGCATCGCCGAGGAGAACTCAGGCAAGCTGGTCAGCCTGGTCCGCCGTGAGGCAAAACGAGTGGCCGACGAGCAGGGACGCGATCTGCTTCTCGTCGACGGGTCGCCGGGCATCGGCTGCCCGGTCATTGCGTCGATCACCGGAGCGGGCTTGGTCCTGGTGGTGAGCGAACCGACGCTCAGCGGGCTGCACGATTTGGGCCGGGTTGCTGGGCTGACCTGCCACTTCGGCATCCGCACGCTCCTCTGCGTGAACAAGTGGGACCTGAACGCCGAGTTGGCCGACGAGATGGAGACCCACGCCCGGGGGCTGGGCGTTGAGCCCGTGGGCCGAATCCGCTACGATCGGTCTGTGACCGAAGCCCAGATCCATAAGCAGTCCCTGGCCGAGTACACCCAAGCCGGCGCGGGCGCTGACGTGCGGGCCGTCTGGAAAAGCGTCTCCGACCAGCTGAGCGAATCGAGCCCGTTGGTCGTTCTGTGAACGCGGCTACATAGAGTCAGAGAATTCAACTACGCATCAAGAAAGGACCACCGAATGTCGTCGTCTTCCCACGACCTGCCCATGATCGATCAGTCGGAACAACAGCGCGAGGAGAAGATGCTCGCGGACCGGATGGATCAGATCGGCCATAAACTGCTGGTCCTTTCGGGCAAGGGGGGCGTCGGCAAGAGCACGGTGGCGGCCAGCCTGGCCATCGCGCTGGCCCGGGCAGGAAAAAAGGTCGGACTGTTGGACATCGACGTGCACGGCCCCAGCATTCCGGGCATTATGGGCCTGGTCGGACAGCAGCTTTCGCTCCTGGGCGAAGAGATCCTGCCGGTCGGCTTCAAGGACGGGCTGGCCGTGATGTCGATCGGGTTCCTGCTGCCCTCGGGCCGCGAGCCGGTCATCTGGCGAGGGCCGCGCAAGTACAGCTTGATCCGGCAGTTCCTCAAGGATGTGATGTGGGGGCAACTCGATTATCTGGTGGTCGACTCGCCGCCGGGCACGGGCGACGAACCGCTGTCGGTCACCCAGCTCATCGGTCCAAGAGCCGAAGCCATTGTCGTGACCACGCCCCAGCAGGTCGCCGTGGCCGACGTCCGCCGGTGCATCTCGTTCTGCGAGGCCGTCTCGTTGCCGATCCGCGGCATCCTCGAGAACATGAGCGGCCTGGTCTGCCCGAAGTGCGGCGAACACATCGACCTGTTCAAGTCGGGCGGCGGCAAGGCCCTGGCCGAAGAGATGAACGTCCCCCTGCTCGGCTCAATCCCTATTGATCCCGATGTCGTCACCGCCGGTGACGCTGGCGCCCCGCCCCTGGATCCCGACGGCCAGGGACCGGCTGCTCGAGCCTTCGCCGCCGTGGTCAAGACTATCCTGGCCGCGCACGAAGCGAAGTAGACACGAGGCGATAAGCGGCTCGTCGAAGAAGAGTGTTCCTCTTCGCGAACTAGCAGCCTCGATCGAGAAAGGCCGATGGCCCTTTACCGCTTGCGCTGCCGCATGACGGCCAGGCCCGCGATGCCCATGACGAGCAGGGCAAGCGTGCTCGGCTCGGGCACGATCAGAGCACTTTCCCCAGCGAAGCAATACGAGGTGATGTTCGTGTAGTAGCCCGTCTGCGCATGATATTCGGTTGTGATGAGTTCCAATTCTACGGCCACCATGGCGCCTTCAGGAACAACAAGGTGCAACAAGTCGACGGTGGTTGCCGTTTCGGAAGGCGTGCCGAGAGAAAGATAGGCATCGCTTTCGGACGTACCGCCGCCGTCGTTCATTCCGGTGTATTCGCAACCGCCGGCTGGATCGCCCATTGGCTCAAGGTGCCAATGCCAATGGGCGGCCAGGACCGAGGCATCGACCGGTCCGACAAAGCCGTCGCCGTCGAAATCGCCCTCTACCCAGCCCCCTGCGCCAACATGATACCAGTTAGCAGATAGAATTTGAAGATCCATCGCGTCGACGATTTCGTCACCGTTCGCGTCGCCCGGAAGCATGGAGCCCGTGTAGACTTGTGAGGTCGTTACACCTCCAGAGAGCCCTCCCCCGTTGCGGAGATCGCCGAGTCCCTCGGTGCCGCCTTCGTAAATGTGTTCGTGCGTAAACCATGGTTCCGGGATACCCCCGTAGGTGTTGGGCATGTCGGCAAGTCGGTCACTGGCGCCGGCACCGAAGGCGACATGGCTATCCATTGGATGGCCCGGTGTATTGCCGTCGTAGTTATAGAGCCATTCACTCTGTGTCTCCTCGTCGGTCCACACCTGGTAGACGTCGCCGATTATCTCGAAGCCTCCCAGAACGTTGATGCCCACGCCCGTCGCCTGGACAGTGTAGCTCTTGTACCCCGGCGCCGGGTCGGAGTTCTGCGTGTAGCTAAGCGTAACCAGGCCGTAGGAGACATTGCCCATCAATAGAACGGCCGCCAACGTGGAGAAAGACGTCCTCAACATAGTTGCCTCCTTATGAAGTAGCACGGACTTTGGGCTGGAAAAGTCGCAGGCCTTGATTTCGCCTTCGCAAGGCTTACAGCCGTTCGTTTCTTGCGTAGTGGTGTCACGACCAGGCCGATAAGGCTCGTGACCAATTGAACCATTGCGATCCAGACTCACAGTGATGAAGTGATGAGTAGCATAGCGTTGCCCCTTATCAATGTCTAGCAACTGAGTAGATTTCTACGCTAGAAGACGGAATCTCGTTTGTTTCATGTGCCCGAGCGTCCCTCTGCTGGGGAGGTTTGAGCCATTGGAGGCAGCACCCGGGCGTAGCTTCCTCGTGTTAATCCACTTTTGCCACCCTTGCGGCTCAGACTGAGCGGTGCTTCACTTCCAAGCTTTGCTGGGCCAGGAACTCCTCGGCTTGTTCGGGCGTGAAGACACCGTCGGTGGTGCCGACCGCCGTGGTGGCCGAGGCGCCCAGGGCGGCGGCGAATGGGAGGGTCCGGGCCATGTCCCATTGGCGGAGGATGCCCGTGATGATGCCCGCGTCGAAGGCGTCGCCCGAGCCGGAAGGATCGATGCAAGCCACCGAAAACGCTCCGGTTTCCCACCGCTCCGAACCCTTGGCGGCTAACGCTCCATCGGGGCCTCGCGTGATAATGACCGTGTCGACGCCGTGGTCCAGAAAGGCCTGGATCTGTTGCTCGACGTCCGACGAACCGGTCAGCCGTTGGGCTTCGTCGTCGTTGGGCAGGAAGTAGTCGATGTGAGGGAGCAGAGGCTTCAGTTCATCCAAACCGGTGAGGTCGTGAGGCACGACGACGTCGACCACTGTAACGACGCCCCGTTGCCGGCAGTACTTCAGCAACTCGGCCAGCTCGTCGGTCCGGACGGCCGGCATGGCGAACAGCCCGCCGAGGTAGAAGACCTTCAGGCCGTCGATCCACGTCCGGTCGATATGCCCGACCTCGAAGGCCGCATTGGCCCCGAAGCTGTGGATGAACCGCCGGTCCTCGCCTTGGACCAGGAGGATCACCGTTTTGCTAGTGGGATGGGTGTCGACACGGCGGACCTGCCCACAGCCCAGTCCGGCCGTTTGGAGGCCGTTGAGCACGACGTCGGCCGCGTCGTCGTTGCCGACGCATCCGCAGACGTCGGTGCTGACGCCCTGCCGGGCCAGGTCGATGGCCACGTTGGCCGCGCACCCGCCGATCTTGACGGGCATTGCGTCGATGGCCAGCAACTCTCCCTCGTGAGGCAACTGCTCGATCGGCCCACAGATCGTGTCGGCCACCAGAATGCCCGCGCAACCTACATCAGCCATGCGTCTCTTGTGCTCCTTTTTGCTCCATATCGACTGGCCAGCCAGGCCGTAGTCTACAGGCCTATTCCCCCCCTGTCAAACGAGCGGGGTGCCATGCCCAGACCTCGCTTTTTACGAGGGATGGGCATGTTGTTTGAGCTGGTAGCACCAGCATGCTCATCCGTCGCTGAAGCGGTCGTCTGAGCATGGCACCCAGTCGGTGTAGGAAAGGGGCCAATGGCACGGATTTTCCCGGACATCGGGGCTTTTTCAAGCCGGCGGGACCTGTAAAAATGGTATAGTCTCATTGCGGCCCGCCCCGCGTGGTCCCAACCCGAGACCGGGCTGCCCACCGGGCCATCCCACCGATTGCATTGTCCTGCTTACATTGTTTGCTCACGCTGTTGATCGATCGAAGTGAGCCGTCGAGCGCGGCACAAGGAGCCCTCCCCATGACCGGGCCTATCGAAGGCATCTTCACTCCGCACATGGTCCCTCTGGACGGCCAGGGAAAAATCTGCGAAAGCGAATTGCGACGCTATGTCGATTGGCTGATCGCCAAAGGCGTGCATGGGCTGTATCCCAACGGGTCGACCGGCGAGTTCGTCCGGTTCTCGCCTGACGAACGGCGGCGAATCATCCAGATCGTGACCGACCAGGCGGCCGGGCGCGTGCCGGTCTTGGCCGGGGCCGCCGAGCCGACCGTGCGGGAAACGATCGAAGCCTGCCAGACGTACGCCGAGTGGGGCGTTCGGGCCGTGGCCATCGTGTCGCCGTTTTATTACAAACTGAGCCCCGAGTCGGTCTACGCCTACTTTCGTGAGATCGCGCTTAACAGCCCGGTCGACGTGACGCTTTACAACATCCCCATGTTCGCCAGCCCGATCGACGTGCCGACCATCCGCCGGCTGGCCGAGTTGGAGCGGATCGTGGGCATCAAGGACTCGTCGGGCGACTTGCCGTTCATGATGCGGATGATCCAGGCGGTCCGGCCCGTGCGGCCCGACTTCGTCTTCCTGACCGGTTGGGACGTGGTGCTCGTGCCGATGCTCCTGCTGGGCTGCCACGGCGGGACAAACGCGACCAGCGGCGTGGTGCCCGAGCTGACTCGGCGGCTGTTCGACCTGACCCGCGCCGGCCAGATCGACGAAGCAATGAAACT
>JAFGFF010000056.1 GCA_016931075.1 Pirellulales bacterium | reverse complement strand
GGCGGCGCTCTTCGTCGACGGCCTTTTCGTCGTCGGCCACCGAACGCTTGTGCGGCAGGATGCCTTCCTCCAGGCCGACCAGGTAGACCGACGGGAATTCGAGGCCCTTCGCGCTGTGCAGGGTCATCAGCACGACGGCGTCCCGGGCGAGTTGCTTCTCTTTTTCGTCGTCCATGTCGCGGTCGCCCAGGGCCGTCTCGTGGACGAACCCGGCCAGGGTCGGCTTCGCCTCGCGCCGGCAATAGCCGTCCACCGCGTTGACGATCTCCTCGACGCTCGACCATCGGGCCTGCCTGTCGTCGGGATTCGGGTAGAGCCGCAGCAGCTCGTCCTTGTAGCCAATCTCGCCGATCAGTTGGCCGACCAACTCGGTCAGCCGGCCGGTGCGGCTCTGGCGTCGAAATCGCTTGACCAGATCGCAAAAACCTCGCAAGGCGGGCTGCGCGCCGTGGCCCAGCCCTTCGGCGCCGTCGGGGCCGGTGAGCGTCTCCCAGATCGACTGCTTCTTTTGGAGCGACGTCTCGATGAGCCGGCGGATCGTCGTCGCGCCGATGCCCCGGGCCGGGGTGTTGATCACCCGAAGGAGTGAGACCTCGTCCCGTGGATTGATCAGCACCTTCAAATAGGCCAGGATGTCGCGGATTTCCTTCCGGTCGTAGAACGACGTCCCGCCGACGAGCACGTAGGGAACTTTCGCCCGGCGGAATTCGTCCTCGAACAGCCGGGGCTGCTCGTTGGTGCGAAAGAGGACGGCGAAATCGCTGTAGCGGCCCTTCTTGGCCCGGACCTCGCGGCCGATCTCCTCGACGATGAGCTTCGCCTCGGCCGTTTCGTCCTTGAGTTGCAGAATGCGAGGCGTCTCGCCGTCGGTCGTCGCACGGAGGACCTTGTCGTGGCGCTCCTTGTTGAACGCGATCAGCCGGTTCGACCATTCGATGATCGGCCGCGTGCTGCGGTAGTTGGTCTCCAGCCGAACGACCTTGGCCTCGGGCCAGTCGTGTTTGAACCGGAGGATGTGGGTGACCTCGGCGCCGCGCCAGCCGTAGATCGACTGGTCGTCGTCGCCCACCACGCACAGGTTGCGATGCCCGGCGGCCAGGGCCTTGACGATCACATATTGGGCCGCGTTCGTGTCTTGATATTCGTCGACCATGATGTGGTCGAACCGCCCGGCCTCTTCGGCTTTGACCTCGGGAAACTTGGCGAACAGCTCGCCGGTCAGGCGCAGCAGATCGTCGAAGTCGACGGCCCCGGCCGTCCGCAGGGCTTCTTGGTAGCGCCGGTAGCCGGCCGCGCCGAGGTGTTGTTTGTCGTTTTGAGCCATTGCCGCCGCGCGGCGCGGGTCGACGCCCGCCGTCTTCCAACCGCCGATCATGTTGACCAGATCGCCGGGCCGCAGGGCCGTGTCGGGCGCCTTGATGTCGCGCAGGGCCCCTCGGGCGACGCTCTCCTGATCGCCCCGGTCGTAGATGGCGAAGCCCGGCGGGTAGCCGAGGTGCTGAATCTGCCGCCGCAAGATCCGCACGCACAGCGAATGGAACGTCGAGATCTCCGGTTTCGGATCGTTGCGTCGCCGGCGCAACAGTTCGCCCGCCCGCTCCTGCATCTCCCGGGCCGCCTTGTTTGTGAACGTGACGGCTAGGATCCGCTCCGACTCGATCCCATGCCGGATCAGATTGACCAGCCGGTGCATGACCACCCTCGTCTTGCCCGTCCCCGCCCCAGCCAGAACCAAAAGCGGTCCCCGCAGAGTGTTGACGGCATCGCGTTGGGCGGCGTTGAGGGACATGGGGAGCTAGTGGCTGGTGGTTAGTGGTTAGTGGCTGGTGTTCTGTGGCTAGCCACTAGCCACCAACCACTAGCCACTAATCCGTCCACCCTCTCCCACGGGGAGAGGGTTGGAGCATTCGATGGTATGGCGGATGGGGATTGGAGGAAAGGGGGCTTGACAGCATTCGGCGACAGGAGTCGCCTCCTACAACATGTGTGGTGGGTTGACAGATTTTGGCCCTGGGCGCTAGGATGATATGGTTGTCTCCTCCTTATTTGGCATCTGGCCTGCCCCCAACCCACGGATGACCGATGGCCAAGCGCGCCGACCAACCGATGCTGCCGGGCATGGAGCCCCCGCCGCCGCCCCGTTGCCGGGCGCGGGATTCGGACGCCCAGGTTTCGCCCTCGCAGGTCGACAGCCCGCCGCCGGAGAGTCTCGAGGGCAAGACGGTCTACGTGATCGACACGCACGGGCTGGTTCACCAGGTGTTTCACGCGTTGCCCGAGATGACCAGTCCCGCAGGCGAGCCGGTCCACGCGGTCTACGGATTCTTCCGCGACCTGATGGGGCTGATCGGATCGAAAAAGCCCGACTATTTGTTCTGCGCGGTCGACCTGCCGGGCCCGACGTTCCGGCACGAGATGTACGACCAGTACAAGATCCAACGCGCGGCCACGCCCGACGAGTTGATCTCGCAGTGGCCGTGGATCTATCGGGCGATGGAGGCGTTGCGGATTCCCGTGTTGGGCGTGCCGTCGTTCGAAGCCGACGACGTCATGGCGACGATGGCCCGGCGGATCGACGAACTGGGCGGCCGGTGCGTGCTGGTCACGGCCGACAAGGACTGCCGGCAATTGATCACCGACCGTGTGGTGCTCTACAACATCCGCAAGAACACGCTGTACGACGCCGAGGCCCTGGCGGCCGACTGGGGCATCCGCCCCGACCAGGTGGTCGACTTCCAGGCCCTGGTCGGCGATTCGGTCGACAATGTGCCGGGCGTCGCCCTGATCGGACCGAAGCTCGCCCGGGAGTTATTGGAGAAGTACGACACGCTCGAAGGCGTGTTGGGCCATGCGTCCGAGGTGTCGGGCAAGAAACGCAAAGAGAACCTAATGAACGGCCGCGAGGTGGCCCTGTTGAGCCAACGCCTGGTTCGTCTGGACGCGCACGTCGACGTGCCGGTCGATTGGCGCGGCGGACAGGTGGGCGGTTTCGATCGCCAGGCGGCGTTCGACCTGTTCGAGGAGCTTGGATTCCGCAGCCTCCGCGAGCCCTTTGATAATTTAGAGAGTAATTTCAGCGATGGGCCCGTCGAAGTAACCCCGGCGGTCGAAGCCAAGTATCACCTGGTCGACACGCCCGAGGCGTTTGAGGCGTTTTTGAAGGAACTGAAGCGTCAGAAGTGCATCTCGCTCGACACCGAGACGACACACGTGTGGCCCCGCTGGGCCGAGTTGGTCGGGCTGTCGTTCGCCTGGAAGGACGACGAGGCTTGGTACCTGCCCGTCCGCGCGCCGGAGGGTGAAAAACGTCTGGACGAGCAAAAAACGCTCGCCGCGCTCAAGCCGGTGTTGGAAGACGCGTCGGTGGATAAAATCGGGCAGAACCTGAAGTACGACATGATCGTGCTCCGCGCGGCCGGCGTGCGGCTGGCCGGCGTGGCGTTCGACACGATGGTCGCCAGCTATCTGCTCGACGCGGGCCAGCGAAACCACAACCTGGACGAACTGGCCAAGCGGTATTTGAACCACACGACGATCAAGATCAGCGAGTTGATCGGCTCGGGCAAGAACCAGAAGCGGATGGACGACGTGCCAACCGCCCAGGTGTGCGACTACGCGGCCGAGGACGCCCTGGTCCCATGGCTGTTGCGTCCGCTGTTGGCCCAGCGTCTCAAAGAGCAGCAACTCGACCGGCTGTTTACCGAGTTGGAGTTGCCTTTGATCGAATGGCTGGTCGAGTTGGAGTTTAACGGGATCACGGTCGACGCCGACCGGCTGGCCGCGTTGAGCGACGAGTTCGGCCGGCGGATCGACGAGTTGGAGGCCGAGATCCTCGATCTGGCCGGCCACCCGTTCAACATCGCCTCGCCGAAGCAGCTTCAGGTGGTCCTGTTCGAGGAGCAAGGGTTGCCGGTCGTGAAAAAAACAAAGACCGGGCCAAGCACCGACGCGGACGTTTTGGCCGAGTTGGCCTCGATGCACCCGTTGCCGGCCAAGATCGTCGAGTATCGCCAGTACGCCAAGCTGAAGGGCACCTACGTCGACGCCCTGCCCGAGATGGTTTGCCCCAAGACGGGCCGGGTGCATGCTTCGTTCAACCAGGTCGTTGCGGCGACGGGCCGGCTGAGCTCCAGCGACCCGAACCTGCAAAACATCCCGATCCGCACGAGCGAGGGCCGCGCGATCCGTTCGGCCTTCATCCCCTCACCGGAGGACTGGCGGCTGGTGGCGGCCGACTATTCACAGATCGAGCTACGGGTACTGGCCCATTTTTCGCAGGATGAGCGGCTTTGCCAGGCGTTCACCCAGGAGGAGGACATCCACGCCCGGGTAGCCAGCCAGGTGAACGGGGTCCCCCTGGAAGAGGTGATTCCGGAGATGCGTCGGCAGGCCAAAGCGGTCAATTTCGGGGTCATTTACGGCCAAAGCCCGTTCGGCCTAGCCCGGCAGTTGGGGATCGAGCGGGACGCGGCGGCCACGTTCATCGATGCCTATTTCGAGCAATACCCGGGAATCGAGGGCTTTCTTTGCCAAGTGCTGGCGGAATGCCTCCAGAATGGGTATGCTAGTACCATCTCAGGTCGGCGTCGGGCGATCCGCGGCATTCGCGCGGACGCCGGTCGACAACGGAACCTCGCCGAGCGGACCGCGATTAACACCGTCATTCAGGGCTCGGCGGCTGATCTGATCAAACAAGCAATGATCGCCGTCGGCGCGCGCCTGCGGCGAGAGGGTTTTGCGGCGCGAATGCTGCTGCAGATCCACGACGAATTGGTATTTGAAGTCCCGCCCGCAGAAGAATCCACGCTGACACACCTGGTGGCCGAGGAAATGATGGCCGCCGGAACGCTTCGCGTGCCCCTTCGAGTCGACGTCTCGGTCGGCTCGAACTGGGCCGAGATGCAACCGGTGTAATAATGTTCGGGCCGAAGGCCCAACCGTTCTCCCAGCCCAGGGCATCGCCCTGGGAAAACGGTTTACCTCATGTCGTTCGTTCGGGCCAACGGCCCAACCGATTCGAAATGGTTGGCCCGTTGGGCCGATAGAATTTATAGTTTTCACTCCTCTCCCAGGGCGATGCCCTGGGCTGGGAGAACAAAGCCCCTTCGGGGCAATACTGAACCGACCCGATAGACCGACAAACAATACACGATACACACATTAAATCCGGCACATCGAGCCGCTCACTTTGTCCTTCCAAAACGTCACGTTCCTTCCATGCGCATCCTCGGAGTCCTTGGCGGCGTGGCCAGCGGCAAGAGCCTGGTCGCTCGGCGTCTGGAGGCGATGGGGGCCGGCCTGTTGGAGGCCGATCGGACGGGCCACGAGGTCCTGCGAGAACCAAACATACTGGAGGCCGTGCGGGAGCGTTGGGGCGACGGCGTGATGGGGCCCGACGGACAGGTCGACCGCGCCCGGCTGGCCAAGGTCGTTTTCGGCCGCACGGCCGGCGCGGCCCGAGAACGGAAATACTTACAACAACTGACCCACCCGGAGATCAAGCGTCGTCTCGAGCAACAGGCCGAGGTGATGGCGGCCCAAGGCAAAAAGGTGGCGGTGCTCGACGCTCCGCTGCTGCTGGAGGCCGGGTGGGACACGTTTTGCGATACGTTGATTTTTGTCGATACGCCGAGGCGGCTCCGGTGGGAGCGAGCCCGGGCACGAGGGTGGAGCGAGGAGGATTTTTCGGCTCGTGAGGAGGCTCAGAAATCGTTGGACTCCAAGCGATGGCGTGCCGATGTGGTAGTAGATAACTCCGGTTCTCCGGAAACCACCCAAGCTCAACTCGAGCACCTGTGGCCGTCGCTCGTCGGCTGATTTTCCCCCACCCCCCCGCTGCCGCTTTCGTGTGGTCACACGGCGGATTCGGCCCTTGATGTTTTCCATGTCTCCCGCGGTCCAATTCAGCGACCGATATCGGGCAACCATTCCCTAATTCAGACGCGACAATTTCCCACCTCGGCGCCTTCCGCGCGCCGGACCCACGGATTCTTTTCAGGAGTCTTGACCAATGGCATCCAAAGAACCCCGCTCGGAGGCGCACTCCCGTCGTCCGTCGAGACCTGCCGGGCATCGCCGCCCTTCCGGGGCGGACGACACGCCCCGCGACGTCGACAGCCGGGGTGAACCCCTCTCCTTGGCCGAAGAGCTGGCCAAGGAACGCGATCGAAATAGAGGACAAATCCAGCCCGACGAACAGATCGAGAAACTCCGGCAGTCGGAAGACACCCACGTCGCCGCCCTGCAGCGGATGTCGATGGCCGAACTGATCGAGGAAGCTCGCAAGGAAAACCTCGAAGACTACCATGGCATCAAGAAGCAGGACCTGATCTTCCGGATCCTCAAGGAGCGGGTCAAGCTCAACGGCCTGATGTACGGCGAGGGGACGCTCGAGATCCTGCCCGATGGGTTCGGATTCCTTCGCAGCCCCGATTACCACTACCTCTCCTGCCCCGACGACATTTACGTCTCGCCCAGCCAGATCCGCCGGTTCGGGCTGAGCACCGGGGCGACCGTGTCGGGCCAGATCCGGCCGCCCAAGGAAAACGAACGCTATTTCGCCCTGTTGCGGGTCGAGGCGATCAACTATCAAGACCCCAACCTCCTGGCCAAGAAGGTCTCGTTCGACGACCTCACCCCGCTGCACCCCGACCAGCGGATCGTCATGGAACACGATCCCCAGGACGTCAACACCCGAGTGGTCGACATGATCGTGCCGGTCGGATTCGGGCAGCGAGGGCTGATCGTCAGTCCGCCCCGGGCAGGCAAGACCATCCTCATGCAGAAAATGGCTCAGGCCGCCCTGGCCAACTACCCGAACCTCTATGTCTTCATGCTCCTGATCGACGAGCGGCCCGAAGAGGTCACCGACATGGAGCGGCAGGTCAAGGGTCCCAACTGCGAAGTGATCAGCTCGACGTTCGACGAACCGGCCTCGCGCCACATCCAGGTCGCCGACATGGTGCTCGAAAAGGCCAAGCGGATGGTCGAATACGGCG
>JAFGFF010000491.1 GCA_016931075.1 Pirellulales bacterium | reverse complement strand
TTCAGAAAGATCGAGTAGTTCTGGATGTTGGATTGCCGGATCCGCTCGAGCACGGTCGGCCAGGCGGCGGCGTGCAGTTCGACGTACCGGTCGAGCATCTCGGGCTTCACTCGGGCGACCGCGCCGAGGCGTTTCATATTACCAATATCCTTGCGTCTGTAGGAGGCGACTCCTGTCGCCGAAGGGTTGCCATTCAGAACCCTTCGGCGACAGGAGTCGCCTCCTACATATCGAAATCAGCCTGATATTGCTCCGTCCAGTTCGGGCAGGCCGAGCGGGTAGTTGCCGTATTGTCGGACCAGCTTGACGATGTAGTCGTAGGTGTGGCCCGAGACTTCGCTGCTGACCGAGTGGTCCGACTGGAAGATGTATCCGCCTCCCTTGGCCGCGTGGAGCTTGCGGAGAACGTCGCGGCGGATCTCTTCGAGGTCGCCCCGTTCCCAGAGGCGGATGTCGTTGTTGCCGCACATGCCCAGTCGGTGGCCGTATTGCTCGCGAAGCGCGACGCAGTCCAGACCGGCCTTGGCTTCGAGTGGGTTGTAGGCGTCGACGCCGATCTCGATGAAGTCTTCGAGGATGAACGAGACGTTGCCGCACCCGTGGTAAATGACCGGCAGATCGTGGGTGTGGCACTCGTCGATCATCGCCTTGACCCAAGGGCGGAAGTAGGTCCGCCAGTAGTCGGGCGAGAAGAACATCGTTTTTTTATAGGCGACGTCGCCCCAGATGACCATGCCGTCGAGCCATGGGCCGCCGGCCTGGATTTGGGCCTTGAGGCTGTCGACGTAGAAGCGGCCGATCCGGTTGATCACCTGGCCCATCCGCTCGGGATACATCCCGATCCAGAGCATCGTGTTCTGCTGGCCAATCAGTCGGGTGAGGCACTCGGAGCATTCGACCATGCTGCCGTAGGTGGCGAAGTCGGCGTGGAGCTTTTGGACCGTGTCGATCCACGGGGGGCTGTTGCGTTCGAATCCATCGCCCACGCCGGCGATTTGGTTGTCACCCGCCTCGAAGAACCGCCGGCGGTCAGCCGGGTTGTCAAACTCGATTGATTCGAGTTTCTCGAACGCGTCGATCTCCCAGCCGATCGACTCAGGCATGGGGAAGTCGAATTTCTTTCGCATCACCGCGCCGAAGCCCGTCTTGACGACGACCTCGTCGTCGTCTTCCTTGACCGTCTCGAACGGTCGGATCCACGGATCCATGTTCGGGAACGTGACGACCCAGTCGAGATCGTAGTGGTAGTACGGACTGGCGTCGGGCGGCAAGTCGAGTTCCTCGCGCCAGCGTTGGACGAACCCGCCCCAGAAGAAGTCGGTGATCGGCACCCGATCGGGCTCCTCGTGCCGCATGGCCTGACGCATCCGCCTGACTTTGGCCAACGTGCCCGGCTTTCGCACGGGGGGCGAGGGCCTCTGACGTGACCTACTTCCGTGTGCGGTCGTCGACGGTTCACTTGTGGATGACATAATGCTCCTAACCCCTTGCTAATCGGTCTTCTCTTCCCGTGCGATGCCAATCACGGTGACGTCGCTGCTTCTTGAGGGTGGGGTGACGTTCAGCTTGACGAGCTTGCCGCCGCGGACGGTTCCCTCGAGCGTCGTTCGATAGGGGGCGTGCAGGCGGAAGTCAACGTCCCATTGCTTTGGCCAAGCCGGCAGCAGGAAGATACGGCGGCCGTCGGTCTGCATCAACATCGTCTGGAACGCCCGAACCAGGATCCCCCCATGGTCCTGGTCGGGCACCCAGTCGAAGTTCGGTCCCCAAAAGGCCGGGAACCGGGAATCCGGATCGCTCGTGCCGGCCCGTTTGACCAGGAGCCTTCGGGCGTCTTCACTCAGGCCGAGATAGGCGGCGAAGAGTTCTTCCTGCAGCCATCCGCCCGAGTAGTTCTGGCCGTCGCGGTGGACGAACGCCTGAACGCCCAGGTCCTTGTTGGGCTTGTCGAACGATACGAGCCGGAAAGGATACACGGCATAAAGCTCGGGCGACTCGACGCCGTTCATCTGCTTGGCGAATCGCTTGGCCGGCGCCAACATGCGGACGCCTTTCGCCTCGCGCGTCGGAAGCTCGGGCAGCTTGGCCGCCAGCGCACGCCAGAAAGCGCGGTCCTTTTCTGTGGTCCGATTCTCGGGCAGCGTCAACAGCCGGGCTGTGAGTGCGTGGAGCCCGGCCAGCTCGGGCATCGGGTTGGTGCAGTCCCACCACTTCTCGACCGCCTGGGCCGGGTGCATCACCAGCTTGTCGTCCGGGCCTGTCTTGTAGTCTTGATCGAAGAACGTCAGGACTTCGTGCGCCAGGGGCAGAACCTTCGTGTGCAGAAACGCCTCGTCCCGCGTGTGTTCGTAGTAGTCCAACAACATCCAAGCCAGTTCTAAGCCGCAGACCCACTCCCACTTGTGATAACCGCTTTCCTGAAGCTTTTCCTTGCGCCGCTCGAACAGCGTGGGGCCGTAGCTGATCGAAAAGACGTCTCCCCAGAAGTACATGCACTCGGGGTAATAGGCCCCGTCGTGGCCGAGGTAGTGTCGGGTGCGATACTTGCACAGCGGCAGGAGTTCGTCGACGTAGAACCGGACCAGGGGGCCCATCATGTCGAAGTCGCCCGAGGCACACATGCTCAGGTAGGGCAGCCGCGTGTTCTGCCACCAGAAACCGGGTCCCCATCGGCGATAGTCGGCGTCGCCCGGCTTGTCCTTGGCCGGCACGGTGAAGAGCGAGCCGTTGAACTTGACCGGATAGCGCCCTCGGCCGGCGGCCGCCGTGATGAAACGCTGCAGGGCGTAGGCGCGGCTGACGATGTATGTCTCGTCGGTTTGATCGAGGTGGCTCTTAGTCTTGTTCGCGGCCGGCGTGGCGTGAATCCAACTGCGGTCCCAGAACGCCCGCCACCAAGTTTCGTGCTCACGGCGACGTTCATTAAAATCTCGTTTTTCCGTCGTGGTGATCAGGCCGTTGAGTTCCTTGAGCCAGCTCTCGGGCGTGGCCGGGTGTTGGGTCAATACATAAACGCTGAACCGGTGCGACTTGGCGGCCGGCGATTCGAGATGCGTGTCGTCCACCCGGCGCCCTCGCTCGGCCAGGACGACCGCGCCGAACGTCCGGTGCAGGAGCGGATCCTCTCGCGAGAATCCGTCGAGCCCTTGGAGCCGCGACATCGTGGCTGGCCCGACTGATTTTCGGTTATGGTGATGCCAGCCGATCCGATCCGGGAGCCCTTTGAGAATGGTATCCGGTTCAACCACGGTCGGCGCGCGGTGCTTCTTTTTCTTTTTCTTCGTTGTCCTATGCACGATGACGTTGACGTCGCTTGTCTCCAGGTCCGACAGCGTCTCGGGTTGGATCCGCCAGAGTTCGATTGAAGCGGTTCCGGTCGATTCGACAGGGCTGTCGAGCGTGACGTGGACGGCCGGGCTGTTCGCGTCGACCCACAGGGCCAGCATTCTCTTGCCCCGTTTGCCGTCGCAGGCAACGCGAAGCGTGCCGGTGGCCAGGTCGAGTTCCTGGCGGAACGTGTCGCCGGGCGCGAACAGGGGCGGATCGAATCGCAGGCGGATCTTGCCGACCTTCAACAACCGCCCGTTGTCTCCCCACGAGTCCGACTTGCCCAGGTAGAAAAGGACGTCGCCGTTAGGCTCGACCCAGGCGTTGATCCCGATATCCCCGTTGCCCAGCGGCATCGAGCCCGCGTGGTCCCTGCTGGGCGAGTCCCAGACGACGTTATAGTCCGCCACGTCGCCGGCCAGACATGCAGGCACGGCTCCGGCTACAAGCAGGCCGATCAAGATGGAAATCCAGAAGCCGGTCCGTTTCATTTCGATGCTCGTCCTTTTCACAGCATGAGGATTATGATACTGGTGACTCTTGTCGGCAACAACCTTGTGTGCGAAAGCAATCATGGTCCATTCAGAACGCAAACGAATTCCCGTCGTCCTTGTTGCCCAGGTTGTGGAGGATTTGGAGTTCCGTTTCTTCGTCGAAGAAATGGACCGAGCCGTCGCACAACAGCCCGTTCGCTCCGCTGGGATGGGCCGACAGGATGGGCCGGTTGGCCCCGTAGGTGTAAACGCCTTTGACCCCGTAGGCGTCCCAGTCCGTCATGTTGATCGGGTAGAGGATCGTGGTGTAGTTGAAAGGGCGGTAGAGTCCGTGGCCCGGCTTGCCTCCGTCAACGCACGGCCCCATTGCAAAGCCGTACTGGTCGCCTGACCGGCAGTCGTGTTTATTTCCGGAGGCGTCGATGCACCAGTCCGACTGCTCGCCGACCATCATGGTGTTCGTCGTGCCGTCGCGAATGTCGGCCATGCGGACGCGCTGCTCGGGCACAAGCACCCCGCCTTGAGAGAACCAACCTTCGCCGACAGCGCCTTGGACGCTCGAAGCATGTCGCGTCTGGGCGTCCACGTTCACGTAGACGGCGCCCATGATCCCCACGTAGCAGGTGCCCATCTCCTTGCGCGATACACCGTCATACGTGTCCACTACCAAATCGGGCAGGTTGCTGGAAGGGCAGTCCATGAAGGGGAAGTACTGGTCTTCGAGGATCCGGTTCGGGTTGTGCCCGCCAGCCGGCCAGCGGATGAACAGGTCGGCGCTGAAATCGAGCGATTCGTAAATCGGGCCCTCGCCCAGGGGCCCGAGTATTCGGGTTAACCAAGAAGCCATGTGCTTCCCGTACACGGCCGATCCGTCATAGCACGGGAAACAGCGGTAGCTCGTCTCGTAGTTCAGCAGGGCGACGCCAATCTGTTTCATGTTGTTCGAGCACCGCATCCGCCGAGCCGCCTCGCGTGCCGCCTGTACGGCCGGCAACAAGAGGGCGATCAGGATGCCGATGATGGCGATCACCACGAGCAACTCGACCAGCGTGAACCCGCGCCATCCGGCCGGACTCCGCCGGCAAGCCGCTTTTCTTATCCTCGATTTCCTCACTTGGTCAGTATTCATGGGAAAACAACTCCTTTTTTCTAACCGGATAGGTTTCCGGCACGGCCCCGTCGCCAAGCTCGAAGATCGTCGTGGCCTGTTCGCCGTTGGGCATAAATCACAATTCCTTTCCGGCAGTCCATTCCGAGATCCTACTTGCGCGCGTACCTTCATCGCGTGCCCAGCGCAAAGGAAGCGGGACGTCTCGTGAGCAGACGTCAGAGCAAGCAAAGAGGGTGCGAGCCGCCGGGAGCCAGTGGGCGGCCGCACCCTCTTTTTCAAATTGGCTCTCGCTAACGGCTACGCCGCAGCCAAAGCCCCCCCAGGGTCAGCGTCAAGAGCAGCACCCAGGTCGACGGTTCGGGCACTCCCACTCCTTCGCTCGGAGTCGCGCCCCAATTGGCCGCCAGAATCGAGGCGTCCAGGTCGTTGACTACATGGTCACCATTAAAGTCACCCATCGATGCGCCACCCTCACCGACATCGGCGAGCCAGTATTGGGCTAACGTCTGCGCATCGGCCGCGTTGACATAACCGTCGTTGTTCGTGTCACCCGGTTGGGCCGATGCGAAAGGCTCATAGAAGCGAACTTCGGCCAAGCCGTAATAAGACGCGTCACCGTGGTTGCTATACCCGGTGATCTTGACATGATCCACGTTTTCGATGCCGCCGAAGTCAACTGCCAACTGATACACGCTGTCACCTAGTGTATATCCCTCTCCGTCCACCGGCGCCATTGGGATGGTATAGTTCCCGTTGCTCAAGTCGCCGCCGTTCATGTCGGGCAAGGTGTAGTACCAAAGCCCACCGTTGTCGGAGTACTCGATCAGGACTTCGTTGAATCCGCAGGTATTCACAGTCGTTTGATTGTGGTTCCAGATGAGCATCTGGTCCAGATCATACATGCCTCCTAAATCGAACGTGACAGCAGGCGCTGGGTCACTGGCTGCTGTCATCCAGCCCGATGTGCCCTGCGCATGTGTCGCGGTCTTGTCACCGGGATTCATCGCATCGCTCATCCCACGGTTGTCGGTGATCGCCTCCGAATCCCAACTGTAGTTGACCAGAGTCGACGACACGTCCGCATGCACATGGCCGATGTAGCCGTTGTTGACAACTGGCACCTCGGCGAGGATTCGCATATCGGCGACGTTCAGCGTTGTTTTGCCGTCACTAGGTCTGGGGGCTCCTTCGCCCTGAATGCGGACATACTGGACGCCTGCCCAATCCACGTCGGCGCTCGACCAATAATATCCGGATCCCGTATCCATCGTCGGGACGACGGTTTGCCCGATGATGTCAACCGGGTCCTTCGACTTGACGGCGCTGCCGTACAGGTCGGAACCTTGGGTGTGGGCTACATCACTCGTTCGCCGGCATGCAACTTCAACGCGCCTAACGGTGTATATCGAGCCCAGGTCGTACCAAAGCCCACCAGGCCCTGAGCCAGTGAAGGTGTAGGCATGATTGTAATAGCCAGCTATCTCGTCCTTGAGAACATACCCTGACAGTTCATTGAATGTCGAAGCGCCGCTGCCGTTGTCCGGGCTCACGGCATTGTTTTTCCAATACCAATAACCTCCAGCGTTTGTAACCGTCGTCAGCGGCGTCAAGCACGTGATGTCCGTCGCGGGCGCGGCGTTCGTCGTACTGGTCCAGGCCATGCCGATCAGGACCGCGACCACCGCGGAGATCGTGATGACTTTTCTTGTCCCACTCATCATTGCTGTATCCTCCGAAAAGAGTTTACCCGAGTTGTGAAAACGCGAGTAAAGAGACATGTTCGGCGCGTCCCTTGGCGATGACTTGTCTGGCTCCCCGCCAGGAGGCGACGCCCTTCACCAGGAGGCCAACAGCGACCGCAAACGGGGTGCGGCCTCCGGCTCCCTTATTCGCTAAACGTACGATGCCCCGCCCTTCGCCTGTTCCGGTCCACGCAAGGTTTCGCTGCCTTCCACGTTTGCTCCAACGCAAGCAGGAAGAAAAGTCAACCGGCTCGCCCCTACGCGCGCAGCGCGTTCGATTTGCTCCCAGGGGTAATAGAAAAAGGCTCCTAGCTGCCTCTATTGTCTATTAAACCCCCCGCCGGATTCAAGGATGGAATTGTATCGATGTGCGGGTTGTTTTGTATCGATTTCCGACATGGGTGTGGAAAGCCCACCCGCGCCCTCCTTGAAATCCCGCAAGAATTATTCCCCCTTGAGTTGGGGATAATGCGTAGTCCAAACGTCGGCAGTCATGGAATCCGACACACAGTCCAGCGTCCAAAACCCCAGAAGAGTTCCGACTTTGCACCACCAGTTCCCTTTGGGGCTGGAAGCACAGGGCATGAAGGATGCCGAAAGAAAACAGCCCTTTATTGGAGGACCTTCCGTCTGGAATACAGACAACGAATGGGCCTTCGATCCATGAGATGTGACGTATCCATGACCGGCGCGGCAGGACTCTAACACGCCAAGGACAAACGGATTAGGCAATCGCTACAGCCGGCCCAAGCGAGATAATCCGCATTGATACCCAAGCCTGATTGCGGTGTGCCATCGCCCGGGACCACATCGCCAAGCAGTCCCTTCGGGTCATCTGGCCTCATTCGCCCGAGGGCTCTTTGCGGTACCGGGCAGGGGAGATGCCCGTGTGGTCCTTGAATACTCGACTGAAGTGGTGCCGATTGGCGAACCCGACTTCGGCGGCGATCTGCTTGATCGTCAGGTCAGAGCCCGCCAGGAGCGCGCAGGCCCGGCGAACGCGAATCCGCTGAACATACTTGGCCGGTGTGTCGTGCATCCACTCACGAAAACTTCGTGCGAAAGCGTCCGTGTTCATGTGGGCGTGCCTAGCCAAGGTCGCGTTGGTCCAAGGTTCGGCGGGGTGTTTTTGGATCAGATGCAAGACAGCGGCGATGTGTTCGGGCAAGGGGGCCTGCCATTGGATCTCGGGCTGAGCAAGGACGTACAGGGTAAACGCGACTCCCGTATTGTAGATCGCTTCTCGCCGGTCCTGTCGACGACCGCGATAGAGTGTCCGGAACTCGTTCATAAATCCGAGGATCGTCTCGTTGGCCGGGATGACGATCGGCATGGTTTGGCCCGGCTCTACGCATCGGTCCAATGAAAAGGCCATCCAGCAACTCGGTGCCGGATCGTTCCCCGCGGTGGTGAAACGCCGGAAGCTGGGAATTACTACAAGGCGATCGGGGCCCAACAGAGTCTCGCGGCTGCCGAAACGAACGCTGTGTCCCGGTTGAAAGCAGTAGTAGATCCGCCAGAAGGGGCTGAAGACCGACTCGAAATTCCAGTCGTAATTTCTGCCCCAGTAGCCCACTTCGTGTAGAACGAAATTGGCCTCGGCCGGTTTGCCCTCCAGGGGTTCGAACTCCATGCCGACGCCGCTGAACGGGCTATCGAACGCTCCCACGTTCACGCGTTTGCCGCGCCGCGGCAGGCTCCGCTTTGTCGAATGCGCGGCGCCGTTGTTTCCATTTTGGCCAACGTCGTCTGAACATTCGTTCCGAAGCGATCGATCGAGCGTCGTGCTTGCTGTTGGCCAAGCCGGTCTCTTCTTCGCCATCATCATCTCCCGAAAAACGCCGTGGTGCAATCTCAACTCAACTCGGCGTATCGAGTCTCCCTAATGGTATCGACCATGGCTCGGAAGTTGTCAATCGGGGTATCGAGCTGAACATGGTGCGTGGGGCCAAGGATCAGTCCTCCGTCGCGGCCGAGTGTGTCGATTCGGGTTCGCACTTCACGGCGGACGTCGTCCGGCGTGCCGAAAGGCAGGGTGTGTTGCTGGTCGATAGAGCCCCAAAAACAGAGTTCTCGCCCATAGAGCCGTTTCAATTCGGCTGGGTCCATGCAGGCCGGTTGCACCGGGTTGAGCACGTCCAGGCCAATCTCAATCAGTTCGGGAATGATTGCCCGAAGGTCGCCGTCGCAGTGATAGGCCACCTTGACGGCCGGATTGATCTCCTTGACTTCGGCAATAAGCCGGGCCATCCGGGGTTTGAGGAACCGCCGCCAGTGGTCGGGCGAGATCATCATGCCCCCTTGCGAACCGACGTCGTCGCCCGTCCAGATCATGTCGACACCGATTTCGGTCAGTCGCTTGGCCGCCCTCAAGTGATATTGGAACGGGATCTCAAGGACTCGCTCGGCCAGGTCGGGGTTCAGGACGAAATCGGTCATCAATTGCGACAGCCCTCGCAAGGCCCAGGCCGTTTCGAAGATCGTCGTCACCGTTACGCCGACGAGGTAATACTCGTCCTTGTAGTCGGCCACGAGTTGCCGCGCTTCGGCGTACAGCTCCGGCCGGTGCGGATCAGGAGGGCAGTAGTCGTCCAATGCCGCGTCGTCGGCCAGCGGGTGGGAATCAACCTCGGTATAGTGCCCCACGCCGAAGGGCGTTTTGTACTCGGCCGCCCTCCATCCAACGCCCCATTCGTCGGTGTAGGATCCATCCTGCTGATAATAACAGTTAGCCCAACCGACCGAGGTGAGCAACAGGTCCTGGTCCAGGGCCCGTTCGAGCCGGTACGTATTTCCGCCCCCGTGCGGATTATGGTCCTCCTCGCCGTCCAAACCCATTTCGGCCCGCAGCCGCCGGGCGAACTCGGGCGTGAAACTGATCTGCATCGGACACCGGTCGGGCGTCTCGTGATTTAAAGCAGTCAGAACCCGTTCGCGGTGCGTCATGCCGCGAACTGCCGAGGGCTCCCCGCTCAACAATCGTTCCCTTCCCATGATTTACTCCAATTCGACTCTCACGCAGACCGTTCAAAGGTCCAAATGTATACCGCTTATTTACCAGGTTTCCACAACTCCACCAGCACACGATCTTCAACGACCGAGCCGGGTCGAAGCTTCTTCCGCGGCGGGCCGGGCAGGTCCGAATACCAACTGCCCCCGGCCGTGCTGAAACCGGCGACCAACAATCGAATCTTCTGGCCGTCGACCCACGCACGAGTGCTTTGCGCGCCGTCAGACGTAATCCGCAGAGCGTATCCCGCTGGGTTGCTCAACGAGGCCGAAAGGATGTGGTGTCGCGTGGCGCGGAAATCGTTCGTGCCCAGGGCGTTGGCGTCCTGGGCCCAGGGCCATCGGGGCTCGACACGCGCCGGGCGGTTCTTCGCGCCCGCCGGTCCGAACGCCCGGGCACGGCCGGCCGGCCGACCGAGATGATCCTCGGGATAGACCGTCCACTGGGCGTCGCGCCGCCAATCGAGCGTGTCGAACGCCCTGGGCAGCGCGAATACAACGCCCGTCTGACGCGGTTCGACCTTCTTCAGGTATGTGAACCGATAGACAACGGTCAGATTACCTCTGGCATCGATCTCGAACGTGAATTTCCCCTTAGCTTCTTGGTAGGCGCCCGCCACATGGATCGTGGCGCTGTTCTTATCCTTGGCCGTGTCCACTTTGACTACCGACGCCTTCCATCCGCTGCATGAGTGATTCAATGGTGCAATGTCGGCGCTGTGCTCGGTGATGGTGCGGCTGCTCTTGCGGGGCAAGAGCATCAACTCGGGCCCGCCTTCGCACACGGTCTGCCCGGCGATTTCCGCACGGCGGATCATACCCGTCTTTCGGTCGAACGCCCACCGCCAGTCGCCGCCCGAGACGACGATCTCCTGGGTCGTTTGGGCCACGTTGAGTGAGCCCTTGACGGCCAGCCGTGGGGCCTTGGGCTTTTCGGTCTTGCCGATCGACAAGCGATATTCATCGATCACGAACCCGCGAGGGCTGGTAATCTTGATCGCCAGTTGCTTTCCGTTCAGGTCGATCGCCTTAGGTCGAATTTCCAAGATGCCCGAGCCGCCCTGGGGAACGTCCGCCGCGACAACGCCCGACTCGTCGCCGAGGGTCCACTGGATCTTCAACTCGCTCAGGTTCGTGAAGTCGTGCCGGTTGGCCACTTTCATCCGGAGCGGTTCGCCCGGAGCGGGCACGGCCAGCGCGCGGTCGAGTATCTTGACGGGGGAATAGACTTTCTTGACGTGCCAGTACTCGGGCTTGGACCTTCGCCAACCGTCGATCAGGCCCCACTCACCGTAGCCGACCGACTTGCCGGACGGGAGGTGGAAGACGTCGTCGATCCCGCTCCAAATGGCCCCACCGCACGTACCCCGGTTGGCCACAATTTCTTCCCACATCCGCTGGAAACCTTCGGCCCAGAAGTCGCGCACGCCCGGGTCGGTGACGATTTCTTGGCGGTCGTACGTGCACACATGGGCGTACTCGCCCAAAAGTGTCGGCCGCGACGGGTTGGCGCCCTGCCGCAGGCGTTTGAGCCCGGGGTAGTGATAGTTGGCCACCAGCGCGTCGCTGCCGTAATTGTTTGCCTCGCCCCAGCACTGGTCGTGAAACACCAGCGGTCGGGTCGGGTCGGCCGCTTCGGCGTGTCGCTTCGACGTGACGAAGTGCGTCCGCCAGGCCGATTCGTTGGCCAGCGACCAGAGGATCACGCTCGGCCGGCTCCGGTCTCGTTCGATCATCTCCAACACCGGCCGGACCACGCCCGCGATGTATTCGGATCGTGAGAAATTCCACGCATCGGTCGTCGGGTTGGCCGGGTGCCCGACCCAGCAGATCGGGGCCTCCTCCTCGACGAACAGCCCCAACTCGTCGCAAGCGTCCAAGAATTCCTCGGCCGGTGGGTAGTGCGACGTGCGGATGTAGTTCACGTTGGCCGCACGGAACAGTTCGGCATCCTTGCGCCACAGCTCGGGTGTAAGGCTCCGCCCCAAGAGCGGATGCGCCTCGTGCCGACAGACACCCCGCAGCTTCACCGGCCGACCGTTCACCAGAAGCTGGTTTCCACGGACCTCGACCTGCCGGAATCCGAACCGCCGGACGATCGTTTCGCTGGTACTGTCGTCGACGAGCAGTTCGGCTTGAAGCGTGTAGAGATTCGGGTGTTCGCAGTCCCACTTGGCTGGAGCCGAGACGGGAATGGAGACCGTGCGCTGGGTCGATTGACCCGGTTTGATCTTCGGCAAGTCGAACTCGGATTGAGCAATCGCCACCGGGGCCCCGTCTGGTCCGGTGAGCGTCACTCGTAGAACAAGGTCATCCACCACCTTCTCGGCCTGATTGGCCGTCTTGACCGAGACCTTCATTGTTGCGTCGCGGAACTGCCGGTCGAACGTCGTGGCGACGTGCAGCGAGCGGACGTTCACCGGGGGCATGGCGAAGAGCGTCACCTTGCGGGTGATCCCGCCGAGTTGATGGGCCGCGTATTGCGAACCGCTCGAAAGGACGTCGGCGATCGATTCGTTCCGCACGGCCAGGGCCAGGACGTTGTCGGCCCCAGGCCGGACGAAGTCGGTGACGTCCACCTCCCACGCGGTGAATCCCCCGTCGTGCCGGCCGGCCTTGTGGCCGTTGACCCAAACGACCGCGTCGCTGTAGACGGCGTCAAAACGGATCTTCACCCGTTGGCCGGTCCAATCGGCCGGGACAGTGAACTCGCGACGGTAGCCGGCGTCCGTGTCGGGCGCGACCGTGAATCCCTGCATGACCCACTCGCCCGGCACGCGAATCTCGGCCCAAGCTTTGTCTTCAAACTCGGCCTGCTGAAAATCCTTGCCCGGCGTGGGCGAAAATCGCCATGTGCCCGAAAGGGAAACCGACGGCGAGGTCAGCCCGGCGACCTCAGCCGGCAGGGGCGTCAGCACGGGCCGCGCGACGCCCAGCGGCCGGACGTTCTTGCCGATCCGCCGCGTGCGACTGTCGCCCAAGTCAGCCCGGGCTTGTTCCAAGTAGTTTTTGAGCTTCGCTACAACTTCCGGATGCTTTGACGCCACGTCGGTCCGCTCGCCGATGTCCGTTTTGAGATCGTACAGCAGCCACCGGTCGCCTCGGCCCCTGGGCAGGTGCAGCTTCCATCGCCCGCTGCGCACGCCTTCGAGTTGGCCCCGGTCGTAGTAGAAGTACGCCTCGTGTGGTGACCGGGCGTCTTTCTTCCCGCTCATCAAGGGCCCGAGATCCTTGCCATCGAGCACCCGATCGGTCGGCACTGGGGCGTCAGCCAGTCGGGCGATCGTCGGCAACAGATCCATCACCGAGGCCACCTCGCGGCAGACAGTCTTGGGCGGAATATGGCCCGGCCATCGCATGATGCACGGCACGCGCACGCCGCCTTCCCAGGTCGTGAACTTGCCCCCGCGCAGCGGCCGTGCCGTGCCAGACTGATCGCCCTGTTTGAGCCAAGGCCCATTGTCCGAAGCGTAGATCACCAGCGTCTTTTCATCCAGGCCATACTTCTTGAGTGTCGCCAGGACCTGGCCGACCGACCAGTCGAGTTCCTCGCACGCGTCGCCGTAGCGTCCTCGCTCGGTCCGGCCCTGGAACGCCTTGGAGGCAAGAACCTCCTTGTGGACCTGCGGATGGGACAGGAAAAGAAAGAAAGGCCGGTCGCGGTTCTTCTTGATGAACGCCAGGGCTTCCCGGGTGCATCGCTGGGTGAATTGCGTGTCGTCCGGGTCGTATTCAACCTCGCAGCGGCCGTCGGCGGTCATCGTTTTCCACTGCCGCCGGTAGTAGGCCCTCGGCCCGTCGGTGTGTTCGTTCTTCCCGCGACGAATGTGACTTAGAGGGATGCCCGAGAAGTAGTCGAACCCCTGGGCGACCGGCCCGAACTCGTCGGGCAGGCCCAAGTGCCACTTGCCGATGCAGGCAGTCGCATAGCCGGCCTTCTTGAGCACCTCGGCCAGGGTATTTTCATTTGGATTCAAGCCGACGTAAGGTCCGTTCAACGGCAAGCCGACGCCCACGCGCTGCGCGTAGCACCCGGTCAGCAGCGACGCGCGCGACGGCGAGCAAGTCGGCGCGGCATAGAAGTCGGTGAACCGGGCGCCCTCGTCCGCCATCCGGTCGAGATGCGGCGTCGTGAACCCTTGAGCCCCAAAGCAGCCGACATCGGAATAGCCCTGGTCGTCGGTCAGGATGATGACGACGTTCGGCTTCCGTGCTGCTTGTTTGCTGGTATCTCCTATGTCCTGTCCAGCGCTGGTCGTTGACTCAAGAAGAGCGACACCTAGAATTGCGACTTGCATCAGCAATACCAGGAAGACACATCGAGTATGACCGGAAATGGATGTCATGGCGAGATGGTCGCGTCGCAACCCGGGGAGAATGTGCTCTGGGGCGTCTTGCGCGAAAAAGACATACAGCCGCCTACCGACTTCTTCCTATTGTAATCACAAGACGCCCAAGAAGCACTCTCTAGGAGATAAAAAGAAGGTTGGTTTTTCAGGCGGTGACAGCATCATGCGTGTCGCGCGAAAAAACGCCATGGCCACGCAAAGCGCGGCCATGGCCGTTTGAGCTTCCCCCCATATTATTCTTAACGTCGAATCCGGCGGACCAGGCACAGTATGCCCAGACCGATCAGCAGAACGAGGCTGGACGGTTCAGGCACGACCTGCAGGACCACACCGTCGATTTGCGATGCAAGACTACCGGCGGCGATTGTGTCGTTCAAGTAGAGCGTCAGGTTGCCGCCAGCGTCGGCGGTGACTAGCGTTGTGCCAGGGACGGCATACGAGTCGTAAACACCCTGAATGGTTTCGTCGGTAACCGCCACCGAACCATCCGCGGTGATCAGGTCGGTCCAGACGTCGCCCCCAGCGCCACCCGAGGCGGTCCCCCAACTGAAACCTTGGGCAGCACCATCCTCGCGCGCGACGCCGACTCCCCACACCTTGTAGGTTGCGCCGGGAATCAAGCCCGTCACGTCATAGACGATCTCGCCAGCGTCTGTGCCGGTGAACAGCGAATCTCCCCGGCCATTTTCCGTGCCGTCGACGGAGATGGAATCCATGCACCATGCGGCGGACGGATCGAATTCACGAATGTCGGACCAGGCGCCCGTCGCGGTGCCCGTGAGTCCGCCACGAGTGTATGGGGTGGCTGCCACGTCCAAATAGATCCCTCCACCCACGGCCGCTTCCACCACGGCCGGGTCCAGACCCAACTCTTGCTGTTCGATGAGGACGCCGTCAAGCCAGGAAGAATTCGTGTTTACGCCAACACAGTTCTCGTCGATGTAGATGTACCTCTGGCCAGCGCTGCTGGCGAGAATGGACACCGACCCTTTGACGCCGTAGAGGTCGTAAATACCACTAATGTCCTGGAACGTGATCTGGGTGGAATTCGCCGCGGTTCGAAGATTGACCCAGTCATCGGCCGGGGCAGCGGAGTCTAAATTGGACGGTCCCCATCGCAGGCCCATGTCCAGGATATCATCGCGCGCCACGCCGACGATATACACATCGTAGACGGCATTCGGCTTTCCGGTGATGTTGAGCCTGAACTGACCACTGGGACTCTTATTATAGCCCACATACCACCCGTCGCCGGCGCCGTTGCCGTTACCGTCGACTTGAATGGTGGGAGCCCACCCTTCGGGTCCACCAGTGCCATGGGCCGGACCTCTGAACCAAGTTCCCCAATCGGTAGTCGCGCTGATGCCGTTTCTTGTCCAGGTGTTACCGGGCATGTTGACGTCCAGATAGGTGCCGGTGCCGTTACCCAGCGCGGCTTCGACGACGGACGGGTCGAGCGACTCCGCTCGGACCGTCCCCGCCACACAGACGGCAACAACCGCTAAACTTAAGAACACGTGTTTCCACGTCATTGTTGTGTCCCTCCGATTTCCATGGTGAAATACATGAGTACTAAGCTCCCTAACACCTGCCGTCTGTTCCCGACAATGCTCCGACGCTCCCTAGATGTCCTCCTCATTCAATGCCCTTAATCCCAAGAGCGGGAGCCTGGGGGTTGAGCGTTGGGAAACCTGGCCCTTGGCGCAGCCAAGTATGGTTCCGCTCTTCCCCCAGACGCCCCCACTCGGGGATCCACGGAATCGTGGATTGCGTCTCCTGTTTTGATTGTCCCGTGAACCTCCATGCGGGATCAAGAATCAGTTTGGGCCAAACTTTATCGGTTTTGGCCCATTACCTCTCGCGGCCGATTCGTCGCAAGAGTACAATACCATGAGACTTTCGTGTCCTTCATCGCCAGGATTTCCGGCACAGCCACGGGGTTCCGCCGATGGCCCGATCACACGCCACCCGATCCGACGACCGGCCGCACGTCGCGTTGATCGTCGAGACGTCGCTTGTGTCCGGACGGCGGATTCTGGCGGGGATTGCGCGATATGTCCGCGAGGCCGGTCCCTGGGCCATCTACCACGAGCCGCGCGACCTGGGCGCGGCCCCGCCCGGCTGGCTGAACGGATGGGAGGGGGACGGGATCATCGCTCGGGTGCAGAATCGGCGGATTGCCGAGGCCATCGCCCGGGCCGGCCTGCCCGCGGTCGACGTGCTCGGTGTGGCTCAGGACGCCATCGAGGACGCGGGCGTGCCCCTGGTACATGTCGACGACCTGGCGGCGGCCCGGGCAGCGGCCGAACATCTGATCGAACGGGGGTTCCGCCAGTACGGCTGCGTGGCCGTCCGAGGTCCGAACTGGGCCCAGAAACGGCGCGACACGTTCGCGCGGACCGTCGAGGTGATGGGCTACCCTTGCCGCGTGATCCATGTCTCCGAGCGGAGCCGCAACGACGCCTCGTGGGAACAGCAGCAAGACCGGCTGAGCCGTTGGATCGAGAGCCTGCCCAAGCCGGCCGGCGTGCTGGCCGTGAGCGACCCGCAGGGCCAACGGGTGTTGGAGGCCTGCCGCCGGACCGGGGTGCTCGTGCCGGAGGAGTTGGCCGTGATCGGCGTGGACGACGACGAGACGATTTGCGAGATCTGCGACCCGCCGCTGAGCAGCGTTCGGGCTGACCACACCCGAGTGGGCTACGAGGCGGCAAAACTGCTCGACCGGCTCATGCAAGGCCGCCGCCCGCCCAAACGGCCCATCTGGACGAAACCGACCGGCGTAACGATGCGTCGCTCGACCGACATCCTGGCCGTCGACGACGACGAAGTGGTCCGCTCCCTCCGGTTCATCCAGCAGCACGCCTGCGAGGGCATCGGCGTCGAGGACGTCGTCCGCCACGTCGCCGCATCGAGAACCTCGCTCAAACGACGCTTTCGGGCCGTCCTGGACCGCTCGATCCACGACGAGATCGTCGCCGTGCGGATCAAACGGGTCGAACAACTGTTGTCCCAGTCATTTTTGTCCCTGGCTGAAATCGCCCGGCGGACCGGATTCCCCTCGCAGAACTACATGGGCGTCGTCTTCAAGGCGAGAAGGGGCATGAGCCCTGGCAAGTACCGGGAGGAAATTCGCGGCTGACAAAACGAGGTGGCACTGGCATCTTGCCAGTGATTTCCGCCGCCAGCACTGGCAAAATGCCAGTGCCACCCACCGCGAGGAGTTTCGCCGCTAGGGGAAATGGGGTGCCGGGCCGCCGGGCATCGTGACGGCTGGCGGACCACGCGGCGACACGCTACACTGAGCCGCATAGTGAGGCCCCTCCTTTCCTTAGCCCAACAGACATTCATCGGAGCCGGACCGTGGTACTGGATCCCTGGGACATCGGCGTCTTCGTGGCTTTTCTCGCGACGGTCGTCGGCGTGTCGCTCTATGCGTCGCGTCGGGAAGAAAACGCGACCGACTACTTCCTGGCCGGCCGGAAACTGACCTGGCCTTTGATCGGGTTCTCGCTGATCGCCTCGAACATCTCGACCGAACACTTCGTCGGCATGGCCGGCCAGGCGTTCGGCCGGGTGGGACTGGCCATCGCCAGCTACGAATGGATGGCCGCCGTCTCGCTGGTCATCGTCGCCTGGTGGCTGCTGCCCAAGTTCCTCAAGGCGGGCATCTACACCATGCCCGAGTTTTTGGAATATCGCTTCGACTCCGGTGCTCGAACCATCATGGCCACCTACCTGATGGTGGCCTACGTCATCGTGTTGCTTGCCACGGTGCTCTACAGCGGCTCGATCGGGCTGCTGGCGGTATTCAACATCCCCAAGGTGTTCGTCGACCGGTTCGGCATGTCGCCCGAGAACGCCCATTATTGGGCCCTGATCGCCGGCATCTGGAGCATCGGGATCGTCGCCGGCGCCTACACCATCTACGGCGGACTCAAAGCGGTCGTCTGGTCCGACCTGCTCCAAGGCGGCGCGTTGCTGCTGGGCGGAGCTATTGTCACCGTGCTGGGGCTGCGAATACTGGGCGACGGGAGCTTGATCCAAGGGTGGAGCAGTTTCGTCGCCGAGAATGAAGGCAAGCTGCACACGGTCCTCCCCTGGAACGATCCGGATGTGCCTTGGCTGGCCGTGTTCATCGGCGGGCTGTGGGTGCCCAACCTCTTCTATTGGGGACTCAACCAGTTCATCACCCAGCGGACGCTCGGCGCGAAGAGCCTGGCCGAAGGTCAGAAGGGCATCATGCTGGCCGCGTTCATCAAGCTGGGCATTCCCTTCATCATCGTCATTCCCGGCATCATGGCCTTCCAGCTCTATAACGATGAGATCCTGGCTCTCGGTGGCAACGCGGGCGACAAGGCCTATCCGTACATGATCAGCCAAATCCTTCCGCCCCACTTCCGCGGCATCATGTTCGCTGCGCTGTGCGGCGCGGTGATGAGCACGTTCAACTCGGGCTTGAACTCGGCGTCGACCATCTTCACGATCGACATCTATCGGAAGTACGTCAACCGCAACGCCTCCGACCATCATCAGGTCACAATCGGCCGGATCGCCACCACCGTGATCGTCGTCGTCTCCTGCCTCTGGGCGCCCGTGATCGCCAGCTTCGAGGGCGTGTTCGCCTATATCCAGGAGTTCTGGGGATTCATCACGCCGGGCATCGTGGCCGCGTTTCTCGTCGGGTTGCTCTGCAAAAAAACGCCCCCGGTGGCCGCGAAGGTCGCCCTGCTGCTCAATCCGATCCTTTACGGACTTTGTCGCGCTCCGAAGTGGATCTGGGACGCAAACCATCCGGCAGCCGCGGGCCAGAAGATCGTCCCGCCGGAAGGATTCTTCGGCGTGGTCTACCAGTACAGCTCCTGGGCCTTCCTGCACCACGCAGGCATCGTCTTCGTCGTCCTGGCGGCCATCATGCTGGCCATCACGGCCCGACGACCGCTGGCCGAACCGGTCACGCTGCCAACTTCCGAGGTCGACACGACCGTCCACCCCCACGTCTACCTCCTCGGCACCCTCGTCATCGCCGCCACGGCAACGCTATACATCATCTTCTGGTAGCAACAACCGTAGGCCGGGTCGCGACCCGGCAGGACAGCGCGGGTGGCCCGGATAGCTCTGCTATCCGGGGGCCGTCAGGCCCAAGAGGTGTACGGGAGGTGTATGCATGAAAACCAGCGCATCATCCTTCAAGTCCCTTCTTGACGGTAACGGTTGCCCGAGAGAAAAATATTCTTCTCCGATAGGGGTAGGGACGACCGATTGGTTTCGGTCGCCCCTCCCTCCGAACCGTGCGTGCGGATCTCCCGCACACGGCTCTCCGGTTGA
>JAFGFF010000490.1 GCA_016931075.1 Pirellulales bacterium | reverse complement strand
GTCCGCTTCGTCTCCGAAACCGTTTCTCTCTACACCTGGCAAGCCCTGGCCACCCCCAACAGCGGCGAAGCCTTCGCCGACGACGAATTATGAGCGATTCCCACGAGCACGCGTGGATTCCATAGTCAGCACTGGCATCTCGCCGGTGCAACTCCGCTTCCGTGAAAAAAGGGAGCGTTGATCGTACAATCCGATCAGCGTCGGAACTGCTGGCACCAGTAGATGGTGCCGCCGTCGGTGACGTAGGCGGCCACGCCGATGCGGCGGTGACTTCCGTTGAGGATGTTGGCCCGATGGCCGGAGGAGTTCATCCAGCCGCGGACCACGCTCTGGCTGCTGCCGTAGCCCATGGCGATGTTCTCGGCCAAGGGGCGACGGGTGTGCTGCAGGCGGCGGAACCGGGCCATCCAGATGCCCTGCTCGCGGGCCGTCTTCATCAGCTCGGGATCGACTTCCAGCGGCGGCAGCCCATGCCGGGCACGCTCGTAGTTGGTGAATTTGACGATGTTCTTCTCGATCTCCAGCAGGTCGGCTTCCGGTTTGGACGTCGACGCGGCCTTTGCCCCCTGCGAAGTCGCCTCTTGGGGCTTCGTCGCCTTCGTCTCCTCGGCCGACAACCGGCCAGCCGTCAGGGCCAACACAGCGCATAGCGCGATCCTGGTCATGATCCGTTCCTCCTCGCTTCGGCAGGTTGGTGACGCCAGCGGCACGGCCGTTACAGGTCACGGCCGACTCGCGTCGGTGGGATCTCCACTCTCGTTCCATCAGGCCCTTGAATCGGCCTAATCCCCGGCCGGGCGGCTGGGAAAAAGAGGCTGACTTTTTGGGTATTGGGACCGAGGATAGCCAATCACCTCGAGTCTGCAAGTCCCCCGACGAGGAAAAAAAGGGACATGCGGCGCGTAACGTATGATTACGCCATACCTTGCGGCACTTAAAGAAGCTCGGACAGCACTTGATCAGGCCATCCGAATGAGGGAGAATACCCCGGATATAGGGCTACTCCTCGCCATTGCCGAACCGGATGTCGACGATCTCGAATCGAAGCGTACCGGCTGGCACGGGGATTTCGACCTGATCGCCCTTCTTCTTGCCCAGGAGCCCTTGAGCCAGCGGGCTGGTGCTGAGGATCTTGCCCGTCTCGTAGTCCTCTTCGCCCGCGCCGACGAGCGTGAACTCCTCTTCGTCGTCCAGATCCATGTCCTTGACGACGACGGTCATGCCGAAGGCCACCTCGTCCTTGGGCATCTTCGCTGGATCGAGGATGTTCGCCCGGGAGAGTTTGTCGCGGATCACGTTGATCTTGGCCTGCAACATGCCCTGGCTTTCGCGAGCGCCGTGGTATTCGGCGTTCTCGCTCAGATCGCCTTCGGACCGCGCTTTGCCGATCCGCTCTTCGATGATGGGCATTTCGACGTTTTCGAGATGGTCGAGCTGCTCGCGGAGTTTTTGGTATCCGACACGGGTCATCGGAATGCGATCGGACATGACAAGCTTTCTCCCCAGGCGAAAAAAAACGCGACCTCGAACCCATCGAGGCCGCCGGCGGCTCGGTCGTTCAACCGAACCGCCCAAATTATCCCGGATCGGTCCGGGCATGTAAACCCCGACTTGCCTTGCCCCCACCCCTTAGGGGCCCGTGTCAAGCGGTCTCTTTGCACGGCACGCGGAAGAAGATTGCATAGAGCACGGGCACGACGATCAGAGTCAGGAGCGTGGCGAACGTCAGGCCGAACATGATCGTGACGGCCATCGAGATAAAAAACGCATCCAACAGCAGCGGCAACATGCCCAACACGGTCGTCAGGGCGGCCATCATCACCGGCCGCATACGGCTGACCGACGAGCGGACGATGGCCGGATAGGGCGCCATGCCGCCGCGAATCTGCACGCCGATCTCGTCCAACAACACGATTGCGTTCTTGATCAACATCCCGCTGAGGCTTAACGCTCCCAGCAGGGACATGAAGCCGAACGGTTGACGTGTCACCAACAGACCGAGCGTCACCCCGATCAGGGCCAACGGCACGCAGAGGAAGATGATCGCCGGTTGCCGCAAGGCGTTGAACAGACAGATCACGACGAAGACCATCAGGACGAGGAAGCCGGGAATGCTTCTGGCCAGGCCCGCCTGGGCGTTGGCCGAGTCTTCATATTCGCCGCCCCATTCGAGGAAGTAGCCCGGTGGGAAGGACTTCTCAAGCTCCTTGATCTTCGGCATGATCCGCTCAAGCACGACGCTGGCGTTGCCCCGACGCGGGTCGCAGTGGACGGTGATCGTCGGGATGCGGTTGCGGCGTTGGATGACCGAATCTTCCCAGACCGTCTCGAAGCCCGAGGCGACCTGGCGCATCGGGAGCATCTTGCCGGTTACCGGGCTGAAGACCAAGGCGTCCTGGACGTTCTTCACATCGGCCCGTTCGTTCTCCGGCGGGCGGGCGATGATCGGGATGACTCGGGTTTCCTCGGGCAAGGTCGAGGCTTTCTTGCTGGCGTTTTCGCGGTAGACGCCCGCTTGAAGTCCGTCAAACGCATACTTCGTGGCGTTGGCCAAGTCGCGTTTCGTGATGCCGGTCCGCTGGGCCTGTTCTTCGGCCAACTCGGGCTGGACGACTTCCTGGCGCTGGCGCCAGTCGGTGCGGATGCCCTTGGCGCCGGGGTTGCCTTCCCGGTCGCGGTCGGCCCGCATGATGGCCATGGCCTCGTCGGTCAGCTTGCGGAGTTCGGTCGGATCGGGCCCGCTGAAGCGGACCTGGATCTTGCCCCCCTCGCCCGGTCCCATTTGGAACGGCTTGACAATGGCCATGCCCGGGGTGAGCGTCTGGTCGAGATGGTCCTGAATCTCGTCCGCAAGCTGAGCGATCGACCGGTAGTCGTCGACCGTGACCAACAACTGGGCGTAGCTGCTGTCGAGCTTTTCCGGGGCGTAGGTCAACAGGAAGCGAAGGCCGCCC
>JAFGFF010000489.1 GCA_016931075.1 Pirellulales bacterium | reverse complement strand
GCGCTCTCCTTTGTCGACGCCCGAGACGTACTTCGTGCCGTATCCCACCGCCGTGCCAGCGTTGTTGACGACCCAGGCCTTGGCAAAACCGATCCCGCTTGCATCGGTGCTTATGGTGTCGAGTTCCGTGGCCGTCGTGCTTCCCGCGTCCCAACGGACGGCGCGTTCTCCTTGGTAACTGCCCGAGACGTACTTCGAGCTGTAGCCCACGATCGTTCCGGCGTCGTTGATGGCATAGGCCACGGCGTGGGTGATTCCGTCGCCATCCGTCCCAAGATGGCCGAGTTCGGCGGCCGCCGTGCCCCCGGCGTCCCAACGCACGGCGCGCGAACCCTTGTAGGTGCTGGAAACCCACTTTTCGCTCAGCCCCACGATCGTGCCGGCGTTATTGATGGCGAAGGCCATGCTATCGGTGGAACCGTTGGCGTCCAGCCCCAGGTGGTCGAGTTCCGTGGCCTCCGTGTTTCCGGCGTCCCAGCGCACCGCGCGATTGCCTTTGTGGAAGCCCGCAACGAATTTCAAGCAGTGCCCTGCTGTCGTACCCGCGTCGTTTACAGCGTAGGCCGTGGAGACATTGTAACCGCTGTTGCTGGCGCCCAGGGTGCCGAGTTCGGTGGCTGCGGTCCCTGTCCAATCCCATCGCACGGCTCGCTCACCAAGATAGTCGCCCGAGTCGTACTTGAAGCCTTTGCCCACGGCCATACCGTTGTTGTTGACACCCCGACCCGGATAGGTTTCAATTCCACCCGCTTGAATACCGGTGTCCGAGGCCGCGTCGTACTCCGGCGAACCTCCCACTTCGAGCATGGGACCGGCCAGAGCCGACACGTTCCACCCCAGCGCCACCGCCAACACCACTGCTGCTGTCAGTTTCTTCATTGGGTGATTTCCTTTTGTTTTACCCCACTTGGTAGACCACTTTGTGATTCTCAGAGAGGCACCCTCGCGGCCAAGTCCCGTCCGAAGTGACAAGGAATTCGATTTCCCGTAGGGTTGAGTCTAGGCGGCGGAGATTCAACAATCAAGCAGTTGCAGGGGGGTGACCATGGCCGACTCCCCGCCTGTACGCTGGTACTCCATTCCACGGCCGGAGGTTCCTTGAGGGCGATCGGGTGGAAAGCGAGGGCACGTCACGCCCGTTCTGCTAGTCGCTCGTTTATTCACGACGTCGAGGAACGAGGGTGGCATGGGCGTTTTGCCCGAGTTTTTCGGAAAAAGGGCGTTCTTGCCCTCGCCGGACGGGTGGGGAATAATAAAGGGCGTTGACCCTCCCACCCTCCCCCTGCCCTGGAGTCCCTACCGTGATTTGCCTCCCTTTCAGCTTTCAAACGCGTCCGAGAAGAATCCTTCCGAGCCGTCTGATCTATGTCGTTGCCGTTGGGCTTGCGGCCATCGTCGTGAGCCTCGTCCTTCCGCTCGGGGTGATCCAGGCGGACGAGGCCGCCAAGCCGATCAAGGCCGATGTGTTGCTCAAGGGCGGGACGATTTACGACGGCTCGGGCGGCGAAGGCGTGGTGGGCGACGTGGCCATTGTCGGCAACAAAATTGTCGCGGTCGGCAAGTTCGACGCCGAGTCGGCCAAGCGGACGATCGACTGCCGGGGGCTTGTCGTCGCGCCGGGGTTTATCGACCTGCACACGCACTGCGACCGACGGATCACGGAGCCCAAGTATCGGGCGAACCTGAACTACCTGATGCAGGGCTGTACGACCGTGGTGACCGGCAACTGCGGCGGGGGACGGGGTGACATTGCCGCTTTTCTCGCCGAAGTGGACAAGCACGGGACCGGGACGAACGTCGCTCATCTCATCCCGCAAGGCAACGTCCGCAAGGCCGTGATGAAGATGTCGCCCGACCGGCCTACGCCCGAGCAACTTGCCAAAATGCAGCAGCTCATTGACGAGGGCATGGAGGCCGGGGCCTGGGGGATGTCGACCGGGCTGATCTACCAGCCCAGCGGCTATGCCGACACCGACGAACTGGTCGCCCTGGCCGGCCGGGTCGCCCGACACGGCGGGATCTACGCCAGCCACATCCGGGGCGAGCAGGAACGCGTGGTCAAGGCGGTCGGCGAGGCGATCGATATCGGACGCCGCAGCGGCGCGCCGGTCCACGTCTCCCATTTCAAGTCCAGCGGCAAACCCAACTGGGGACGGATCCACGACGCGGCCGCCTTGATCGATAAAGCCCGGGCCGAAGGGCTCAAGGTCTCGGCCGACCAGTACCCCTACACGGCCACGTCGACCAGCATCCAGGCCGTCTTGCTTCCCTTCACGGCCGTGCCCGGCGGGCTGAAGAATCTCTCGAAACGCATGAAGGCCGACCCCGAGTTGGAACGCACGGTCCGCAAGATCATCCACCAGCAACTGGCCAAGACCGAAAAGGTCGTCATGCTCGGCAGCAAAATCCCGGGCTATTTCAACCGGAGCGTTCGCGAGGTCGCCCGGGCAGAGAAGATCGACCCGGCCGACGTGGTTCTTCGGGCGATGGCCGCCGGCAAGTGCCCGGTGATCGATTTTTCGATCTCGGAGGACGACGCTCGATTCGGGATGAAGCTGCCCTGGGTCGCCACGGCCTCGGACGGGGGCTGCAACGTCGCCTCGCCCAAGCTCCGCTCCCATCCGCGCAGCTTCGGCACGTTCGCCCGAAAGATCGGCCGTTACGCCGGGCAAGAAAAGGTCCTTTCGACGGCCCAGGCCATCCGAAGCTGCACCGGCCTGCCGGCCGACATTTTCGGCATGAGCGACCGCGGCTACCTGCGTCCCGGCCTGGTGGCCGACGTCGTCGTCTTCGACCCGTCGACCTACCTGGACCAGGCCACCTACGCCAAGCCGGGCGTCTACCCCACCGGCGTCCGCCACATCTTCATCTCAGGCCAGCCCGCCCTGTCCAACGGCAGGCCCTCGAAGAAACTCTACGGCCGCGCCCTGCGGCATGTCTCGCCGAGCCGATAGTGGGAACAGGCGCGGATTAGCATCGCCAAAGCAAACCACGAAATACACGAATCACACGAAAGGAGAAGGAAGAAAGTCAGGGAAGAAGGACAACCGGTTTCTGTTTGCGGGCTCGATGAGATCTTGTAGGAGCCGCGTCTGCAGTTCCGCCTCCTTCTTATCTATCTCCCCTCTTTCTTTTCGTGTGATTTGTGTATTTCGTGGTTTGGTAGTCAACAGGATCTTGATGTCGCTGAGTATCCTGAATCGGGAACCGCAACGTGGTGAAAAGAACGACAACGAAGTGGTCAGAACTGGAAGTAGATGAACGGCGCTTCGCTGAGCGGCCAGAAGAAGTAGAACAAAGTACCCAGGAGCACCGACACGGAACAGGAGATCCAGAGCGGGGAGTGTGCCAGGCGACGATCGAGGCCGCCCCGCCAGAAAGAGTAGGCGTGTACAATCGCAAACGCCGCCAGGATGAGTAGACTGGAGAAAACCGAGAGACTGCCGAGGCCGATGCTCTTTACGGCGAAGTCCATATCAAACACGACGAACTTGCGAAGCGCCACCAGCAAGTCGGCCGTGTCCGTAATCCGGAAGATGAGCCACGTCAGCAGAACCCAATACTGCAGCACGGCCCACGAGAGAAGGGCGCGGCAGCCTGTCCACAGACGACCCCGTGGAGCGATCGACGAGGGTCGAAGGCTTGTCCAGATTCGGTGGCCGACAAGCGCCACGCCATGCAGCCCTCCCCAGAGGACGAAATTCCAGCTTGCGCCATGCCAAAGACCGCCCAGCAGCATGGTGATCATCAGATTACGACCGGTCTTGAACGGGCCGTGCCGATTTCCACCGAGCGGAATGTACAGATAGTCCCGCAGCCAGGTGGACAGACTGATGTGCCAGCGGTGCCAGAACTCGGCCGGGGACATGGCGAAGTACGGCCGGTTGAAGTTGATCGGAATATAATAACCCAACGCTCGAGCCACGCCGATCGCAATATCCGAATACCCCGAAAAGTCGCAATAGATCTGCACGTAGAAGCAGAGCGTGGCTATCCAAATAATGACACTGGGCCATCGCCCCACGTCCGTGAACACGGCATCGGCCAAGACGGCAAGGTTGTCCGCGACGAGAACCTTCTTTACCATGCCACGGGCGATCAGAAAGAACGCCGTACGATCGAAACACATGGGAACCGGCCGACGCAATTGGGGCAAGAAGTCGGCGGCACGTACGATCGGACCGGCGACGAGCTGAGGAAAGAACGCCACGAAGAGGGCGAAATCGATGGGCGAGCGGCACACCGGAATCTGCCCTCGGTAGACGTCGATCGTATAGCTGAGCGTTTGAAACGTATAGAAGGAGATGCCCACGGGAAGCGTGATGTTCAGGTGCGCCCAACTCACGTTGTATCCCAGAAGACGCATCACCGCCAGTGCGTTGTCCTCCATGAAATGGCAGTACTTGAAGAAGGCCAACACGCCAAGGCTCGCGGTCAGGCCGATGACAAGCCACAACTTGCGACGACGCGCGGTCGGTTTGATTCCGATGGCCAGGCCGCAGGCATAATTGACCGCTGTGGTGAAGACGATCAAGAGAATGAACGCCGGATTCCACCACATATAGAAGACATAGCTGGCCAGCAGAAGCACGACCTTCCTGGGCGAGTTCCGCTGAAAGATCGCGAGCAGGGCGATCAAGATCAGCGAGAAGACGAGGAATTCGGGTGAATAGAAGAGCATGCGCCGCGTCTTTCTAGCTCGTTGGCAAGGTACGCCGTTAGTTTCTCCGCCCCGACCTTGTCCAGATGATGCACATCGACGAAGACGTCATCCTCGCGGAAGAGGTCGACGGCATTGATCGTAATGATGCCGTGTTCATCGTGCAGTTGACTGCAGAAGTCATCCAATCCTTTTAAGAACGGTTCGCCCAAGTGTTCTCGAATTTCAGACCGAGAGGGAAGAACAACCAACACAAACCGCCGTTCCTGTTCCCGACAGATCCGGTCCAATTCGAGCACCGAAGCCACGAACTGCTCGTTCGGATGGAAACCCGGTTCACGGGGATGCAGATATTCCCGCAGCAATCCTTCGACAACCCTCCGCGACACTCTCGTGTGCCCGACGGCCGGGAAATAAAGGTCCTTGACAACCTTGTCCAGCGCCAAGTCGCGTCGGAGGATTTGTCGCAATTCAGTATCGATCGCCGCGCGAATTGCCCACCGGCTCTGAAAGCGATTCGCCAATTCGGAACGGCACAACTGCTCGAAGCTGGTCCGCGTGGCGTGTTCTTCGACCATCCGCAGTGTATTTTGGGAAGGCCGGTAACCGTACATGAAAAGAGCGTTATACTTATTCGGCGACACCGTGACTTCCGACTCGAAATCGCCAGCGGCAACACACTGCACCACCACCTGGACGGAGTTGGGCAGGTCCTGGTAGTAGAGCGCGCCTTCCAGCAGGCTCTGGCCGGTCGTGCCGAGGTTCCATGTTTCCGGTTCCCCGGCCAGCCCCTTGCCCAATTGACGCGTGTCGACTCCCGACATGACGACGCTATTCCCGAACACGCAAACAACCGGGGGCGTGGGTGGATCCTCCAATGCGGCCAACAGCGTCCGCGAGCGTGCCATGTCGTTCGGCGCTACGGCGAAGACATAGGGCATCGCGGCGTTTGCCAGGATGGCTCCCAACAGCACGCTCGCGACAAGCATCAAGAAGGCGCCAGGGGAAGTCTTCATCCGCAGGTGACTCGCGGGCCAGGAGATTCGACAGGCCGACACGTCCAACGCACGTACGAACTCCGCCAGCGGGAGTTCCTCTATTGATTCCTGCGCAGTCAATGTTCGTGTTTCGCCGCCAATGGGCCGCTTCGCGGCCTGATCGGCTCCCCCGGTCAGAGGGAAACATTCATTGGCAATGCAAACCTCAATAATATAGTGGAAGCCTCTCGGGAGTGAAGCCACCCTTCTCCGATTCAGCACGCTCCGTCGTCATTCGTGTGTCTCACAGACATCCGCACCCCAAGAAAAGACCCGACCCGACCGGTATGGTGGCCGGTCGGGTCGGGTTTATGGTTTGGTAGTCAACCGGATTCTGTTTCGGTCATTTTTTTAACGCAGGGACTGGCTCCACATGATTACTTCGGTTTGGTTACCCAAGCCGAGTTGATAATCATCCTTAGAAAGGAGGTGATCCAGCCGCAGGTTCCCCTACGGCTACCTTGTTACGACTTAGTCCCAATCGCGGAGTTTCGGTTCGGC
>JAFGFF010000488.1 GCA_016931075.1 Pirellulales bacterium | reverse complement strand
GCTTTCGCACAACACCGGGTTGACCTTGCCGGGCATGATCGAGCTGCCGGGCTGGCGGTCGGGGAGCTTGATCTCGTAGAAGCCGCACCGCGGCCCGGAGCCGAGCCAGCGGAGGTTGTTGGCCACGTTGAACAGCGTCGTGGCGACCACACGGAGCTGGCCGTGGCATTCGACCAGCGCGTCGCGCTGGGCGTTGGCCTCGAAATGGTCGACCGCCTCGATCAGGTCCAAGCCCGTCTCTTCGGCCAGGATCTGGCTCACATATCGGCCGAACTCGGGATGCGTGTTGATGCCCGTGCCGACGGCCGTGCCCCCGACGGGCAATTCCCGGACGGCGTCCCGGGCACGAGTGGCCCGGTCGATCGACAGTTCGACCTGTCGGGTCAAGCCGCCAATCTCTTGTCCGAGCGAAAGGGGTGTCGCGTCGGCCAGGTGGGTCCGCCCGATCTTGAGGATCTTCTTCCAGGCCAGGGCCTTGACCGAAAGCATCTCATGACAGGCCTTCAGTGCGGGGATCAGCGTCTCGTGGATCGTCACGGCGGCCGCGACGTGGATGGCCGTGGGGAACGTGTCGTTGGTGCTCTGACCCAGATTGACGTGGTCGTTAGGGTGGATGGCCTTCTCGGCCTCGAACCGGTTGCCGCCAGAGAGTTCGATCGCCCGATTGGCGATGACCTCGTTGGCGTTCATGTTGCTCGACGTGCCGGAGCCGGTCTGATAGACGTCGACGGGGAACTCGGCGTCGAGCTTCCCGTCGGCCACCTCGCGGCAGGCGGCAAGCAGGGCGTCGACCAGCGGATCGGCCAGGGGCCGTGGGCCGTTGGGGCCCAGGCGTCCCAGTTCACGGTTGGCCCGAGCGGCCGCCCACTTGACCAGGCCCATCGCTCGGATCATCTCGCTCGGCAAGGGCCGGCCCGAAATCGGGAAGTTCTTCACGGCCCGTTGGGTCTGCGAGCCGTAGTACGCCTTGGCCGGGATCTGGACCGGGCCCATCGTGTCACGTTCGGTTCGGAAATCAGCCATCGTGCGCCCAACACAGAAAAGGGGGTTTGGTTGCCGTGCCCCGATCTTCTTCAGGTCCACTTTGCATGCTGCGGAATCTGGGGAAACTCTCCCCCACCGTGGAAGCATCCTTTCATCGGCGGACCAGAAGACACCCATCATACCAACCCGGTGGGAAACCGAAAGAAGGACGGGGGCCTGCCCATGGGGCCCTTTGCACGCAATCACGGCCTGCGGAAAAGGTGACAGTCACCTTTTGTGCAAAGCACCCGAAGGGCCGTTCCGGCAAAAGGTGACTGTCACCTTTTCCGCCGCGTTGCCCCAGATTATGGCCCATTTTCGATACGTCACGGACGCAAAACCGGCTATAATGCTGGATGGGGTGGTGTCCGGTCCCCAACACAATCTTTCCGAGGTGTTGCCATGGAAGAACTCCAAAAACAGGTCCGACGGGCGGCGTGGCGCCTGGGCGTGCAGCGGTTCGTCACGGCATTGGGGTGGTGTTGGACCGGGGCATTGGCCCTGGCGGCCGGATTGATTCTGCTGGGCAAGTTCTGGCCCCTGGGCGTGGCCGATTGGATCTGGGTCGCCGCCGCGGGCGTGTTGGGCCTGGTCGCCGCGCTGGGTTGGGCCATGCTGCGAGGCCGAGGGCCCGTCGAAGCGGCCATCGAGATCGACCGGCGTTTCGGCCTGAAGGAACGCGTCTCGAGCACCCTGGCCCTGTCGGACGAAGAACGCGAGACCGAGGTGGGCCGCGCGCTGACAGCCGACGCGATCCGCCGCGTCCAGCGGATCAACGTCAACGAGCGGATGAAGGTCACGCCCGGCCGCCCATTGCTCTACCCGATCGTTCCGGTCGTGGCCGCGTTGCTGATCGCCCTGCTGGTCAGCCCGGTCGTGGTCGACAACCCGGCGGTGGCCAAGGCCAAGAACGAGCAGTTGGAGAAGAAGAAAATCGATCGTTCGGTGAAGAAGCTCACACGCAACCTGGCCAAGCAACGCGAAAAGGCCAAGGAACTCGGCCTGAAGGAAGCGGAGGACATCCTGAAGCTGCTCGAAAAGAGCGCCCAGGACATGAAAAAGAACACGCCTTCCGACCCCCGCAAGGCGATGTCGAAGATCAACGACCTGGCCGACACGATCAAGAAACGTCAAGAGCAGGCCGGCGGGGCCAAGGGCCTCCAGGAGAAGCTCCGAGGGCTCAAGAACTCGCAAAAAGGCCCGGGCGACAAGTTCGTCGACGCCGTCAAGAAAGGCAATTTTGAAAAGGCCATGAAGGAGTTAAAGGACCTCCGCGATCAGATGGCCAACGGCAAGCTCGACAAGAAACAGCAGCAGCAACTGGCCAATCAGATCGACAAGATGCAGAACAAGCTCCAGGAGATGGTCGACGCCCAAAAGCAGGCCGAAAAACAGTTACAGAACGAAATCAAGAAGGCCCAGGACGCCGGCGACGCCGGAAAGGCCAACAAGCTTCAGGAGCAACTGGCCCAACTCCAGCAGCAGGGCCCGCAGATGCAGCAGATGCAACAGCTTGCCAAACAGCTTCAGAACTGCAGCAACTGCATGAAGAACGGCCAGATGCAAGGTGCCGCCGACGCGATGAAGCAGCTCGAAGGCCAACTGGCCGACCTGCAGCAGCAACTCGACGAGATGCAGTTGCTCGACGACGCGATGGACCAACTGTCCCAATGCCGCCAGGGCATGTGCAACGGAGGCAAGCCCGGCCCCGGACAGGGTGACGGCAAGGAACCCATGATCGGCCCCGGCCTGGGCAAGGGCCCCGGCGGCGGCATGCGGCCCGAACAGGCCGGCGACACCAAGTTCCGCGACGCCCAAACGAAGCAACAGGTAGACAAGGGTTCCTTGGTCTACGCCGGCGAAGCCCACGGCCCCAACAGCAAAGGCCAGGTCGCCCAAGCCATCCGCGAGCAGACCGAAGCCGCCAAGCACGAATCGGCCGACCCCCTGACCCAACAACGCCTCCCCAAAGAATACCGCCAATCCGTCGGCCAATACTTCAAAACCCTCGGCGGCACCGGCGAGTAGGCCCGGAAGAGCTTAAGGACACTCGGCGATCTGAGAATAGCCGCTGTTCTCTCAGGGGGATATTGTCTCGACTGAACGGCGACCTTCAACCGCCACCTGCCATCCGTAGGCTCGAATCAGCCGCATTCGCCGCCATTTCCTAAATTCCGGATTTATTGACCTTCGCAAAAGTAGTGACACCATCAGATTTGAAGTTTTGTGTGTTTAAGAAAGGCGGGGAGGAGGTTTTGATTGCGGCG
>JAFGFF010000487.1 GCA_016931075.1 Pirellulales bacterium | reverse complement strand
TGCAGAACAAGGTGCTCGAGGCGATGGCGATGGGAAAGGCCGTGCTGGCCACCCCTCAGGCCCTCGAAGGCTTGGACGTCGAGCATGACGTTCACATCCACGAAGCCAAAACGGGAACGGAGTGGAGCGAGGCGCTCTACCGCCTTTTCGAGGATGAGCCGCTGCGAGAGCGATTGGGGCAAGCGGGCAGGGCATACGTCGAGCGTCACCACCACTGGGACGCGAAGCTGGCGCCCTTGGCCCCACTGCTTGGGCTGCCGGAAAAGGAACGGGGCGAACCGACGGGGGAGGAAGCGGAGACATTGACCGCACCGATCCACCATGGATGACTTGAACCTCCACGGCACGTGCTTTCCGCGTCGAGTCCATTTCGGCTGGGCACTCGGAGCGTATGTCGTGATGGCTGTTTACGCGTCACTGACGCCGTTTCAGCCTGTGTCGATGAGCATTCCAGAAGCGGTGCGTCGGATTGACCAACACGGCCTGCCACCGTGGGGGATCGACTCGCGAGCTGATTGGGTCGCCAACGTCCTGCTGTTCATCCCGGTGGGCTATTTGGCGCTCGGATGGCTTGCGCTGGATCGTTCGCGCCGCACGGCTTGGCTTCTGGCGAGTCCGATCGGGGCGGCAAGTGGGCTGCTTTCCGCGAGCATCGAGTTCACGCAAGCCTGGTTTCCCGCCCGAACCGTGTCCCGGAACGACGTTCTCGCCGAAATGCTCGGGGCCGGCCTCGGCGTGCTTCTCTGGTTGGCGGTCGGGCAGAGAACAGTCAAATGGCTCCGAGGCCCGACGGCGCGGCTTCGGTCGAACAGGCCGATAGACTGGGCGCTTCGCATTTACTTTCTCTGGCTTGTGATCCACTTGATGAGCCCACTTGATTTTTCTATCAGTCTCACGGCCTTGTATCACAAGTACAAAGCGGGCCAGATCCTTTTAGTGCCCTTTGCCGGTTGGCGCGAAGGCAACCTGACGGAGGTCGTGTCGGTCGTCCGCGACATCCTCCTTTTCGTGCCGGTGGGATTTCTCGCGGCGACAACATTTACTTCCAGGGAACGTCCTCTTCGATCGTGGATAGGAAGCCTTCTGTTGGGAATGAGTGCTGTCGTGGGAATGGAGATAGCCCAGTTGTTCGTCGTCGGTCGATATGTGGACGTAACGGACGTTCTGACCTGCGCGTTGGGCATCGTGGCGGGGTGTTGGCTCGCCCGGCGGCTGGTCGGCGGCGCTATGACGGTGGTCCCAAGCCAGCCGTGCGATCTTTCAGTTGTTCAGTCGCGTAGAATGGAAACGGGTCGATGAAGGCCTGGACGATGGAAACGCGACGAATGTCAAGAAGTGCGAGTTGAGATGTCCGCGGACAGCGTCACTCGATTGAAACCGCTTCGCCTTGCCTTCGTCGTCGGCGCGGGAAGGAGTGGAACCACATGGCTCCAGGAGATACTGGGGGCGCATCCGGAAATCGCCACCGGCCAAGAGAGCCATCTTTTCCCCGCCTACCTGAACTATCTCTGGCGTCAATGGGAGAAAGAAGTTGGGCCGGAACGAGGTGACCTGCGCCGCGTGGGCATCGCCAACTATGTGACGCAACAGGAATACCTCGATATCCTGCGGACGTTTGCCGAGTCCATTTTGCTGAAGATCGCGTCTCTCAAACCCATGGCGACGATGGTCGTTGAAAAGACACCGCGACATTGCCAGTACATGGAGTTGTTGGGACGTTGTTTCCCAGAGGCGAAAGTGATTCACGTGATCCGGGACGGTCGCGCGGTCGCGGCGTCGATGTTGACGGCCGCCCGGGGCTGGGGACGCAACTGGGCCCCTCGCACGGCCAGACGAGCCGCGAAGGACTGGCTCTCATGCGTGTCCGACGCGCGTCGGGCAAGAGATCGTGTCGGGGATTACCTGGAAGTGCGATACGAAGGGCTTCACGACGACGCGGTTGCTCAGGTGACGCGGGTCTTGGAATTCCTCGGCGTCCAGGCCTCTCCGGAAACCGTCCAGACGCTCGTCGAGCGGGCATCGTTTGAGGCCTTGAAAACCGGCAAGGCGGAGTCGTCGATCCTCCGTTGCGGCGAGTTGGCCGCGCGCGCGGCGAAGACCGGCGAACCCGTCGGCTTTTACAACAAAGGAACGGCCGATTCCTGGCGGCAATCGTTGACCCGTCGCCAACTCCGAACGATCCATCGCGTGGCGGGGGCGTTGCTGGCAGAGTTGGGTTACGTGACCCCGGAAGAGTTACGGGAGTCCTTGAGCATCACCGACATGATATGCCAGGTTGCGACTAAAGGGATGCGTTCCATTTTCAGACCACAGCATGGTATGCCATCCCGCTGAGACGCCTACGGGACAAGAATGCGACATCCATGATGAAACCAGCCGTCATCGTACAAGATGCAAGCATGACCAACACGGCACGCGACAAGATGCGCATCATGGAACCTGCCCACGATCCCGTCCAGACATCCAGGTCGAAGGATAGCTCGCTATGAAAGGCCTGATATTCACCTACCTGATGACATACGGCGGAGCGGTCGTCTCGCTGATCAATCCCTTTGTCGGCCTGTTGATCTACATCTCCTTTGCCATCCTGAAACCCGAGTCTCTCTGGTACTGGGCCGTTCCGCCCGGCAGCTACAGCCGGATTCTTGCCATTGCTTTCCTGATCGGTTGGGCACTGCACGGATTCGGGAATTGGAACTTTGGACGCGCCAAGCCGATTCTGATCGCTATGCTGGGTTACTGGGGCTGGATGATCCTCTGTGCCGCGATGGCCCCCAATCAGAAAGTCGCCTGGTCCTTTGTTGAGAGTCAATCGAAGATCCTCTTGCCCGTGTTCGTTGGCATGACGCTTATCGACTCGACAAAGAAACTCAAGCAGGTTGCTTGGGTCATCATGCTGTCCCAGGCGTATGTGGCATGGGAATTAAATCTTTCCTATTTGCAGGGATTTAATCGAGTTAAGATGGCTGGATTCGGCGGGATGGACAACAACTGTGTTTCGATCGCCATGGTGACAGGCGCGGGATTGGCTTTCTTTCTGGGCCTGGGCGAGACGGTCTGGTGGCGACGTTGGGGCGCCTTCGCGGCGGCCGCCCTGATGGCCCACGTCCCCATGATGGCCATGTCGCGCGGCGGGATGCTGGGTCTGTGCGTCGTCGGCATGATGGCGTTTATCCTGATTCCAAAACAACCAAAACATTACGCCCTCTTCGCCCTGGCGATAGCGGTTGCCTTAATAATGGCCGGTCCGTCGGTCCGCGAGCGTTTCGGAATGACCTTCGCGGACAAGGAGGAGCGTGATGCATCGGCGCAGAATCGGCTGGATTTTTGGGGTTACTGCTGGACGTTCATGCGAGAGAATCCGGTCACGGGGATTGGCCCCAATCACTATCCCGCGATGGCTCGCACCCGGTTCGATCGGGGCGGTGAAGCACACAGCCTCTGGTTTCAGACGGGAGCGGAAATGGGATTTATGGGTGTTGGGTTTTTAGCAGCATACTACCTGATGACGGTCGGGTTACTTTGGCGTCGTCGTCGTGAAGATCGATGGAACGATCCTTGGAACGCCAATGCGGCAAGAATGGTCATCGCCGCGCTGACCGGATTTTGTGTATCCGTCTCCTTTGTCAGTCTCGAGGGTCTGGAAATCCCCTACTACATCGTTTTAATTGGTGCGGGTGCGTTAAAGTTGCAGAGCCTGAACGAAGAGGTTCACGATGTGGAAGAACATGAAATGAAAATGTACGACGAGTCCGACCTTGCCTTTCCCTATTCACCAACGGCGTTCTGATGGCGCGTTGAGACGAGGGATTTAGTATCAAAGAGATCGTACTTCTTCGCATACGGCGTGTATCAGTACGAAGCCGGTTATCACGTTTCAAGAGTAGATGAATCTCAGATGCGATATATTCTTGCCCAAGTGAATTTCTTGCCACGGATGCTGAGGGATGAGTAGCCCAGACCAAGAAATGAACGTCTATAGCGCCGTCCGGTGGAGTGCTGTGGCCAAATACGGCGCTCAGGTGGTGGAAATGGCCACGTCGCTCTACGTGGCTCGAATTGTCGCGCCGGAGTGTTACGGTCTGTTGGGAATGGCCATTGTCATCACTGGTTTTCTTCAGATATTTCAAAACCTCGGATTTGGGGCGGCATTGATTCAACGCAAGGAGATAAACGATCGACTTACTAGTAGTCTGTTTTATGTTAGCTTGGCCTTTTCTTCCCTGTTGGCCCTAGGACTAGTTGCCTTAGCGCCACTGTTCTCCTGGTTCTACGGCGACAACCGAGTAGGACCAATCATTGCTATTTTGAGCGTCACTATCGTTCTTTTTTCATTGGGGCTCGTTCCATCGTCTTTGCTAACACGCCGGATGGCTTTCCAAAAACTGGCTTGGGTGGATATATTCGTCTCTGTCGTTCGTGCTGTCTCGGTTATTGCCCTAGCTCTAGCTGGTTGGGGAGTATGGGCATTGGTGTGGTCATCGATTGCCGGTTCAGTTACTAATACCTTTCTACTTTATCTCTTTTGCGACTGGCGCCCACGGTGGTTCTTTTATTGGAGCGAGATCCGGTCGGTGTTTGGATTTGGAGCCAACCTGACAGGTTTCTCGATCATGAACTACGTGTCTCAAAACGCCGACAACCTCATCATTGGCGCATTTCTAGGAGCGACGCCCCTAGGCTATTACTCCTTAGGCTACCGGATTCTTCTTCTTCCTCGTGAGGCAGTTACTGGAGTCCTGAACCGTGTGCTGTTCCCCGCGTTCTGCCGCATCCGTGACGATGATAACAGGCTAAGCGAAGCGTATTTACGAGTGTGTGGAGCCATTGCCTTCATCACGTTTCCAATGATGACCGGTATAGCAATTGTGGCAGAACCATTTGTGGACATCATCTTGGGTCCCAGATGGTTGCCTGCCGTTCCGGTGATATGCATATTGGCGCCGCTAGGAATGCTGCAATCGATTTCTTCAACAACTGGTCAGATCTATCTTGCGAAGGGAAAAGTACATTGGATGCTTCGACTTGTGATGTTCGGTAGTATTGTCCACACAACAGGTTTTGCAGTGGGTGTGGTATGGGGTATCACGGGGGTGGCATACGCGTACGTTGTGACCGCCTCGTTGATGTTACTTGTGGACTACCATTTCATATTCACTCTTGTTCATGGCCTGAACCATCGTTCAATGTTGAGGACCCTGATGCCGTATTGCGTGAGCGCCGGTGGCATGGGAGGACTTGTTGTGATAACTCGTACGATACTTGAGTATGCGTCATGTGCCAACCGAATTCTCCTGCCAATATGCGTTGTCAGTGGAATAGTGGCGTATGGGCTAATCATCTGGTGGATCAAGCCGCCCGCCTTGCGAGAATTGGCAAGGATAATCCCACGGAGATTATTGGCCAATACTCCTATCTCTCGTGTGAATGAGGCTTAACAGTAGGAATGAACCCTTGAAACTCTGGCGGAAAGTGGCAACACGGCATTGGACTGGCCATCTGTTCCGCTGGCGATTCGCCAATTTGGGTGGGTTTTTCAACACAGTGAAATGCGCGATGTTGGAAAATTAATTCTTGACCGTGGACCGGGTGGAAAGAACAGGGCTGCAAGACAGAATATTGTGAGAGGTGAAACGCGGATTGAGGCGTTTCGGGGATTCCTGAAGGAAAAATCATTGCATGCGAATATCGGTCGTCATTCCCGCCTACAACGCATCTCGCCATATTCATGAGACACTTGACAGCGTTCTGGCACAAACGTTCACCGATTATGAAATCATTGTCATTGACGATGGTTCAACCGACCATACTCCGGAGATTCTGAAGCAATATGGCGCAAACATTACTGTTGTTCGACAGACGAATCGGGGCCGGGCAGCAGCGTGTAATGCTGGGGTTCGGATTGCCCGAGGGGAATGGATCGCCCTGGTAGACGCCGACGACGTGTGGCTGCCGGAGAAGCTTGAGCAACAAGTGGTGGAATGTGGAAATTATGCGATGTCGTATACCGATTCCGTAACATTCGGAGAGAATTGCGAGGAAGTTGTCAAGTCGTTGGTTACCCCTGCTTATTCGGGATATGTCGTTGGAGAGTTGCTGCTAGGCAACTTCATTACGGGGTCTAGCGTGGTGATCAGGAAGGACGTTTTTCTTGAGGAAGGGGGGTTCGACGAGAGCTACTGTTGCGTTCAGGATTGGCCATTATGGCTGAAGATCTGCGCGAAACATGAACTGGGCTACTTAGCCGAACCAGTGGTGCGGTATCGAATTCACGATGAAGCAACCAGCGCCAATGCCAGACGGACAGTGATGACGCGCAATCGGGTGCTCCGGGAAGCGTTTGGGCCGGGAGGCGTAGGCGAACCGTATCGACACCTGCGGCGGGCGGCGTATGCAAACTCGTATTTGGTAGGCGTCCATTACGCAGGCATGGCCGGGAACGGCGGGTTTGCAACCTCATGTGCCCTTCATGCCGTGCTGGCGCAACCGACACGGCAGGCGAACTGGAAATGGCTTGCAAAAGCTCTTTCCATCGCGATGGGATTCAATTACTGACAACAGTCCATAGCCAAGAAATGATGTGACGAGTTCAAGACCGCAATGATGAGGATCGGTGTTGATGCCCGGTGTCTGAACGTCGCGCACCTGCGCGGAATGGGAAAGTATGTTCAGGAGGTAATATCCAGAATCGATCAGAATGCCGATGTACACTGGTGTTTCTTTTCAGACCGCCCCGAGTGGCCGTTCCATATACCAGAGGTGAGAGAATCCCACAGCGAAATATTTGAAATGAAGGGGTACCGATTTCGAAGTTGGGAACAAATCGGGTTGCCGTGGCGTGCATGTCGCAGGCGAATACAAGTCATGCTGTGCCCTAGCACCACCCTACCTTGGTGGCAACCATTCCCTACAGTTGTCACACTGCATGACACGATTCCATGGAGCATTGACGAGGGCGTGCAGTATCGAGGCGCCTATTTGGGGCAAATCATTCCCCGCGCGCTGCGCCGCTGCTCGGCAATAATTACAGGCAGTGAGTCGGCAAAGAAAGATATTGGTAGGCTCTGGCCTGAACTCGGTGAAAAGATTCGTGTGATCACGCATGGAATTCACGATCGATACTTTGCTGATGACGGCAATTCTTCCCAGAGCATACCGGCTTCACTTAGGGTACAACTGCCATACTTCCTCTATATTGGCGGGTCGGATCCGAGGAAGCGATTTGACTGGGCGTGCCGGATCCTCCGGCAACTCGACGAACATACCGTGCGCTTAGTGGTCTGCGGAATGGGACAGGAAGATCGTTTGTCGGTCGAAGCCTCCATCGCACCGAACCTACGACCGCGTGTGATCTTTGCTCCGTTCATTCCCGAGGAGGACATGCCGTCACTGTTGCGGAATGCCGTGGCAGTACTTTACCCGACTCTGTATGAGGGATTTGGCTTTCCTGTAGTGGAGTCGCAGGCCGTCGGCACGCCGGTCTTGTTCAGCAAGTTGGGTAGCCTGTCAGAGCTTGTTGGACCGGCTGCGGAGGTGCTGCCGCCGAAAGATCTTGATGCCTGGGTCCAGACCTGCCGGCGTCTTCTCGCCGAGCGAGGCGAAACACGTCAGCCGAACGAAGAGGCCCGATGTTGGGCAAGACAGTTTTCCTGGGAGACCAGCGCCGCCAAGCACCTCGAAGTGCTCCAGGCGGCGGCGAAGAGCCGTTCCGGGAAGTCCTGAGGCTCCTTGATTTCTATCATATTAATGCGAATCGCGATTCCGTGAAGCACGTTTTGAAAACATTCGCTGACATTTTCTCCATGACGCTCGTCCTGCCAGCCGTCGTTGGATTCTGGGCTGCGTCATCGTTGCTGGGACGGGAGAAGACCTTTCCAGGTTGGTCGCAAGCGATGAGTCTGTGGCCGGGGTTGACGGGCGTGTATCTGCGGCGGGCCTTCTATCGGATGGTGTTGCCCGAGTGTGGGCGGGACGCGTGCGTGACGTTTGGGTCGATCTTTTCGCATCCGACCGCGAGGATTGGGCGGAGTGTTTATATCGGGGCGTTTTGTTGCTTGGGCGAGGTGACGTTGGAGGAAGACGTCCTGCTGGGATCCCACGTTTCCGTGGCCAACGGAAGCCGGCAGCACGGGATCGAGCGGCTCGACGTGCCGATACGCGAGCAGCCGGGCGTGTGGCCGCGAGTGACGATCGGAAGAGACACGTGGA
>JAFGFF010000055.1 GCA_016931075.1 Pirellulales bacterium | reverse complement strand
TCTCCGGCGTGGAACGCGACGGGGCCGAGCCGTTCGCTCATACCCCAGCGGGCAACCATTCGCCGGGCGATCTCGGTGGCGTGTTTCAGGTCGTTTTCCGCGCCGGCGCTGTATTCGTCGAAGACCACCTTTTCGGCCGCGCGACCGGCCAGGATCATGGCAAGCCGAGAGTGCAGTTCGCTCTGGTCGATGTGGACGCGGTCTTCCTCGGGTAGAAGCTGCGTGGCCCCGAGCGCGCGGCCGCGGGGGATGATCGTCACCTTGTGAACCCGCTCGGGCCCCTTCGAGAACCAGCCCAGCAGGGCGTGGCCCGCCTCGTGATAGGCGGTCATCGATTTTTCCTTGCCGAGGAGAACCTCCTCGCGTTTGGCCCCCATGAGCACGCGGTCCCGGGCGTACTCGAAGTCGGACATATCGACGGCTTCCTTGTCGTTTCGGGTTGCCCAAAGAGCCGCCTCGTTGACCAGGTTGCGGATGTCGGCGCCGGTCAGGCCAACCGATCCGGCCGCCAGCCGCTCGAAATTGACGTCGTCGGCCAACGGCACGTGCCGCGAGTGAACCTTGAAAATGGCCAGGCGACCCTGGAAGTTGGGCCGGTCGACCGTGATGTGGCGATCGAACCGCCCGGGCCGCAGCAGAGCCGGATCGAGCACGTCGGGCCGATTGGTCGCGGCCATAACGATGACCGACTCGGTCTGCGTGAAGCCGTCCATTTCGCTGAGGATCTGGTTGAGTGTCTGTTCGCGTTCGTCGTGTCCACCGCCCAGGCCGGTCCCCCGGTGGCGTCCGACGGCGTCGATTTCGTCGATGAAGAGGATGGCCGGCGCGCTTTTCTTCGCGTTTTCGAACATGTCGCGGACTCGGCTGGCCCCGACACCGACGAACATCTGGATGAACTCGGAGCCGCTGATCGAGAAGAAGGGCACACCCGCCTCGCCGGCCACCGCGCGACCCAGGAGCGTCTTGCCCGTTCCGGGAGGGCCCATCAACAGCACTCCCTTGGGCACACGTCCGCCGAGGCGTTGGAATCGCACGGGATCCTTGAGAAACTCGACGACCTCTTCCAGCTCGCCCTTCACGCCGGTCAGGCCGGCCACGTCGTCGAACGTGACGGGTTCCTGGCCCGAGTCGTAGCGTTTCGCCGGGCTCTTGCTGAACCCGGCCAACACGCCCCCGCCCAACAGGCTGTCGCGCGTCCGCCGGAACATGATCCACATGACCAGAATCAACCCGGCCGTCACGCCCAAGTAGAGAAGCATCATGAACATGCCGGCGCTGTCCGACGGCGTGGTGGCCGAGTACTTCTCGCCAAGTTCCTTGACTAATAGCGCGCTGAGTTCCTTGTCCTCCAAAGCGGTGGGCGGAAGGACCGTGACGAACTTCTCTTTGTATTTCTCGGGCTCGGCTTTCTTTTCTTCTCCCTTATCGTCTTTCTCTTTTTTGTCTTTGCCCTTCTCGGCCTTTTCATCCTTGGGAACCTCGGGCGGGTCCTTGAACTTGCCGCGGATCTCCATGCCTTGCCAATCGGCCTCGGCGATGTTTCCCTTTCTTAGCTCGCGCTCGAAAAGCCCATAGCTGATCTTCGACCGGTCGGCCGCGTCGCGGTTGGACCAGAGCAACAGGATCACGAACCCGGCGATGAGGAGGAGCCAGAACGTCGACCCGCTCAAGAAAGGCCGCGGTCGGCCTTCCTCCGGGGGAGCCTGTTGGTCCTCGGGCGGTTTGCCCGGCGAGGGCTCGTTCGGCGGTTGGGGCAAACGAGGGTCCTTCGAGTCTTCAGTCACGTCCTGGCCTCTGGGTGGTTCCGTTGTTCGTGTCGCAAATACGCATTCCGCATCGCCGGTCCCTGCCTTAGGGTATGCAAGAAACGGGTCCGAACACGGAATTGTACCCTATTCGAGGAAGGCTTACGACGGGTCGGGCGGCGCCGGGGCGGGTGGGGACGTGCCAGAATGCCGGGCCTGGCGGGTTTTCAGGACCAGAAGGACCTCTTCACGGCGAGTCCCCTCGGGCAGGTGGGCCAACAGGGCATTGATCGACACGGAAGTTTCGGCCTGGAAGGCAGGTTCCAGCAGGTCGTCGATCGCCTGGATAAGGTCCTCGCTCAGGCAAGCCTCCAGCGGCACGCTTCGGCCCGCGTCGACCGCCGCCAGGGCGTGGCCAAGCAGTTCCTGTCGATCCAACCGGCGGATAGCCACACACTCATCCAACGAAAAGCCTGCCTCCAACAGCCGCCAGGTCCAGTAGTCGCTTCCTTGCACATCGGCCGGCATCTGGCCTGCGGAAAAGGTGCCAGGCACCTTTTGCCGGAACGGCCCTTCGGGTGCTTCGCACAAAAGGTGTCTGGCACCTTTTCCGCCGTCGGCCGTAGCAACTGGTTCCTCGATTGGTGAGTCGTTCCAGTGGTCCAATGGTTCGTCATAAGATTCATCAAACGGTTCGTCCACCGAGTCGCTCATTGGCTCGTCTAGTTCGCTCGGCTCGCTCGGCCCGGGCGACCGGAGCAGGGCCAGTAGTTCGGCCCCGTATCGTTCGAGCTTCGAGGGCCCGATACCTTTGACTTCCAGCATGGCCTCGAAGGAATCCGGCTTCACTTGAGCCAGCGCTTCGAGTGTGGCGTTGGACAAGACGTAATGCGGCGGGAGGCTCGATTCCTGGGCGATCCCGTTGCGCCAGTGCTTCAACCGAGCGAGCATTTCGGGATCGACCGGCCCGGCCGGTTCACTGGGCGGCGGCTCCGTGGGCTTGGTGGCGGCGGCTCTTTGCGTCGGGCGGCACTCGATCCGGGCCAACAGGTCACCGGGCACGGGCAGCCGGGCCTCGAGCGGGCAGTCCCCCTTCATCACCTCGATGCCCAGCGACGTCAGGCGCACTACCGGCAGGTTCCGATCGGCGTCGACCTGTTCGAGCAGGCCCGTCACGATCAGCCCTTCAATCAGATCGGCCACGTCCGTCTGTTTCAAGTGCGAGAGCCGGCCGTAGGTGCTCAGGCGGTTCAGCCTCAGCTTCTCCATCCGGGCCGACGTGCTGCCGCAGAGCATTTGGGCGGTCAGGTTCTTGCCGCAGTTAAACCCAAGCTGCTGCTCGATCCGCGCGACACCGCTCAGGACGATGCGGACCGTGGTGGTCAGCTCCTCGCTGGGCGACTCGTTCCGGGCTGCTCCGTCCGAGGCGTCGGCCGCCACCCCGTCGCGCCGGCAGTTGTCGCAGTGACCGCAGGGCTCGGCTGACGGATCGTCGAAGTAGCGGAGAATGGCCGCCTGGCGGCAGCCCATGCCAGTGGCGAAGTAGATCATCCGGCGGAGCTTGTCCAGTTCCGCCTGCTTGCGCCGCTCGTGGGCGTCGAAGTCGATGTCGAGCTGCTCGAACGGCGTGTCGCGCTCGAGCATCCGGACCGCCCGGCCGCGAAACGGCGGCACGTAGGTGAACGCGTCGAGCTGGTTCAACTGCCGCAACGCTTGATTGAGCGATTCCAGGCCCATCTCAAGCCCTCGGGCCAGCTCGTGGGGCCGGAAGGCGACCTGTTCGTTGCGACGCGTGCCGACCAGGCGTTCGATCGCCTGCAACACGTGCCGGCGGACCTTGGCCTGGCGGGGGAGGAGGTCGACCAGCGTGGGCAGTTCGCTGTCCAACCGGACGGTGGCCATGCTCTGGCCCGTGCCGAGCCGTTCGAGCACGCCGGCCCCTTCGAGCAACTGTTCGCACGCGCCCACGCCGTCGGCCCCGACCGGCAGGCTCAGCTCTTCTTTAATTTGCTGTTGCGTTCGCTCGATCGGGTCGTCGGGCAGCCGGCGGAGGTAATCGTAGACCTGCCGCACGCATTCCTTCGAAGGGTAGGCGCTCTCGATGAACCATTCCTGAATCCGCCGGTCCGAGGCTAGGTAGAACATCGTGCACCGCGAGGGCGCCCCGTCGCGGCCCGCGCGGCCGGCCTCCTGATAGTAGGCCTCCAGCGTGCCGGGCAGGTTGTAGTGGACGACGAACCGGACGTCGGCCTTGTCGATGCCCATCCCGAAGGCCGTCGTGGCCACGATCACTTCGGCCCGGCCCGTCATGAACGCCTCTTGGGCCTTTTTTCGCTCGTCGGGCATCAAGCCCGCGTGGTAGACGGCCGAGCTTCGCCTGGCCTGGCTGGCCACCAGGTCGCCGACCTGTTCGGTCCGCTTGCGTGTTGAGGCATAGACGATGCCCGAGCCGGGCGTCTCGCGCAGGAACTGAAGTAACTGCTCGTCCTTCTCCCGCTCGGTCGACGCGCGCTGGACTTCGTAGAACAAATTGGGGCGGGCGAACCCGGCGATGAACGTCTTGGGGTCGTCCAGGTCGAGCTGCTCGACGATGTCGCGGCGGACCGTGTCGGTAGCGGTGGCCGTCAGGGCGATCGTCGGCGGGCGGCCCAACCGGTGGCGGAAATGGCCCAATCGCGCATAGTCAGGCCGGAAATCGTGCCCCCACTCGCTGATGCAGTGTGCCTCGTCCACCGCCAGCAGTTTCAGCTTGACCGCCCGGACCGCTTCGAGGAACCGCGTGCTGCGGAATCGCTCGGGTACGACGTAGGCCAGACGGAACTCGCCCCTGGCGATCCGCTCGAGCCGGTCGTGCTGCTCGGCTACCGAGAGCGTGCTGTTGATGAACGTGACCGGGATGCCCAGGCTCTGAAGCTGGTCGACCTGGTCCTTCATCAGCGCGATCAAGGGCGAGACGACCAGCGTGAGCCCCTCGCCGACCAGGGCCGGCAACTGATAGCAGAGGCTCTTGCCCCCGCCGGTGGGCATCACGCAAAGACAATCCCGCCCAGAGAGCACGGCCGAGATGACCGCCTCCTGCCCGGGCCGAAACGCCGACAGCCCGAACCGTTCCAAGAGCGGTCCGAAATCGGTGGTTCGTTCGTGGTCCTGAGTCACAGCATTCACGCCAAACACCGCGGAAGAAGGTCTGCGCGGAACATCTGTACATCCTGACGCCCGTGCATTATAAACGGGCCGGTCCCCCTTGCACACCGCCGTAGAATGGCAACATGTTGGACGTCCCCCCCACTCCCGGTCGACGCGGCGTTATCGGCATCGTCGTGCGCGAGGGCTCTCTGCTGGTGATCCGCCGGTCACGCGAGGTGGTCGCCCCACGGACCTATTGCTTCCCTGGCGGGGGAATCGAGGGGAACGAAACGGAAGAAGAGGCCCTGCGTCGGGAGTTTCAGGAGGAGCTGGCCGTCGACGTCCGGCCCCTGCGGCATCTCTGGCGAAACGTCACCCCCTGGCAGGTCGCCCTGAGCTGGTGGTTGGTCGAACTCCTGGACGACGCTCCGCCCGAGCCCAACCCGGCCGAAGTCGAATCGGTCCACTGGTTCACACCCGACGAGATTCGCTGCCTACCCGACTCGTTGCCGAGCAACTTTGAGTTTCTTGATGCAGTCGCGGCGGGAGAAATCGATCTGAAGTGGTAGGTCCGCAGGTCAGACTACGTCCATTGCTCCGAAGGAATGTGTTCGCTTGGCGCGGGGCCAAGGACCATGTGTCTGGCGAGGAGGGCCCGGTATTGGGCGCGGGTGCCCAGGTGGATCCAGCCTAGGTAAATCAGCGCGGCCAACAGCCCGACGAACGTGCCGCCGGCGCTCCACATGGCGATGTTGATGTTATAGGACGGGTGCTTTGAAGCGTCGTCTTGTTCGTCTGAGTGATGATTGGACGAATCGCCCAGCGGTTGGTTGTATGTGGCCGGTTTCTCGGGCAGGGCCTTCGAGTTGGCGACCGCCTCGGGAGCAAGTGGTTCAGGCGCCGGCTCGGCCGACTTTGCTGCAGACTCGGTCGGTGCCGAGACCTTGGGTGGAGAATCCACGGGCGAAGGAGCCTCGGGGGGAGAATCCCCTGGCGACGGGGCCTGGGGTGGAGCGCTCGCCGATGACGGGTCCTTTTCCGCACCGGGCTGGAAGAGCGGCGCCATCTTCAACCGGGTCTCTTGGGCCGTGTCCGGTTTGGCAGGGGCTTCCGGCGCGGGCGGTTGGCCTTTCTGGGGAAGGGGGCCCGTGCCGACCTGAATCCGGTAGCTGCGCACGCCGCGCAGCTCGGGCCGGATGACGCTTCGGATCGGGTTGCCCTCGCGGAACGATTTGAGCTGTTCGGGCGGGATCTGGATGATGTATTCCAGCTTTCCGTCGGACGTTGGTTCCCAGCCCACGTCGACACCCAACGTCGCCGTGGCCAAGACGAGCACCGTGGCTACCATCGGACCGGACCTCACGCAGGGGTTAGCGTGGTCGAGGATCGCCCAAACGACAATCCTCCATACTCTCCCTCATGATATCCCGGTTCCGTTGGACCGTAAACCAACGGCAGGTACCCCCTCCCCTCTCCCATTGCAGCATTATTCACGGGCTGGCGGAGGAGGGGGCTTGAGTTGGGTGTAGATTGTGTGGATTATCAGTACTGTTTAGATCCAGGAACGGACGCGGTGGAAGCGTCGAACCCAACTGGGCAAAGAGGCCAGACCGGCGGCGTGGCTGGTGAGCCAGCCGAAGTGACGTTTGATGTCCTCGCGACAGCGGTCAAGCGCTTGACTAAACTCGTTTTGCAGCAAGGCGATCGAACGCAAACGGCCTGGTGAGTGGAGGTGGTGGCCCAAGCCGACGCGCGGGCGCTTGCGCTGGGCCACCAGTTGATAGCCGGCACGGCCCCACTGGGCGCCCAGATCCTTGCTGTGCGGCCCGACTGGTAGCGATTTTCCATCCACTTTCTTCACCCAGTCATGAACGCGAACTCCTTTTTTACCAGCCTCCCCGAATGCGTCCGAACCTGTGAATAATCCTGCAAAGGGAGAGGGGGAGACGATGATGCCTACTATTGTGGCTGGAACCAAATGAAGTCGGTAGTAACCACCGTGCCGGACGACTTGGGATCCTTGCCTCGAGAGACAAAGGTCAATGTATTCGGGCCCTTTTGGAGCTTGATGTTCCCTCCGAGAGAGTCGGCCCACAGGATGACGCGGTAGGGGGCAAACGCGTCGATGGTCTGGCGGACGCGTTTGCCGTTGACGAGCACGTCGAACTTGCCCGAGTTGGCCCTGCGGCACACGACCAGCCACATGCGATACGTACCCTCCTTGGCCGCGTCGAAGGTCAACGTCAGCTTGTCGCCTTCGGCCTTGGGCTTCCACGCGACGGCCTTGCCGCAGGCCCATTGCGGGTTCGACTCGATCCACGGCTTGGCCCCCTCCATGTCTTCCGTCTGGAGGAAGACAACGCCGGGCTGCCGCTCCGGATGCGGTTTGGGAACCCAGTTGGCCGGCGACTTGGGCGTGCGAAGATCCTCGGCGAACAGGGGCATCTGGTCCGTGACCAGGCCCGGTCGGGCGTAGAAATAGCTGATCCGTGCGAAACTCAGCCCATCGACCACGTTGTGATGGATCATCTCCATGAAGAAGTCCAGCCGCTTGTAGAAGGGAATGTCATCGAGGATGTGGAACCGGTTGTTGGCCACAAATCCTCGGCAAAGCGGTCCGTCGCATCGCGGCTGGGCGAAGTAGGCGTATTCGAACAGGTTGGGCATCGACCAGGAGTAGTTGAAGTAGTCCTCCGAGCCGGTGCCGAAGAACGAAGGTCGTCGGCCGTCGTCGTCGACGAAGATTTTTTCGTCCCCTTCGCCCCACCAGTTGCCGACCGTGATGGGCGACGGGTTCATCAGATGGACCGAGCAGCCCACGAAACGGCCTTCGCCACGAAGCATGGCGAACGGGATGTCGAACCCCCGCCGGCCCGGGACCTGCATTTCGTGGTTGACTCGCCAGTGAGCGTAGAAATGCAAGTCCTTCTTCGGGTCCCATTTGTACTGGTCGACGACCGCCTGGCCGGTCAATTCGACGGGCTGTTTGCCCCGATTGATGACGCGGATCTCGGCCGCTTGGGCAAACGGCATCACGAACCGGCACGTCATCGTGCCGTCGGGCTCAACGACCATCGGCAAGGACTTGTACGGGTTGATGCCCGGCGCGGCGGCGAAGAAATCGCCCAAGGGCGACTCGACCTGCGGACGCGACGCGCGATCGAAGTAGATCTCGAGCACCGTCTGCCGCAGGGCCTGATTCATGTCCTCTGCCTTGAGCTTCAATTGCAGCTCGCGGATCTTGCCGCCGCGGTCCTCCAACTTGAGGACCTCTTTCTTGCGGCTCGGTTTGAGATTGGCGGTCAGGGGGAAGATTTTTCCGGCCGGGGCGGGCAGCCGCGCGGAGTCGGCCAAAATAGCGCCGACGTGCTTGATCAACTCGCGCAGCGGATCGAACTGCACCGGATGGAACGTCTCGACGATCGTCCCTTCGGCGTATTTGCGCATCTCGATGTGATAGAAATGGACCGAATTGAGATTGCCCGTCCATTCGATCCGGCAGTTGCGGTTGAACGTGATCGGGCAGTAGCAGGCGTCCCGCTGGGTGAATCCGGCTGTGAGCCCTTCGCTGTTGAGCTTGTGCTGCTTGGCCAACGAGGCCCACAGATCGATCAGGAAATCGTTGGCCGGGCCGTCGAAGACCGGATCGGTCTGGCCGTCGAGGTACATGCGGATCTGGCCGTGGATGCCCGGGCCGCGCCGATTGCCGGAGGCCGTCCAGCACCGGACGATCGCTCCGGGCCCGTCCATCTCGGCCAACACGTAGGTCCCCACGCCCTTCTTGTCGGCCTTCTTGATCGTCCGCAACACGCCGGGGATCGGCTCGCGGCCGAAGCCGTCCGAGTTGCCGAACCAGTTCGGTCCGTTAGGCAAGTTGGCCCGGCGGTCATAGGACGAGAATTGATAGGTGTGATACTCGGGCGAAGGCACTCGGCCGAGCCGGTCGAAATCGATCGTCTCCTCGATCAGCCGCTTCATCGTGACTTCCTCGGCCAACGCAGGAAGCGCCGACGACACGGCCACGAGGGTGAGAATCAGAATGGTCCACATCCAGAAAGATCGTTGCATGACGGTCTCGCTTGTTCGCTCTAGGGGGGTCGAGTGGCGGGAAATCCTCTGCTCCAATAGCCCCATCGTAGGGCACGAAATCGGCGTGTCAAGCAGAGGGGGATCCGGACCGCTCCCCAAGAACGTGTTTGAAATGGGTGCCTCTGGCTCAGCCAGTGCCGTGTGTCGCGCGATTCCCAGCACTGGCAGAGCCAGTGGCACCCTTGGAACCAACCGGGCCAATTTCAAAACACGTTCCAAGGACCATACCCCGTTCGGATCGGCGCGCGGGTTGAGCGGGTTGTGAGCGTTTGCCCTGAAAGAGAAGGCCAACAGGCAAGGGGTCTACCGGCGTCGCCGGTGGGAGACAAACAGTGCCGTAAAAGCCGCCGTCAGAAGAAGAATCCACGTCCCCGGCTCGGGCACCGATCCGCCGCCTTCCTGCCCGCCGCCCTGCCAGCGCGCGGCCAGGATCGACGCGTCCAGGTCGTCCACCACCCCGTCACCGTTGAAGTCGCCGTCGAACCAACCACGATCGGTCGATTCCAACCAATGCGCTGCCAATACGGCCGCATCGGCCGCGTCGACCACGCCGTCATAGTTGGCATCGGCCGGATCGCGACTGATCAAGTTGAAATCACGGAAATCGTAGTGGACCTCTTCGATATAGCCCGGGTCGCCAAGGAAATTAAGATACCCGCTGGTCATCAGATCGTGGCCGAAGATCCCATCGATGCTTTCATCGATATCCAGCGCGAGCAGCAACAGATCCGTCCAGACCAACTCGACGCCTTCGTTGGTCATCACCCGGATCTCGTCCATAGCCAGTGTCGGCACGATGACTTCGCCGCCGATTCCACCCACGGGGAAACTTTCTTCCGGCGTATAGACCGAGTAGTCCCAGAGATCGACTTCCGGTCCAATGCCGAGCAAATCGCGGGCAAGATGCTCCGAGATCATACTCATTTGTGCGCCCGTGTCGAGCAGAAAGCCGCCGCTTTGGGCCTGACCGTCCACGGCCATCGTCGCCGTGAGGAACGGAACGTGTGCCCAGACCGGCGTTTGGGGAACTCCCACCACATCCTCCGGGATGCCATAGCCCGGGTAGAACTCGGATCGCGTGTCCACGGCCACCGAATACCGATGGCCATTGCCCGACGGCACAGCGCTTTGAGAAAAATCCACCCCGACGAACTCGAACTCCTCCAACGGTGTCAGATCGATCGAAGTCACCCGGCCGGCCATCGCGGGCATTCCGAGAATCCCGTAGAAACTGCCGAAGTCGAGATTCGGATCGACGAGAATTTGAACGTCTGAAAGTGTCTGACGCACGCCAAGGCTATTGGCGAAGTCGAATTGATACGTGGCCGAGACATCGAAGAGTTCGGAACCAGCAACACCGAGTTCAACGAATTCGCCGATCGTTTGAAACCCATCTGCCATGTGGGTCGCCCCGGGACCAACCAACATGACCGTGTTGGCTCCCGTGTCCAGCACGAAATCGTTGTACCAATTGAACGTCTGGCTGGGCGGAAGCTCTGGTTCGAGGAACGGGCCGAGACTGACCTGCGTGGCCGTGTTGATGATCTCGATGGGCACGCGTCCCTGATCCAACGAAATCCCGTCCGACGGCCCGAGCACAATTCGGCCGCCGACCACCTGATCGAACTGCGGGCTCAAGTCAAAACAAATCGTCCCCGTATCGGCCCAAAGCGGTGAGACAAGGGCCAGGACCAAGTACAGGACAAAAGCCGCTCGGAAGAACCCGGCGGTGGATGGCAAACGATCAGGCTTAGGCACGAAACGCCTCCTCTGATGTCTTGCCCTTCTTCTACCCCCCATTCTATACCCCCCCTGCCTTTGAGCCAAGCTTGAGGCTTAGCTAAATGGAAAACACGTTCTTTCTGGGGGCCTGGGGCTAAGTGGTTCACGCCAACCGGGGGCTGACACCCCCGGCTCGGCAGTTTTCCAATCCCCAATCCCCAATCCCTCACCCACCTTGCTCCCAATCTTCCTCCACCCCACAATGACCCCATGGCTTCGAACGAGTCGCCGCCGGAGGTGCGTTCGCCATCGCCCCGGTATCAGCCGTTGGTGGTGGTGCTGGTGGCCGTCTGCCTGGGCATCGTGGCCGATCGGTATTTTTCGTTGCCATTGGTGACGCTCTGGTTGGTTTCGGTCACGGCGGGTGTTTTTTGGCTAGCACTCTGGTGGAAACAACACGACCGAACGGCCGGGCTGGTTCTGCTCGCGGCGGTTGCGGCCACGGCGGCCGGGTGGCATCACTGTCGATGGAATCTGTTCGCCGAGGATGACCTGGGTCACTACGCCGTGGAGCAGTCCCAGCCTGCGTGCGTCGAGGCGATCGCCCGATCGGGCACGCGCCGTCTGCCGGCCCCGCCGCCCGACCCGATGCGGATCATGCCGCGCGGTGACCGGACGCGGCTCGAAGTGACGTTGGTCGGCATCCGCGACGGCGCGACGTGGAAGCCGGCCTCGGGCGATGCGGTTCTGATAGTCGACGGGCATTTGCTGGGCGTCCACGCCGGCGATCGGCTCCGCGTGTTCGCCAATCTGGCTTCGCCACGACAAGCAAAAAATCCTGGCGATTTCAACTACGCCGACCACCTCCGCGCCGATCGCGTCCGAAGCGTGCTCCGGTCCGAGTATCCCGAGAGCATCTCGGTGCTCAAACACTCCACCGGCTGGTCGCCCGGCCGGATGCTGCATTCAATCCAGACGTCGGCCAACGAGCAGTTATGGCGTTACCTCGATCACCGGCAAAGCGGCCTGGCCGCCGCGCTTCTCTTGGGCAATCGGACCGATCTGGACGCCTCGCGGATCGAGGCCTTTCAAACAACCGGCACGATCCACCTTATGGCCATCTCCGGGCTCCACGTGGCGATCGTCGCCATGGTGATCGCCGGCCTGGCACGGCTAGCGGGCTTGTCGTACAAGCAGACCGCGGTCGTCGTGGCCCTGGCGGCCATCGGTTACACGATCCTGACCGACGCCCGACCGCCGGCCGTTCGCACCAGCGTGCTGGTCGTCGTCATGGCCCTGGCCGTTTTCGCGGGTCGGCGGCCCTTGGCGTTCAACTCGCTGGCCGCAGCGGCCCTGGTGATTTTGCTGTTCAAACCGGCCGACCTGTTCCGCGTCGGTCCGCAACTCTCCTTCCTGGCCGTGGCGGCATTGATGTGGTTCGGGCCTCGGTGGTTGGCCACGCAATGTGCGTCCGATCCGGTCGAGCGGCTCATCGAACGGAGTCTTTCTTGGAGCGAACGGCTCTTCCGAGAAGTGTGGCAATCAATGCGGCACCTGACGCTGGTCAGTGCGTTGATCTGGCTGATAACGCTCCCACTGATCATGGCCCGGTTTAATCTGTTCACGCCGGCGGCCGTGGTTCTCAACACGGTCCTGTGGGTGCCGGTCGCCTTCACACTTGCCAGTGGACTGGCCGTGTTTATGTTCGGTTGGGCTTGTCCGCCGCTAGCCATGGCGGCCGCCTGGGTGTGCGACGGGAGCCTTGGGATCATCGACGGAGCGACGCAGTGGGTTCATCGTCATGACATCCATTTTTGGGTCCCCGGTCCGGGCAATTGGTGGCTGGTCGGATTCTACGGCGGCTTGGGCGTCATGGCCGCGTTCCCTCGGCTGCGACCGCCGCCGCGATGGGTGGCGGCCTTGTTGCTGGGCTGGGTCGGCCTGGGATTCGGCATGTCGTTGGCCGATCGGACACATCCGGCCCAGCGGCTTGAATGCACGTTCCTTTCGATGGGGCACGGATGCGCAACCGTGTTGCAACTGCCCTCGGGCGGAACGATGCTCTACGACGCCGGATGTTTTACGTCACCCGACACGGGCGCAGCGGCCGTCGCTGGAGTGCTCTGGTCACGAGGCATTCGCCGCCTGGACGCGGTGGTCATTTCTCATGCCGACGCCGACCACTACAACGCCTTGCCCGAGTTGCTCGAACGGTTCTCGGTGGGCGTGGTCTACGTCTCGCCTCGGATGTTCGACGAACCGAGTGTTGCGCTCGACGCGTTGCGGCAGTCGATCGAGAAGGCCGGCGTGCCGATCCGGACGATCCATGCGGGCAGTCGGCTCCACGGCGGGCCCGGTTGCCGGATCGACGTCCTCCACCCGCCGCCGCGCGGCCTGTTGGGCAACGACAACGCCAACAGCCTCGTCCTATGCGTCGAGTTCCAAGGCCGGCGGATTCTCCTGGCCGGCGACCTGGAGTCCCCCGGCTTGGAGGACGTCCTGGTCGAGGAGCCGATGCACATCGACATCCTGTTGGTGCCCCATCACGGCAGCCGGCACAGCAACCCACCCGGCTTGGCCGCCTGGTGTACGCCCGACTGGGCCATCATCAGCGGCAGCGTCGCACAAGATCCCACGTCGACCGAAAACGCCTATCACCGGGCTGGCGCTCGCGTCCTGCACACCGGCCGCACCGGAGCCGTCCGCGCGACGATTGACTCCGCGAGCGTTCGGGTCGAAACATACATGACGGCCCGGCCGAGACAGTAACTACCTCGGCAGTCGTTTGGGGCGACGACTAACCGGAGCAACCGATTTCTGGGGCGCCAGGGCCGCTTCAAGAGATCGGATCTGGCCGATCAGGGCATCGCGCTCGACCTGCCAATGATCGCGATCGCTCAACAGCCGCAAAAGGAGACACCGCGCCTGACAAATCAGACGGGCGTGGGCCTCGATCGCGGCCGGGTCGTCTGATCGACCGGTGGCGGCCAGGCTGACGATGTTCCGCCCGTCGGGCAGCGTCGCCACCAGCGTACCTTCGCCGGTCGCCTGGTCGTCGGTCAGATAAGGGCCGGGACCGATGGCCTCGCAAAGCTGTACAATCTGCGCGACTTCCTCTTCGCTCATCGCGCCGGACCGCTCGATACACAACGGATCGAACAGATCGTCCTCGTCGGCGCCTAAGACAAGACGTTCTTCGTACCAAGGGCTCATGGCGCAAGCTCCAACAAGTAAGGGATGATGCTGGCAACTCGACTCCACGAAAGTGTCCCGCATTGTACCCGATTTCAAGCCATTTCTCCAGCATGCCCCCAACACGCAGGGAAAAGACGGTCCCCCCCACCCCTTGGCACGGTCCGTAATCCCGTGGTATACAGGGCCCATTGACCCACAATCGGTTTTTCACCCTGTTTTTCTCGGCATCCGTTCTCGCATCGAAAGGCCACCCGTGTACGACAAAGAAGCCCTGATCGCGCTGGTTCGACACAAGGCGTTGAAGTTCGGCGATTTCACGCTTACTTCCGGAAAGAAGGCTTCCTACTATCTTGACGGCAAACAGGTCACACTCGATCCGCACGGAGCCAGGCTGATCGCCGAGGGCATTCTCGATGTGCTCGGCGAGGGTGAATTGCCGACGGCCATTGGCGGGATGGTCATCGGCGCCGATCCGATCACGGCTTCGGTCGTTACGATGTCGGCAGTACGCGGCACCCCGATCGCCGGCTTCATGGTCCGCAAGGAACCCAAGGGCCACGGCACCAATCAGTACATCGAAGGCCCCGTCAAGCCGGGCGACAAAGTGGCCATCGTCGAGGACGTCGTCACCACCGGCGGGTCGTCGCTAGCGGCCATCGAACGGGTCGAAGCGTTCGGACTGAAGGTGACCGGAGTGGTTGCCATCATCGATCGCATGGAAGGAGGCAAGGCCGCATTCGCCCGGGCGGGCTACGAACTGAACAGCTTGCTGGACATCACCGACTTCGGCATCTGCCCGCCGGATGAAGCCGAGGCGTGATCGAAGGGCAACCGACTCAGGTTTTCCCTTGATGACCCGCCGGGACAAGAGACTGGAAGCGTTCCTCGGGCAGAACCATCGAGGTGATGCGCAGGCCGAACTTGTCGCCGACCTTGACCGCCTCGCCGGTCGCCACGGGACGATCGCCGACTTCCAGATCGAGCATCTCCTCGCATGACTTCTCGAACTGGATGATCGAACCAGGCCCCAATTCGAGGATTCGGCCCACGGGCTGACGCTTTCGCGCCAGTGTGACAACGACCGGCACGCGAACCTGCAACAAGCTCCGGCCGTAATTGGGCAGGTCTTTGAGGTTGGCCTTCTTCGTCGAACGAGGCTTGTTGGCCGCCGCCGGTTTCGACGCCGGCATCGCGGCACTCGGCTTCGGTTTCGGGGGGGCAGCCGGCTTCGGCGCTTCGGCCGGTTTCTTCGTCGCCGCGCCAATGACCGTACCCGGCTTCGTGGCCGGCCAGATCAAGCTGAGCGTCCCCTTCTTGTCCCCGCTGGTGATGCTCAGCGGCACCATCGCGGCCCCGTCGGCCACCGCCCCACGGCCCAGAGCGCCGGAGATACTCTTGGCCATCCCGGCCTTGAAGTCCTCGGGCATGGCGTCCTCGGGCAGGAGGATCATGCCTAACTCTTGGGCAAGCGTGGTCAGCTTGCTCTCGCCCGTCGGATCCGGCTCGGCACACCACTCGGGCACCAGGCCCGTGCTCTCGGGCAGAACGGCCAGCGCGGCCGTTTCGCCGACTGTTAAGACGACGATCAGGCCAGGACCGTCAAAACCCTCGGGCAGGGCCTTCGTGTCGACCGTGCCGGCCTCGCCGCACTCGATCTGAATCCCTTCCAGCCCCAACGCCCGACCCAACGCCTCGGCGGCCTCGGCCGCGCCCGACGTGCAGGCTTGGACAACGGCGGATACGATTTCGGGAGTCAACTCGGCCATGGATGTATTGGAACGAGAGTTGATTTTAGGATGACTGTGGTTCAACGATCGAAAATTGTTAAGCCGACCAGCGCAATTTCCGCGCGAGTAGACCGCCAGTCAGGCCGGGAACGATTATCGGGCGTTTTGCCCGCAAACTTCACCCAGACCCCACAATTCCACGCTCGGTAAGCCCTCTAATGTTAATCTACATCTCACAAGGAAATCTGGGTAATCTGAATCCCAGGGAACACGGCCAAGCGTGGCACAAGACGAAGCCATAACAATACCCCGCTCGCTTGGGGTTGGTGGTTGCCTCAGGCCTGGGCGCTCTCATAATTGGGCGGCCTGAGGCGGATGTTTTCTTCTCTCCAAGAGCAAGTACCGGCAGGAATTCGGCACATGTTCGACTGGACGACCTGGTCGCTGTTCTACTACCTGCTGGAATGGGTCATCCGGATCGTCATGCTGGTGGTCGTCACCCGGCGACGGCAGCCCAGTTCGGCCATGGCTTGGCTGTTGATCATCTTCTTTCTGCCCGTGCCCGGGCTGGTGCTCTATCTGCTGATCGGCGAGAACCGGCTGCCGCGGCGTCGGGCCGGTCGCCACGCGCGGTTGCTCGAGGAGTTGGACACGGTTCGAGCCCGGTTCGAAAACCACCCCAGCGTGGCACGCCCTCAGCTTGAACCCGAGCAAATGTCGGCCGTCGTCCTGGCCGAACGGTTGGGCTACATGCCGATTGTGGGCGGGAACGACGGTTGTGTGCTGACCGAGACCGAGGAGATGATCGACCGGCTCGTCGAGGACATCGATCGGGCCGAGCACCACGTCCACCTGCTCTACTACATCTATGCCGACGACGCCACCGGTCGACGCGTCGCCGACGCGCTAGCCCGGGCGGTCGAGCGCGGCGTGACGTGCCGTGTGTTGGTCGACGCGGTTGGATCGCGGCCGATGCTCAAGCGGTTGGCCCCGAAGATGGCGGCCCAGGGCGTGCAGGTCCACGCGGCCCTGCCGGTGAACCTGTTTCGGCGTCGTGCCGCCCGGCTCGATCTGCGCAATCATCGCAAGCTGGCGGTGATCGACGGTCAGATCGCCTACACGGGCTCGCAGAACCTGGTCGACGCCGACTACGGCCACAAGGACCTGGCCTGGCACGACATGTCGGTGCGTCTGACCGGCCCGATCGTTCTGCAACTGCAGATCGTCTTCGTCGGGGATTGGTGCTTCGAGACGGGCGAGGTGCTCGACACGCAGGAGGTCCTGCCCGACCCGCCGGTCGCCGGCACGACACTCGTCCAGACCCTGCCCAGCGGGCCGGACTACCCGACGGAAAACTATCAGCGGATGGTCGTGGCCGCGTTGCACGCCGCGCGGCGGCACGTCATCATCACGTCGCCCTATTTCATCCCGGACGAAGCCTTTCTCCAGGCGCTCGAGGTGGCCGTGTTGCGGGGCGTCGAAGTCGAGGTGATTCTGCCGCAGCGCTGCGATCAGGTTCTCGTCGGCGCGGCGTCCCGGGCCTACTACGATGACCTGTTGGCCCTGGGCGTCAAGCTACACCTGTACGAGCCCGGGCTGTTGCACGCCAAGACGATGAGCATCGATGACGCGATTGCCCTGATCGGGTCGAGCAATTTCGACATCCGCTCGTTTGCGTTGAATTTCGAGATCAGCCTGCTCTTCTACGGCGCCGACGTCACCCAGAGCCTCCGCGAGAGGCAGCAGGCCTACATGCGGCACTCGACGCTCTTGACCACCGAGACCTGGGACCAGCGCGGCGCCCGTGCCCGGGTGGTCCAGAACGTGGCCAAGCTGCTCAGCCCATTGTTGTAGTCTCGCCAGGTCGTCCGTTTCGTGGTATCATGGCGCAGGGTCAACAGTCCATTGAGGAAGGAACAGGGTGCCATGCTCCACGCTTGCGTGGGCATGTGGAACCTCGAAATGCCCCGAAAACATGCCCACGCAAGCGTGGAGCATGGCACCCGAATCCGAGTGAAACACGTTTTCAGTTGAAATCGGTCAATCGCTCCCACCTCGGTTGCAGTCATGAAATGCCCGCTGTGCAACGTCGAGTTGAAACGCATCCTCTACGAGGGCTTGCCCGTCTTGCGGTGCATGAAGTGCCACGGCTATTTGATGTCGCGCAACCGGATGGAAGGCATCCGTCGCGTGGCGAAGCGCCCGGTCGAGCAGCTCAAGCAGGAGACGACCGCCGAGGCCCAGCCCGACACCCAGGAGGCGATCCGCTGCCCTCGCTGTCGGCGGAAGATGAAGAAGCATTTTCTTGAAGATCCCGTCTCGCTCCACTTGGACGTCTGCGCCGATTGCGAGTTCCTCTGGCTCGACGGAGGCGAACTGGCCCGGATTCAATTGGGCCACCAGATCAGCCCCCAGGGCCGCGAGTCGACCGAACTTCAACGCCGCGTTCAGGAGCGCACCCCTGGTGAGCGTGCGCAACTCCAGCGCGACATCGACGCCCTGCCCGACGACGATTGGTCGCTCCTGTCGTGCATCCGCCAAGGAGCCATCGAAGCCCTTTTCACCCGCCGACGCGGGTGGTAGGGCAGTTCAGTAGGCCGGGTCTCGACCCGGCGATCTGACGGCGACACGTTTCGGCTGTCGTTCCTTCATGACGGCTGCGTCGTCATTGTCCCTTTCCCGTCTTGGTCAATGCTTGCTCAACGGCATTCTTGAACTCGCGGAGTGAATCCAGTTCATCGCACACGTTGTCAAATGCGGATTTCTCCAACTGGATCGTGCATACGGTCATTTCTCGTTCGAGCCATTCCCTCGGAATCTCGCAATCCTCGCATTCGTGGTATCTTGTGTACGCCCAGATCCCCTCTCGGACTTCACACCATCCGCCCAGATACTTCGGCGACACGATGTGATCAGTGTGTTGTTCACACCTGACGCAATACCATTGCCGCGACTGATTTGGACTGCGGTTCTTTTTCATGTTCATGACGGCCTCCCGGCAGACTGGTTTTCGCGGAAGCACCGAACTCGTTCATTCTAAACATAGGTCACATGGAGTCTCTCCGCATGGATTGAAATCCACACATATGAGAAAGCACTTTCGCTTGACGCTTCCCAGGGTTGTTTGCCTGCAAATCCGGACAAGTCTACACTACACCCTACGGATTTGGGTGGTGAAAGAAGAACAGATATTCGGAGACAAAATCCGGAAGAAAGACGACGGTTCTTGTTGCTCGTTGCGTCTTACCCTCGGGCCGAAGGCCCAGCCATTCTCCCAGCCCAAGGCACCGCCCTGGGGAAAGAGGCATGCGAAAGGCGTTTGTCGGCCCAACGGGCCAACGGTTCAGCCGGAAGAACGATTGGCCCGTTGGGCCGACGACATATATTCTTTGACAACTCGCGTACCCAGGGCGGCGCCCTGGGCTGGGAGAACCAGGCCCCTTCGGGGCGAAAAAGCGGACATTCGGCGACAGGAGTCGCCTCCTACAGACGCGTAGGTTACTCGAATTATTTGTACGCGAATCCAAACCGGTATCGTCGCTCAGAACTCGCGTCGTTTCAGCCCAGGCATGGGGATAGGATACTTGCCGTCGGGGCCGGCCTGCAAGGGGGCGGGGCCGTCGAAGGCGAGCTTGTCCAGGCCTGGGGCGAACTCGTGGTCGCCGTTCAAGAGTTCGTCGCGAGTAACCGTCTCGGCCGTGTGGACGGCCATCCGGCCCATCGACGTGACGAGGCTGGCCATCGCGCCCCGCTGGACTTCGTTGTACGGCGTGTCCTCGCGGATTGCCCGAATCAGGGCGTCCCATTCGAGATGATAGGGCTTCGGCTCGGGCTGCGGAAACGACCAGGCCGAGTTCTTATGGAGCGATCGACGGGTCGTGGGGAACTGCTGGTTCTTCATAATCGCGCATCGGGCCGGGCTGTGGGAACCGTTGCAGATGAGCGCCCCGGCCTTCGTGCCGTGGGCGTAGCTGGCGAAGGCGCGTGGGCCGCCGACAATATAGCGACCCTGCAGGAAGAGCTTCGCCCCATCATCGTAGGTGTATTCAACCGCGTAGTTGTCGAAGTTCTGGTCGACCGCCTCGCCCCGGTAGTGCCGGCCTCCGACGCCCTGGGCCTGGACGGGCCAGGAATCTTTCATCCAGGAACATTCGTCGATCTGGTGGATCAAGTAGTCGCTGAACAGGCCGCCGCTTGCCCAAAGGAAGCTGTGGAAGTTGCGGATTTGATACTCCACCTCGTTCATCCCCTTCGGACACGGTCCGGCGAATGGGGTGCCCGCCGGGGGATGAATCCGGTACACCCGAAGCATCAGGATCTCGCCGATCTGGCCGTCGCGGATCCGCTTGTAAAGTGCCTGGCGCGCTTTGCAATGGCGGCACATCAGGCCGACGCCGACCTTCAGGTTCTTTTTGACCGACTCCTCGCCCTGGGCGAGCATCGTTCGCGTGGTCGGGCCGTCGACCGTGATCGGCTTCTCCATGAAGACGTTCAGTCCCTTTTCGATCGCATAGCCGAAGTGGACCCAGCGGAAGCCGGGCGGCGTGCCCAGGATCGCCACGTCGCCCGGGCGCAGCACGTCCATCGCCTTGCGATAGGCGTCCAACCCGACGAACCGCCGCTCCTTCGGCACGTCCATCCGATCGCCTAAGTTCCTTCGGATCAGTTTGTCATGACTGAGGTTCACCCGATCTTCAAACGCGTCGGCCATGGCGACCAGCTTGATCGGACCGTTCTTAATGTTCAGCGCATCGCCCGTCGCGCCCGTGCCGCGCCCGCCCGCGCCGATCAGGGCCAAGCGAATCGTGTTGTCCTCGCCCGCATGGACCGGCGGAATCATCGTGCCGGCCAGCGCCGACGCCGCGGCCACCCGACCGCCATTTTTCAAGAAGGTGCGACGTGAATGGATATTGCTCCTGGGGGCGCTCATGGTGAGCCTCTCTTTGGGGTAGGCAGGATAGGAGGGAGGATTTTCAGCAGTCGGGTGCGTCTGAAAGGCCAAGCCTTTCACACCAACTACCGGTCGGACCGCTTTGGGCCCTATATCCTCTATTGTGACGACCTCCGCCCGATCCTGCAACCATCAGCCTGAACCCCCTCCGGCATGGGCGCGGCAAGTTCCGTGTCCCTGGGTTCTTGCGAGGTAACAGAAAACCGCGTTTTCCTCTTGGGAGGAAACCGTTTTGGTCGATGCTCGTCTCCAGATCGACGACGGACTGGGTATTGCGCCCAACGCAATCGGGGCCCGAAACAGGATTGTTTCGGACCCCGAATATTGTAGCGCGTCACTTGTGGTGACATGCTCAGGAGTGGTTTTATTAAATGGCCATGCTGGGCTTGCTGCCGACGGTCCCTTCTATGCTCGTGTGACGACGAACTCGCCGTAATCGTCGCCGCACTCGATGCCTTTGACCTGTTCGCACTTGAAGGTGCGCAAGCCCGTCTTTCCGGTGGGATCGTACTGGCCGCCGTAGGCGAGATCCATGAAGGCGGCACTGACGCCTTGGATCATGTAGGCGCAAGGCGAGTCGAGGTTGCCACGCTGGACGACGTCGGCTTCGTAGTAGTCGTAGGCACGGACGACCATCTTCTCACCGGGGATCAACTCGACGATCTCCGACTTGGCCCATCCCCACGCGGTAAACACGGCGTAGGCGCCATGAAGGACGTCTTCTACACCCTCGATCATAGGTCCGCAGACGGCGTCCCATTCTTCGCTCGTGATGATGCCGTAGCCCGTGTGATAGCCACATTCGTGGGCGGCATTCACGAGCAGAGCCTCGGCGGCCGGCTTCAGGTCGGGATCGACCGAGTTGGTGATCAGGTCGGCGAAGTTGTTCCAAAGCGTCGTCGGGGCCTGGGTAACCAGGACATTGAACGCCGGAATCAGTCCCTCGTTGTTCGAGGTTGCCTTCACTTGCGACATCGCATCGATGATGGTGTTTCTGTCAACTGCCATCTTCTTCGGCTCCTTATTTGCGGACGAGGCTGAAACACGAAGCGTCAGCGCCCGAGACAATGCTTTGGGTTTCATACACGTCGTAGCTGCCGGCAGGCAGGCCATAAATCGCAGCCAACGCGGCCGCCACGTAGCCCTGCCCGATGAAATTCACCGGCTTGTCCCTGTTGCCCCACTTCTTGATCCAGCCTTCGTCAACATGGCTGTGGTTCATGTGCGCGGCGGCCGAGAGTTCACCGACATGATCGAACTTCAGCGTGCCGAAGCCGCACATTTGCCAATACTCTTCGGCCAGTGCAATGCGATCGGTAAGGTCGCTGATCTCGTGTTCGGCAAAGTAGTTGGACAGCACATTCAGGAAGCTCAGCTCCGAGGATCGTTTGAGCAAGTCACGGCCGTTGAACTGCTCGGCATCATCGGCCAACTGACAATACAGGCTGGCGTAGTGGTGGCAGTGCAGCACGGCGTCAAAGCCATTCATGGAATGGCGGCATGTTTCGCGATCGAATTTGTGGTCGATCACCCATGCAGTTAGTTGTTCTGTTGCCATAGTATGTCTCCCGTCTAGAGTTGTGGCACGGTTGCGCCGATGATTTCCTTGGCCGCCGCATAGAACTTGGCCAGGTTGTCCGGTGAATCAGGTTCTGCCCCGGCCTTTTCCGACGAGATACCCGTCTTCATGGCCAGGCGCATTTTCACCGGCAGACCACCGTTCTGTTCGGCCAGTTGGTAGTATTGCTCCAACTTAGCACCCATCTGGTTCTCCTTTCTGAACTTGCGTTCGCAGCATATTCTCCATGTCTTTCGGACCGGAGCGTGAAAAAGTGACACGGAACGTTTTCTTCCCGATTACACCCTGGATCGTGCACGCGCCCTGTCGGTCGATGCGGAAATAGGGTCTCGGAAAGTCGGGAAAATACTGTAGCTTTCCCTTGTCTGCCAGCCGTCGCATGATTGCTTCATCCAACGGCTGGTTAAGTTCGAACTCCTTGATGAAGTCGCCGTCAAAACAGTCTTCAACGTGCCGGACCGCGATCACTTGGCACATGGGGCCTCCACAGCGGCGCCGACCGCGCTGGCCAATTGCTCGACGTCCGACAGCGAGTTGAAGGCCGCCACACTTACCCGGATGCTACCGCCAGAAGAAGTGCCCATTCCGGCGTGGACCTTCGGGGCACAATGCAGTCCGCTTCGTATCTCAATGCCGTACGATTCCTGGAGTAAATAGCCCAACTCCTCCGTCGGCCATCCGGCAAGTGTAAACGACACGATCCCGGCCCGGCCGTCGTCATGGGCCAACGGCGAAAGTCGCACGCCGGGCAGCGGCTCCAGCCGGTGACGAATGGTACGCACCAGTTCGGCTCGTTGCCGTCCCAACTCGTCGATGCCTCGTCGGCGCACGAAGTTGACCCCGGCTGTGAGGCCGGCGATGCCCGGCAGATTCATCGTGCCCGCCTCGTGCCGAAGGGGCAACTCGGTCGGATGCATTGGATTCTCGCTCTGGACGCCGGTACCGCCGACAAACGTCTGCGGCAGCCGGTCGTCGGGCATAATCAACCCGCCGACGCCGGTGGGTCCAAAAAGGCCCTTGTGACCGGCAAAGGCCACAAACACCCGGCCGGGCAACGCCCCGTAGTCCAGTTCCACCGCCCCAGCGCCTTGGGACGCATCAATGAGCAAAGGAATCTGAGCGTCGGCAGCAAATTGCGAGAAGACCTCGATCGGCTGCACGCAACCGGTCACGTTCGAGGCCTGGGTCACCGCGATCAGCCGTGTATCTTCCCGAACGGTGCTTAGCAGTTCGCTGGGATCCAGCGTTCCGTCGGCCCCGGGCTCAAGGTGCGTTACGACCGTCCCTTGGCGACGCCGTAGGTGTTCCAACGGCCGCAAGACCGAGTTGTGTTCCAGGGTGGAAGTAACAACATGAGCACCCGGTTCATCCTGAAGCAGCCCGAAGATGACTTGGTTCAACGAATACGTGGCCGACGGTGTCAGGATCACCTGTGATGCGTTGGGCACATGGAACAGCTCGGCCAGCGCCTGTCGGCAAGCCTGCGTGGGGTCTTCTCCACCGCCAGACCGCCCCGGTTCGCCTGGAGGGCGTTCGAGGCACGCGCGGACGGCCTCGATCACCTCGGGAGGCTTCGGGAAAGTCGTGGCTGCGTTGTTCAAATACGTGATCATGCCGGCAGTCGCACCACTTTAGTTCGGCCCGGAGCGAGATCTTCAGACACAGTGCGCCGCGATTTTGAGTTGTTCCGACGCCTGTTTGAGTTGCGCGGTTACTTCCGAGGCGAACGCAATTCCTTCCCCGGTCATCTTGATCGCCCGGTCGACCTCCGTGACGCTGGTGGCGACCTGCTGCGAAACCACGGTGGCCTGGACAATTCCGGTCGAGACCGCTTCCGCCGCGTTTGAAGTCTGGGCAACGTTTCCGGCGATTTCCTTAGCAGTGATGCTCTGTTCCTCGACGGCCGAGGCGATGGTCTTGGAGACATCGTTGACGCTGGCGATGGCGTTGCTGATCTGGCCGATCGATTCGACAGCCAGGAGCGCCGATTTCTGAATGCCTTCAATTTTGGCGCGGATGTCTTCGGTGGCCATGGCCGTTTGCTTGGCCAATTCCTTGACCTCCGTGGCAACCACGGCGAAGCCCTTGCCGGCCTCACCAGCCCGCGCGGCTTCGATCGTGGCATTCAGCGCGAGGAGATTGGTTTGTTCGGCGATGTCCTGAATCACTTCAATGACCTTGCCGATCTCGTCTGCCGCCTGGCCGAGTTGTCCGACATTTTCGTTGCTGGTTTGGGCGAGCTGTGCCGCGCTGCCGGCCGCGCCGGAAGCCTGCTCGGCGTTCGAGGCAATTTCACCGATGCTGGCCGTCATTTCCTCGATGGCGGCGGCGACCTGCTTGATATTGGTTGAAATGTCCTCGGTCGAAACGGACACATTCTTCATGCTGGCCGTCATCTCCTCGGCGGCTGCCGCAATGGACGAGGCTTGCTGCCCCATCTTCGAGATGCCTGATCCCATTTCTGACGTTACCGCGACCATGCCGTCCGACGACGTGACGACCGAAGCAACGCTTGCACCAACGGTCTCGGTCTGCTTTTGGATCTGATCCAGGAAAGCGTTGAGTTTCTGTTCGAGACCATCCGGCGCGTCGGAGGTCGATACCCGGGCACCGGTGTCGCCGGCGATAAACCTGTCGAGGACCTCAGCGACATGTGTGTAGGAACTGACCTGACTGCCTCCTGTCGTTGCCCACGTGAAGCACGCCCAAAAGTTCATTCCGATCAAGACAACTAGTGCGGACGTACTTGTAACACCGGCCACAAAGGCCAACACACAGAGCAAGGTGGCGGCAAGCGCCATTGCGATTCTCTTTTTCGCGACCGACCACTTGCCCGCCATGACGATGCCAACCGGAGCAATCAACGTCAGAATGAAGAAGGTAATGGACAAACCGGACCATCCATTCCCGCAAACGATCATTGTTGCCAACATGGCCGTTGTCGTAACAAGCACGACCAACGGTACGTGCCTTGATGGGAAGGAAAGACCTTGGAGTGAAGGCGCTGTTGCATTCATGGAAACAGTCTCTTTGTGCGGGACTCGGATGAGAATAGACGTTCGCAACACACGGTGAGCTACTCAGCCCCAGCCCCGCCCAGAGTGTCACGGTCGAGAAGCCGGCTATCAGGTAAAATTTGCTGTGATGATGGTTCTCAAACACGGAAACATAGGTCAAGATTTCGCGAAAGGCTGAAAAGATGCCAGGGAAATTCCCCTCGCGGGGGGCTAGGGATGCATCAGCGGCCCTCGGCTGACCGGGCTGATTCTGTCGTCAGGGATGCCCGACTTGGTACGATCGGCGGAGAGGCCGTATCGGATTCGGTATAGGGCAAGAACAGCACCGCATTCCCGCAATTTCCTGCAATCGCCGGGCTCCTGTCGAATTACCGGATGTAACCGCCGTCACAGGCATCCTTGTGGTTGACGCTGGTAGACTAGACTCCCTAAGCACTCCCTTGCGGTCGGGCCGTCGTGTTCGTTATGGTGAATCCGTGTTTATCAAGGCTGCATTCAACGTGACGGAGGACCAACTCGATGCTCCTGGCGACCTGGAATGTTAATTCAATCCGTGCCCGGCTCGAGCGGCTGGTGGCGTGGCTCGACGAGGCCCAGCCTGACGTGGTTTGCTTGCAGGAATTGAAAGTCACGGACGAGGCTTTTCCGCATGAGCCGATTGCCGAGGCCGGATACCATGCGGCCGTGTTTGGGCAGAAAACATACAACGGGGTGGCCATCCTCAGCCGGGACGAGCCGGCGGAGGTTCGGCGAGGTTGGGACGACGATCCCCAGGCACGGCTGCTGGCCGCGCGGTTCGGCCGGGTGACGGTCGTTAACACCTACATGCCCAACGGGCAGGAAGTCGGTTCGGACAAATGGGCCTACAAACTCGCTTGGATGGAACGGCTTCAGGAAGAACTGGCCGCACATCATGAACCGACCGAACCGCTGATCCTTTGCGGCGATTTCAACGTCGCGCCCGACGATGCGGACGTCGCCGAACCCGAGGTTTGGTCCGAGTCGGTCCTCTGCCACCCCGACGCCCGGGCGAGGCTCGACTCGCTGCGCCAATGGGGCCTGATCGACGTCTTCCGCCGCCATCATCCCGACGGCGGCATCTATTCCTGGTGGGACTACCGAATGCTGGCCTTCCCGAAGAACCGGGGCCTGCGTCTGGACCATATCTTCGCCACCGAGCCGCTGGCCGAGTGCTGCACCGAGGCCTGGGTCGACCGCGACGAGCGCAAAGGCGCCAAGCCCTCCGACCATGCACCCGTCTTGGCCCGATTCGAGTTGTAGCGGCTGTGCCGGTCGGACTGGCCATTTCAGCACACCGAACGGCCAACCGCCCGGTTTCGTCCTTCGCTCGGCCCCAAAGGCTGCACCCTGAAACGGCCGCGACGATCGTACCCAAAATCCCGGTCGCGCAAGCTCGGCAAAGAAAGAAAACCCTGCGGCCCGGCTGGTCGATTCCTCTTTGTCGGGGCTCTCTGTCTGGCAATAGGGCGCCATTTCTTTGGGCCCACCAGAAGCATAGGCAAGGTCGATCAGATGAGCGGTGTCGGAAGCATGGCCGCCGGACGCGTGGACCGGGACAGCACCTCGTGTGCCCAGCAGTCGGACCGCGCGCGCCGTGAGCTGGACCATCTTCTCAGGGCCCTGTCCCACGACATGAGCGCGAACTTCATGCTCCTCGAGAGCGCCTTTGACCGGCTCCAGCAAGCCGTCCAAGAAAAGGCCGATCCCGAACTGGTCGAAATGGCCGCCCACGTCAGTGCTTGCCTGGGCGAGTCGAAGCGGTTCCTGGGCGACTTGATTCGTCTTGGGAAGACGGGCAGCGTTGAGATGGAACCCGACCGCGTTCCACTTGGCCAGGTTGTCGACGAAGTCCTCTTCGAACAACAGCAAGTGCTGGGCGATCGAGAGGTCAACCTGAACGTCGACCACTCCCTGCCGGCTGTCTGGTGCAATCGGCAACGGCTCAAGCAGATCCTCTCGAACCTGCTGCGTAACGCCCTGCGTCACGGGTGTGACCCGGCCGCGCCGCGGATTTCCATCTCGGCCGAGCGCGAACCGGCCGACACGAGCAGCTCGGGGACCGTGCGGATCCGCGTGCACGACAACGGGCCGGGCATCGACCGGCAGTTGGCCGACGAGGCGTTTCTGCCAGGTCGGCGGTTGCCAGGCGCCGCAGCCGAGGGCTCGGGCATGGGCCTGGCCATCGTCCGCAAGATCGCCGAACACTACGGCGGCTCGGCCTGGATCGACCCCGACGGTCCCCCAGGCACGACGGTCGTCGTGACCCTGCCCGGCGTGGCCGACCGACCGCCCGGCGCGGACGTGGACTATCCCAACTTGGGCCACGATGGGCCGCATCACGGCGAGCCGATGCACCCTCATCAACTCCGCTCTGCGCAACCCCGACGTCGCCACCGCCGGTCCTGATCGCCGCTCCCACGGCATCACCAGACTGTCTTTCTGCCTGCCCACAGGCCGCGGACTGCGTAATTTGCCGACGGCGCGTGAAAATGGGATATTTCTTCCAGTCGCGGCGACCTTTTCTGTTGTCCGGATTATGCCCGTCGGGCCGATACTACCGTGTGGCGATCTTCCAGGCACACAGTGGGGCGAGCAGGCATGGCTCTTCGACGGTCCATTTGCACAGGCCTTCTGGTCATCACGACATGGCTCGTGGCGGGGGGGTGTGCGCCGATCCGGACCTACGTGGCCAACGGGTTCAAGGTCGGGCCGAACTACGCTACCCCGGCGACTGAAGTGGCCGAGGATTGGATCGACGCCGGCGACTCGGGCGTGAACAACCGGACCGACGAGCTGGCCCAATGGTGGACAACGCTCGGGGACCCCACTCTGAACTGCCTGATCGAGGCGGCGGCCGACCAGAACCTGACGCTCCGTGAGGCCGGCTGCCGCGTGCTGCAAGCCCGGGCGGCCAGGGCCATTGCCGTCGGCGGGCTCTTTCCCCAACAGCAGGACCTGTCCGGCCAGTTCTCGCGCAACGCCATGAGCATCGCGGCGGCCAACACGCGGCTGGTCGAGAACCGGTTCTTCGACCAGTGGGAAACAGGCTTCAACCTCGCGTGGGAACTGGACTTCTGGGGCCGGTTCCGTCGAGCGATCGAAGCGGCCGACGCCGATCTGAACGCCTCGATCGAGGCCTACGATCAGGTGCTCGTCACCCTGCTGGCCGACGTGGCCTCGACCTACACCGAAATCCGCACCCTCCAGCGGCGAATCGACCTGGCGCGGCAGAACGCCGATTTGCAGCATGAAATGTGGATCATCGCCGACGCCCGGTTCCGCGGCGAGCAGGTAAGCGAACTGGACGTCGATCAGGCCGCCAGTACGCTGGCCCAGACCGAGGCCCTGATCCCCGACCTCGAATACCAGCTCCGCCAGGCGACCAACCGCCTTTGCATCCTGCTGGGCACGCCGCCGGCCGATCTGGCGCCCTGCCTGGGCAAGGGCCCGATCCCGACCACGCCCGAGCAGGTCGCCGTGGGCATCCCGGTTAATCTGGTGCGTCGCCGGCCTGACGTCCGCCAGGCGGAGCGCGAAGTAGCCGCCCAGAGTGCCCGCGTCGGCATCGCCGTGTCCGACCTTTATCCCCACGTCGCCATCACCGGCACGATCGGCGGCTCGTCGGAACTCTGGGGCGACCTGTTCGGCAGCCACGCCTTCCAAGGCAACGTCGGTCCGTCGTTCCAGTGGAACGTGTTGAACTACGGCCGGCTGCTCAACGAGATCCGCCGGCAGGATGCCCGGCTGGCCGAGCAAATCGTCGCTTATCAGAACCGTGTCCTGCAAGCCAACGCCGAGGCCGAGAACGGCGTCGCCCGATTCCTCCTGGCCAAGAAGCGGACCGACTGGCTGGCCCAAAGCGTCGCCGCGGCGAAGAAGGGGATGCGCGTGGCCACGGCCGAGTATCGCGGTGGCCAGATCGACTTCAACCGGGTCGCCCTGGTCGAACAGAACCTGGTCGACCAACAAGACCTGCTGACCCAGGCCCAAGGCGAGATCGTCCTCGGCCTGATCGAAACCTACCGCGCCCTGGGCGGCGGCTGGCAGATCCGCTGCGCCCCGCCCTCGCTGCCCCTGCCAACCGAACCGCCCGTCCCCGCCGAACCCGTCCCCCTCCCGCCCGGTCTGTCCGAGCCGCCGGGCGTTACCGGCTCTGTCAGTGTGAGGTGAGGGATTGGGCATTAGGGGCTGGGGGCTCGGGGCTAGGGACTGGGAGATTCGGGGCTCGGGACTAGGGGCTGGGGGTTCGGGACTCAGGGTTCGGGACTCGGGGTTCGGGATTTTGAAATCTGTGATTTGAGATTTTGGATCTGAGCGGGGGACGGAAGTCCCCTGTTCCGCCGCTGGGTGCCATGTCTGTGCCAACATGCGGTCGTCTGAACAGGACACCCGACACTCGGATTTCGCACGCCGGCGCGCGGAGCGAGCACCGGGTTCGGTCGAAACTGCACGAAACAAACCGAGCGGGGGACGTCAGTCCCCTGTTTTGCAGTCTGGCGGTGGGTGGAATAGGAGGGCGTGATTCGGGTCGGTGGTGCCTTTTCTGGGGTATTTTGGATTTGGGTGCCATGCCCAGACGCTGCTTTAGCGGCGGATGGGCATGCTGTTTGGGATGACCGTGCTATCCATGCTCATCCGCCGCTAAAGCGGTCGTCCGAGCATGGCGCTCGGTTGTTTCCGGACGGAAAAACCGGGCAGCCATCCATATAACTGAGGCGTGTCGGCCGAAGCGGGGCAACGACGACGAGACGACTCGAACCGGCCGTTTAACGTGGGGTACCCACGGCCGCGTTTTG
>JAFGFF010000486.1 GCA_016931075.1 Pirellulales bacterium | reverse complement strand
CAGGCGACCGTCGGCGGAATCACCGAGGCGGACGTCCACCTGGCCGACGCGTCCGACGCGGTCATCATCGGTTTCAGTGTCGTGCCCGACGAAGGCGCCCGCCAACTGGCCGACGCCCGAGGCGTCCAGATCCGCCGCTACGACATCATCTACCAAGTGACGGCCGACCTGAAGGCCGCTTTGGAGGGGATGCTCAAGCCGGAGAAGCAGGAACGCGAGTTGGGCCGGGCTCTGGTCCAGCGGACGTACCAGATCAGCCGGCTGGGAACGATCGCCGGGTGCCGGGTGCTGGCCGGAAACATCGAGCGCGATTCGCGCATCCGGGTCATCCGCGACAGCCGGATCATCGGCGACTATCCGCTCGATTCGCTCAAACGCATCAAGGACGATGCGAAAGAGGTCCGCGAGGGCCTCGAATGCGGCATGAGGCTGCGTGGGTTCAACGACCTGAAGGAAGGCGACATCCTCGAAGCCTACAAGATCGAGGAGATCGCTCGGACCTTTTAACGGTACTATCCGCCCAGCCTGCTCTTGTCGTGGCTGTCCCGTCCAAGACGCGCCGCAAACCGATCGTCATGTCTTCACGCCGAGTGCTTAAAGTTGCCGAAGCCGTCCGCGAGGTGGTCAGTTGGGCCATCCTCGCCGAATTGCGCGACCCCCGCGTGCGCGACGTGACGGTCACCCGCGTCGAAATGTCCGGCGACCTGCGCCTGGCCAAGGTCTACGTCTCGGTGATGGGCGACGAGAAACGTCAGGAACTGAGCCTGCACGGGCTGAAACACGCCGCCGGTTTCCTCCAGTCGAAGCTGGCCGACCGGATCGACACACGCTACACCCCGCGAATCGACTTCATCCTGGACCAGGGCGTGAAGAAATCGATCGAAGTCTCGCGGATCCTCAAAGAAGTTTTACCTGACGATACTCTGTCGGAATCCGTCTCGCCCGACGAGTCCGAACTGCCCGACGACGAACCTGACGCGAGCGAGACGGATTCTTACCCGTCCACGAGTTCCTGACCCGAGAATGGTGGCGAATCCCCATGGCGCCTTCGAATCGTGCAACTCAATTCACCCATCTGCACAAGGTCCTCAAGGGCTTCTACAAGCCGGTCGCGGCCGACGCGCAACGGCCCGTGCTCGAACATCTGCTTTTCGCCTGCGTGTTGGAAAACGCGCACTATGGCGTGGCCGAAGAGGCGTTCGCGGCGATAGGGGAGATGTTTTTTGACTGGAACGAGATCCGCGTCAGTTCGATTCGCGAGCTGGCCGAGGTCATGGCCCGTCTGCCCGACCCGCCGGCCGCCGCCGCCCGGCTCAAGGCCGTCCTCCAGCACGTCTTCGAGGCGTCCTACTCGTTCGACCTGGAACACCTGCGCAAGCAAAACCTCGGCCCGGCCACACAGACGCTGCAAAAGATCAAAGGCGTCACCGGCTTCGGCGCGGCCTACGTCGTCCAGTCGGCCCTGGGCGGACACGCCATCCCATTGGACGCCGGCACGCTCGAAGTGATGCGGATTCTCGACCTGGCCTCCGACGCCGAGGTTGCCCAAGGCAACGTGACAGGCCTGGAACGAGCCATCCCGAAGAACAAAGGCGTCGAGTTCGGCTCGCTCCTGCATCAGCTTGGCGCCGATCTCACCGACAATCCCTTCGCGGCCGACCTGCGCGAAAAGCTTCTGGCCATCGACCCCAAGGCCAAGCCCCGGTTTCCCAAGCGAACCACTCGCAAGAAAGCCAAAGAGACACAAGAACCCCCAAAAGCCGCCGAACCGGCCCCAGCCGCCAAGGAATCGCCCAAGCCCAAGTCGACGAAGAAAAAAACGTCCAAAAAGGCAACCAAGAAAATCAGCACCTCGGGCAAGAAGGTGGCGAAGAAAAAGATCGTCCCGACCAAGAAGAAGGTGAAGAGCACCAAGAAGAAGACCACGAAGAAAAAGGCATCCACCGGCGCCAAGCGAAAGAAGTCGGCCACCTCCCGTATCACAAAGAAAAAGCCCCGATAGAGTGAACTGGTTTCCATCGGGTGCCATGGCCACGCTTGCGTGGCCATGCCGCGTGTGTTGCGGAAAACATGCCCACGACAAGCGTGGGCATGGCACCCTTTGGTAAACACTTGAGCCAGAGATATCACGGAACCAATATAGTCTGGAATAAAAAACGGCGCGCCCCATTGCCCGCCTTGAGAGAGAGTTAAACGATGGCTGGACATTCCCATTGGGCAGGAATCAAACATAAAAAGGCGTTGGTTGACGCCAAGCGAGGAAAAGCCTGGAGCAAGCTCTCCAAGGCGATCATCGTCGCGGCCAAGATGGGCGGCGGCGATCCCGACGCCAACCTCCGCTTGCGCTACGCCATCGACGACGCCAAAGCGGTTAGCATGCCCAAGGACAACATCCAAAGGGCGATCAAAAAAGGCACCGGCGAACTGGACGGCGGCAACCTGGAAGAGGTCGCCTACGAGGGCTACGGCGCCAACGGCGTGGCCGTGCTTTGCCAGGTGCTCACCGACAACCGCAATCGGACGGCCCCGGAAATCCGCAAGATCTTCGAAATGGCCGACGGCAAACTCGGCAGCACCGGCTGCGTGGCCTGGATGTTCGACTCCAAAGGCCTGTTCCTCATCCCGGTCACCGCCGTCGACGAAGACCGCCTGATGGAAGTCGCGCTGGAGGCCGGCGCCGACGACGTCCAGACGGTCGGCAAGACGTTCGAAGTCACCTGCGACCCGAACGTCTTCCGCGACGTCAGCAAAGCCCTGACCGACGCCGGCATCGAGCCCGAGGTGAAAGAGGTCACCCTCATCCCCCAAAACACGGTCGATCTCGACGCCGACGCCGCCCGAAAAGTCCTCAAACTCATGGAACGCCTCGACGACCACGACGACGTCCAAACCGTCTCGGCCAATTTTAATATTCCCGACGACGTCATGGCCGAGATCGAGAACGACGAGTAGGCCTTTCTTCAAACAGGCAATTACCCTGCCTGTAGGAGGCGACTCCCGTCGCCGAATGGCCGCCTCACGATCGGCGACGGAGTCGCCTCCTACATCGGGGAGCCGTCAGGCCCAAGAGGTTTTTGCTTGAGCTGGACCAAGTCTCTTCTTTTGTCGTCTAGTCCCAAGGAGCCGGCCCCATGCGAGCCTCGTGGGTGGTGATCCTGCTGATTGCCGTGTTCGTGGCCGCCGGCATGATCACGCTGGGCTGGATCGGCCTCCTCCTTTCGCTGTGCCCCGTCATTCTCGTTCTTGCCTACTGGATGGAGCGGAATCACGGCTGTGCCGCCACCCTTGCGGTTTTCATGTTGTTTATGGCACTCGGGCTCTTCCTCATCGGCACACCGGAGGAACACCGTCGTGCCCTGGAAGCCGCCCGCCGGATGCAGTGTGCCTGGAACCTCAAGCGGATCGCCGTGGCCTTGCACGAGTACCACACGGAACACGGCTCCTTTCCGCCGGCCGTGGTGGTCGATGGGCAGGGCCGCCCAATGCACGGCTGGCGAAGGCTCGTCGCGCCGTACATCGGCGAGGCGATGCATCCCCGGCCGTATGATCTCAAGCAGCCGTGGGACGCGCCCGACAATGCAAGCCTCGACTGGGTCGGCGAGATGCCCGAGTTCCAGTGTCCCTCGGGCCCCAAAACGCCCGGCATGACCAACTACGTCGCGGTGGTCGGCCCCGGCACGGTCTGGCAGGGCACGCGGGGAGTGAGTCTCGACGAATTCACCGACGATCCGGCTAAGACGATCTTGCTGGTCGAGCTGGCCGACTCGGACATCCCTTGGCCCGAGCCGCGGGACATCACGCTCGACGAAGCCCTCGGCCTGCCCGACGCCCCGACCGGCGCCGTGCCGTCCAGCCGCCACACGTCTTCTCAAGATTTTCTGCATCATCCTCTCCGCCTGGCCGGCAACGTGGTCATGGCCGACGGCACTGTTCTTTCAATCGAGTCTCTATCACGCGATGAATTATTGGCTCTTCTGACGATCAACGGTGGGGAGCCCATCCCCGACGACATCCTCACCCGACGCGCCGCCCGCCCCGCGCCTGGCACGCTGAACCACCGCACTGCCATCGGCCTACCCGTCTGGGCTCTCGCCTTCCTTCTGCTCATCTCCCATACCGTCTGGTCCAAACGCCGCCGCGCCCAATCCGGAAACGACTAAAAATCCAGTGGCACCCACCGTCCAGCATTTGATATGAATTATTTAGGATCTCGTTCTCTGTCCGAAACTCCTTTCGCAAGGGCCACCATTCTGCCTTCGCTCGGAGTGTCCGCTGCTTGAAGGTCAACTATCTCGGTGTTCTTTTTCTCACTCCCCTCCCATCCGCGCCAGCTCCCGGACATACTCCAGCGCCTCCTCCAACTCCGGCGCTTCCGCCCCGGCCATGCGGCCGTCGCGGTCGCAGTCGGCCAGGAGCATGAGTTCGTCGAAGTTGGGCGAGGCCTCCAGGCGACGCCGGGCGCGCACGCCGAGTTGGCCGTCTTGGAGCAAGCGGGCGTCCATGTGGTGGCGGATGAGCCAGGCGGTCCGGTCGGTGATGAAGCCCTCGAGCGCTTCGAGGCCGGCGGCCGTGTGGTCGCGCCGGTCGATGCCCTTGCCGACGTCGTGCAACAAGGCGGCCAGGAGAAGTTCCTCGTCGTAGGGCGATTCGGCCCGGGCCAGGTCGAAGGTCTGAAGGCTGTGATAGAGGGCATCGCCTTCGGGATGATAACGCGGATCCTCGCGGACGTGCTCCAACGGCAACAACAACATCTCGTAGATCTGGAACCGGTCGAGCTTGTTCTCGACTTCGAGCACGGCCTGTTCCAACGGCAGGTCGGGATACTCCTGGGCCATGAGCTGTTCGAGCTGGGCGATGCTTGCCCGTTCGATGGCCTTGCCAGTGACCGAACTCTTGAACACGTAATGGGCCAGGTCGGCCGCGTAGACGGTCAACTCGAACGGAAAGCGGTCCTGGACGTGGATGTGGGTGAAGACCCGCTCCTCGCCCTGCTTTCGGACCCGTTTCCGCTCGACCTCGCCAAAGAGTCCTTCAGCCGCCAGCGCGGCGACGACCGCCTCGACGCTGTCGGAAAAGACGTGCAGGTCGATGTCCGAACCCTGGCGGACGTGGCCGGTCATCGTGCTGCCGATCAGCCGGGGTCGGAACTGGCGAAGGATTCGCATCACCCGCAGCGCGGCCGCGCGCATCTCGCGCAGGTTCTCGGTGCGGCGGTCGCCTTCGTGCAGCCGGGCGAACGCCTGAATCTCGTCGCGGATCTCCCGGTTGCTCGGCAGGTCGCGGGGTTTGACGTCGCCGCCGGCGATCCGCCGGGCCGCCTTGAGCTTCGCCCGAAAATACTCCGTCTCGTCCCGGGCGTACATCAACCGGGCCGCCTCCCAGGCGATCCGGCGTCGCAGTTTCTCGCTAGGCATTGCACATTCGTTGGCTGTAGGAGGCGACTCCCGTCGCCGAACGCACTGGCCATCGGCGGCGGGAGTCGCCTCCTACAATTCTGAACCTGAACGGTTTCGGCGACAGGAGTCGCCTCCTACTATTCCATCCGATCCACTGCCTGGCTGACCAGGGTCGAAAGATCGCCCAGCCGGCGGAGGTCGTCGGCCAGACGCGGATGGGCGAAGACACGCACCCGTTTGACGTAGTCGTCGAACTGGTCGCGCGCCAGGGTCCGCACCACCGGCGAGACCTCGTCCAGCCGGCGGTATCGGTTTTCTTTAGGGTAATGGACTTCGACGTCGAACTCGACCTCGCGGTGCGCGGGCGGGGCGTCGAACAGGATCTCGTGCGGCGCGACCACCCGGCCCAGGCTCGTGCTGGCCAGCAGGGCGAACTGCTCGGCGCAGGCCGCCAGCCACGGATAGGGCCGCCCGGCCAGGCGCTCGTAAAGCGGCCGATCCTGCAGGAAGCTGAACTGGCAGAGCCGTTTATACAGCCGTCTGGCCGGCCCGAACAGCCCGGCGAGCAACTCGCCCGCGGGCCCCGAGCCGGCCGTCTCGCGCATCGCGTCGATCATGGGCGTTTCGGTCAGACGGAAGAGTTGGTCCATTTCAAGCGACGCGTGCAGCAAGTAAAAGGCGCGTTGGAGCATGGCGGTGGCGGCGCGGACGCCGTGGTGCCAGTAGACTTCGCTGAACATGACGTATCGGGCGAAGACCATCATCTCGGCGGCCGTCTTGCCTTTTTCGGAGATGGCCAGCGCGTTGCCCGACTCGCTCAGGCAGAAGCTGCCGATGAGCCGCTGCTGGTCGAAGTTCCGCCCGTAGGGCACGCCCGCGTGAAGGCTGTCGCGAAACAGATAGTCCATCTTGTCGATGTCGACCGGCCCGGACAGAAGGCTGGTCAAGATCCGCGAGGCCTGGTCGCGGGGCTTCTCGCTCAGTAGGGCCACCACATCGCGCGGGTGGATGTTCCACTCGT
>JAFGFF010000485.1 GCA_016931075.1 Pirellulales bacterium | reverse complement strand
GGGATTGGGGATTGGGGATTGGGGATTGGAGCTGAGCGGGGGACGTAAGTCCCCTGTTCTGAAAAGCGGCCGGCTCGGTTTTCCCACTTCGTGATAAAACAACGGAACAGGAGATCGAACAGGGGACTTACGTCCCCCGCTCGGTTCCTTGCTCAGTCCCTCACTCGTTCCCCAGTCCCAAGCCCCGAGTCCCGAGTCCCCTCTTTTACAGCGACCCTCGCACAGGGGTGAACCCTTGCCTCTGGCGCTGTGCTCAGTATGCTGGGGGAGTAAGGAGTACAAGAATGCGGTTGCCGTTGGGCCCTGTCTTTTCGATCGAACTGATCACGGCCGCGCGGCGGACGCGGTATTTCGTGCTCCGGTCGCTCTACGCGGCCGTGCTCTTGCTGGCCTTTTGGATCGTGTACGAGAGTAGCGCTCGATTCAGCGGCCCTATCGTCGATATGGGGTCAATAGCCAACTTGACGGCCGAATATTTCAAATCCTTTTCTTTTCTGCAAATATTAGTCATCCTGCTGATCGGACCGGCGATGGTGGCCGGCACGATCGCCAGCGAGCGGGAACGCCGGACGATCGAGTACCTCTTCGCGGCCGACCTGGGCAATGCCGAGATCGTCTTGAACAAGCTGGCCGCCCGGCTGATGCAGATTCTCGTCCTGCTCTTGACCGGCCTGCCCATCCTGAGCATAGCCATGCTGCTGGGCGGAATCGCGCCGGAGGCCCTGTTCGTGGTCTACACCATCACCGGCAGCACCGTGGTGATGGTCGGCGCGTTGGGAATCGCCATCTCGGTCTGGTCGCGTCGGGTTCGCGAGGCGGTGACCAAGGTGTACCTGGTCTTGTTGGCGTTGCTCCTTGTTCCGTGGGTAATCTACATGGTGGTGATGGCGTGGGCCTTTTCCACCCCTACCGGGCCAAGCGGTGTTTTACTTTCGCTTAATACTCAATTCCTTATCGCCGATCCGTTTTATACCTTGAGTAATACCCTGTCTGATGCAAGCGGGACGAATCCGGCCGGCGCGTGGGACCTGACCCTTCAGCTCGTTCGCAACCAGATGATCCTGTCGGGCGTCCTGATCGCGGCAGCCGTATTCGGCGTGCGGCGCGTTCACCTGAAGCAGATGGGCAAAGGATCGGTCAAACGACGGCGACGATGGCATCTCCAACTCTGGCGACCGGCGATCGGCGACCGACCGATGCTCTGGAAGGAGCTTTTTGCCGAATCCGCAGCCGTGCGGTTAGGACTGCTAGGTTCGATCGTGACTTGCCTCTTGGTGGCCTGCGTGCTGGTCGTCGCCGGCATGTTAGTCTACTCGGCCACGACCAGTCCGTCGGGATTCGGTCGAGATATCCCTCAGGGCTTGTTGGTCGGGCTGGCCGTCGCGGTGAGCTGCGGGATGCTGTTGATGATTGTCGCTCGAAGCGCCGGGTGCATCACGTCGGAAAAAGAGCGGGACACATGGGATTCGCTTATGACCACGCCCTTGACCGGTGGTGAAATCATCGCGGCCAAAGTATTCGGCAACATCTGGGCCGTGAAAGGCTGGTTCGGATTATTGGTCGTAGTTTGGGTTCTTGCGACCATGCTGCGAGAAGGCTTCCTTTTTGGAGCGATCGGGACGATGTTCGTTCTGATGATGCTGGCTTTCTATGCCTCGTCACTGGGGGTGGTCTTCTCGCTCTACGCCAAATCGTCTCTGCGGGCAATGGGCGCGGCACTGGGGGTCATCATCTTCTTTGGCGGCGCCTATCTCTTCTGCTGCATCCCCGTCTTCCTCGCGGGAGCCGGACATGGCGGCGGTGAGCAAATGTCGATGGCCGGCCTTATTCCTTTTCTCTTGGCCATGCCCGGTGCTATCTGTATGGATGGGAATCCTCCCAGCGAGGTCATGGCTGCTTTTGTCATCGGATTGATCGGCTATTCGATCGCCGGGCTGGTTCTCTACGGTCTGGCCGTCGACCGGCTCGAAAACGGCGCCGGCCGACCGCTGTCTGGCACGGCCGGTTATCCGTCGCCCTTGCACCGTCCCATCGATGTGCAGCCCCTCTCAAACCCTCTCCCACCGGGAGAGGGCGGGGAAAACTAACGACACTGACGGGTGGCACTGGCGTCTCGCCAGTGTTGGCACAAGGGCCCCAGTGCTTGCACAAAGGACACTGGCAAGATGCCAGTGCCACCCAATACTCTTGGTAGGGCCAGTGCGTCTGGCCCTATCGCCGGTCGACGTACACGATCGGCCGGGCCGGGTTCTTCGGGTTGGGCTCCATCCACGCAAGATAGATCTCGCCGGACGCGGATCGGGCTTCCAACATGTCACGGTCGTCGTGACGGATGAATTGATAGACGCAATCAGCCGGGCGGAACAGCGAGTCGACGGCGTTTCGATCGGTCGAGAAGAGCAACCCTGCGTCCGGGTTCAACGTCGCCCAGGCCGGTTCGTCGGGATCGGTCAAGCGATTGTATAACGCATCCAGATCGGGCAGGCCCTTTGCTGGAGACGAAGAGGGTTCGGTCGTGCCCGCACCCAGGACGTGAACCCGCGGACGAACGGGCCGGGAAGACATGAGGGCATTGCCTTTCATCCCAAATCGTTGGGTCAGCTTCAAAAGCAGGGCCATCTGGCGGCCTTGGGCGTTGATCGGGGAACCGCCGGGCGCGGCGCGGACGATCGGTTGGCCGGTGGCCGGGTCGGACAGCCAGTCGGGCAGGCCCTCGCCAACCGAGGCGCGGCGGGCCAAGGCTTCCAACGGCGGGCCGGCCATCGCCGCCTCGCGGGGCTCGAATCGGACGGCCTGGAAGACACCGTCGCCCGGGATGAACGGATCGCGGGGTTGCCGGGCCAGCGTCGAGGCCATCGCCCGCATCAGGGCCGGAGCATACTCTCCGTCGTTTCCTTCCAGTAAATAACGTGTCCAGAGGATGCCGTGCGACCGGTCGGTCGGCTCGGGCTTCATCCGCGTGGCGTCCAGCCGGTCGGCCCAGGTGCCCAACGGCTCGTGCAGGGCCAGCCGCGGCACGGACAGATCCCGGGGACGCGTCTCGGGCAGCGGCTCCCCGGCCACGTAATCGGCCAGGCCTGCCTGCAGCCAGTCAGGCAGGACCTGGTCCTGCTGAGCCACGCGGAGGAACGCAAAAAAGGCCTCGCGGCGGAGCCAGGCCCTTCGCTGGGTCAGCCGGCCGGCTCCTTCACCCAGGTTCAGGAAGATATCCGGGGCGTAGTTCAGCTTGCGTGGCCCGGGCCCGGGCCGGTCGTAGCGCGATGGCGGATGGTCGACCACCCAGACGTTGACCGATCCGATTCCGAAGTTGGGCTGCCGGTGAACGCGGGTCCAATGGTCGGCCAGAGTGCCGATGTCGTGCCACGTCCGTTCTATCTGCTGGGCAGTCCACTCGGCATCCTCGGGCGAGGTCGTGGCAATAACCAGAAAATGCTTCGTGGCCACCTGCCACGCCCGATGGCAGGCCACGGCCCGATAGCGAGGCAGCTTCAACTCGTCGACCCGATCGTGGCCCTCTTCGCGGATGCTCCGATAGACCACCCCGCCAGCCGGCGTGGCCAGCGGGCTTGCTGCCAGGAGCAAGACGGCGATCAAAGGGAGGGCAAGCCGGCGGCAGTACATGGGGAGAGGGATTGGGGATTGGGGGCGGGAACGTGAACTGGAGGATTTGGGGTGTCGAGGGACCACAATTGAAGCGATCGAGGCGGGGTCTAGTCTTCTTCTCGGCTGGGTGGCGCAGCCTACCTTGCCCCAATTCCCGGCTCTGTGTGGTCGGGCCGAATAATCGGCACAATCGCTACATTTTACTCAACGTCTCGTGTGGACCGCCCGATATTCGGAGGCAGACCATGCGCTAGTCTTGCGCCGCGCGTGTCCAACCGAACCCTACGGGGGGCAGGTGACTAGGCCGCGGGATGGGCAGACGGCCAACGGTCGACCAGAGCGCGAAGGGACAGAAACCCAGAGTGCGTGCCCAGAGTGCAAGCGAGGTCTCCATGCCGAGCGGAAATTCAAAACGAGCAACGAGGCGTCCGGGGGATTGGGCCATGCAACATTGGCAGTGGTGGAGTCGAATCGGCCGTGAGAGGACGGCAAACCTCGTCGGCGTCGCGGTCCTCATTGCCTTGGGCCTGACGGTCTCGGCGATCGCCGCCGACACGGGGACCTCGCCGCCTCGCTACGTCGACGCGGCCAGCGTGGGCATCGCCCCCTACTCGCAGGCACGAACGGTCGATCCGCTGTCCCAACTGGGTTTCCGCCCCCGTCCGACGCAGCCCGGCGCCACGCCGGCCCAGCCGATCGGTCCCGGTCAGATGCAGCTTACCGGTCCGATGATCCAGAACAATCCGGTCCCCGTGGGCAGCAACCGGACGACGATCGCGCCCTCGTTGATGCCGGCCGCCACGGAGTCGTTCAGCACAAATCCGCCGTTCACCGCGAATCAGCCGTCCACCACATGGCCGTCGCAGCCGACACCGATGCCGTCCAGACCACAAATGCCCGAGCCGACGCTCGAGCCGGTTCACCGCACCAGCCCCGCGCCGCCGCCGGAGGACAATGACGACGCGGCCTTCACCGTGTTGGGCGACAGCCCGCCGCGCGAAGGCAGCTTCACTCCGTTTAATACGACGGGCGAATCCAGCCAGAAGGCCCAAGAGACGACCGGTTCTGTCCCGCTCAATGGCCCTCGGACAGCTTCTGCCCAGTCGTCGGACGACGCGGCGTATGCATTTCTTGGCGACGGTGCGTCTTTCCCGCCGACCCGCGTCGAGCCGGCCGCCGCGACGGAGAAGATTGAAAAGAAAGACGTGCCGACAGGACCGTCCGTTGCCGGTTCATCGATTCCAGAAGACAAAAGTAAGAAATCGAGTGCTGCGTCCCAGGAAATTAAAAAGATCCAATTGGTCGTGGACGATCCGGCCGCGAAGCGTCAGGCGGCACTGCAGCGTGAAAAGAAGCAGGTGACCCAGATGGTCATCCGTACGCCGGCCGCCGCGCCGGTCCAGCCGAGCAACCCGGCCCGCCCGTTGACCGCGGCGCAGCGCGCGGACCTGGCCCGACGGCAGTTTGTCTCGCCGCACCCGCTATCAACCACGCCGCCGCCGGCGCCTTTGGCCCAGTCGCAACGGGCCCAGTCGCAACGGGCCCAATCGCAACGGGCCCAGTCGCAAACGCCGATCCAACAGCAACTGGTCGCCCCGTGGCGTCGGCCCCAGCCCATGGTGCAAGAGCCGATCCTTCCGGTAGGGCCTCCACCAGCAGCCCCGGGCGTGCGGCTTGCCCAGGCGACTGCCCCGGCGACGGATCCGAAGCAGCTAGGACCGTTCGAGGTGGTCGACCACGTCGACGAGTTGGGCGTGATCCTGCACCGCAGCAAGCTGTTGCGAACCAAGGTGGACATCTACCGCACGGCGGTCGTCGATCCGACGATCTGCGACGTGATCCAGTTCACGCCCCGCGAGGTCTCGGTGATCGGCCGGGCCCAAGGGGCCACACACGTGACGTTCTGGTTTGCTGACGGAAAACACCAGCCGGTGACCTACCTGGTCCGCGTGGCGCCCGACCCCGAGGTTCAGGAACGCAAGGCCAAGCAGTACGAGGTCCTTGAAGACATCCTGGCCGAGCTGTTCCCCAACAGTAAGGTGAAGCTCACACCCGTGGCCGACAAGCTGATCGTCCGCGGCCAGGCCCGGGACGCGGCCGAGGCGGCTCAAATCCTGTCGATCGTTCGCGGCGAGCGGGTCACGGCCGACGGGCAGTTCGGTCGGCTGGTCGAGGGCCGGGCGGCCAACCCGTTGGGCCACGAGGACACGAACCGCAACCCGGCCGCCATGAACGTCATCAACATGCTGCGGATCCCCGGCGTCCAGCAGGTCGCGTTGCGAGTGAAGATCGCCGAGCTCAATCGCAGCGCCGCGAGGAACTTCGGCGTCGACGTCGACATGACGGCCGCCTTCAGCGGTGGAACGCTCCTGCTGCAGTCGCTTCTGAACCAGGCGAAAGGGGCCACCGGCATCTCGGCCGGCACCCTGATCGGCAAGTTCGACCACGACCAGCTCCAGACGAGCATCCACTACCTCGAATCGCACGGCGTCATCCGGATGCTCAGCGAGCCGACCCTGGTCACGCTCAGCGGCCGGCCGGCCAGCTTCGTCGCGGGCGGCGAGTTCGCCGTGCCGACCACCGTCGGCGTGGGTGGGGCCTCGGCCGTGACGACCGATTTCCGGGCCTACGGGGCCATCATCACGTTCGTGCCCGTCGTGCTGGACAAAGACCGTATCCGGCTGGAAGTCGCCCCCGAGTTCAGCAAGATCGACCGCACCCTAACCGTCGGCGGCGACGCCCAGGGCAACGGCGGCACCCCGGGCTTGAGCACCCGGGCCGTGACCACGACCGTCGAGATGCGCGAGGGGCAAACCCTGGCCATTGCCGGACTGCTGGACGACACGATGGACGGGAGCAACTCGGGCGAGATCCCGCTGGTCGCCCAGATCCTAGGCAAACGCTCGATGAGCCGCAACGAAACCGAACTGATCATCCTCGTCACACCCGAGCTGGTCGAACCGATGGAGCCGGAGGAAGTGCCGCCCCTGCCGGGCTTCGACGTCACCGAGCCGACCAACCTCGAATTCTACTTGAAGGGCCGCATCGAGGGCCGACCCACGCACGAATACCGAAGCACGATCTGGCCCCGCCTGCGACACCGCTACCAGGCCGGCGGACCGGAGATGATCTCCGGTCCATTCGGACACGGAGACTGATCGAACCGAACCATGTTCACGAATACGCATCTCATGTCGAATCCTGCTCGGCGGACCGGGTGGAACCTCGCGACGCAACGGCGATCGGGAGTCCAAACCATGCGAACGCTCAAACTCGTCCCTTTCCTCTTGTTGGTCTTGGTGTGCGTCGTGCAGGTCGGCTGCCAGACGCCGTGCGTCCCGCACGAGCAACGCCTGGGGCCGCCGTACGATCGCCCCTTCCCGCTGGGTCAGGTCACCGATTCGTTCTGGGAGACGCAGCAGAGCAACGCCGAAGCGTCGGATTTCGTCTTCTATGACCATGAGTTTGAAGGCAAGACGGCCAAGTTGACGCCCGCCGGGAGAAGCCACCTCCAGCAAGTCGCCGTCCGGCTGGCCCACGTGCCCTACCCGATCATCGTCGAGCAGACGCCCGGCAACGCCGACCCCCGGCTCGACGGCCAGCGCCGCCAGACCGTGGTCGATCAACTCACCGCCTTGGGCCTGCAGGCGGCCGAACCCCGCGTGGTCGTCGCCCCCATGCTAGCCGAGGGCATCACGGCCATCGAAGGCGAATCCGGCTACTATAGCACCCTCAACTCGGGTAACTTCGAAGGCGGCACCGGCCGACGCTTCAACGGCACCGGCGGCGTCTTTCGCTGATTATGGATTTGTAAAAGAACAACTCACCTGTAGGGAACGCCCTCCGTGGCGTTCCGCGGGCCACAGGAAATGGGCCGAATTCGCGGTTCATGGAACGCCACGGAGGGCGTTCCCTACAGAATATTGAAGACGATATCGTTTGTTGAACAGAGTATCCCCCAACCTCTGACAACATTCCCTTGGGAAGCTACCATGGCCGACAACCTGCCGACATTCTCCGCCTTGCACAGGGCATACTTGCCACTGCTGGCCGTCGTTCTCCTAACCGGATGCCAGGGGTTCACCAACCTGCAATGGAACGACCATCCACTGGCTTCTGAAAAATCGGGCATCAAGCCGGCCAAACAAAACACGAAGCAAGCGGCTGCCTACGACCTCGACCTGGCCAAGGCCGAGAATTTTGAGAGTGAGAGCAACCTCGAGGCCGCCCGGGCCGTCTACCAGCGGTTGATCGCCCAGCAGCCCAAGCGCTACGAGGCCTATCACCGGCTGGGTGTGCTGGCCGACCGACAGCGCCGCTACCGCGAGGCCGAGACGCTATACGGCCAGGCGATCCGGCTCCGCGGCGGTGACGCCGGGTTGTTCAACGACTTGGGCTATTGCCTGTACCTGCAGGGCAAGTTCGATAAGGCCGAAGGCGCGTTGTTGAAGGCCGTGTCGTACGACCCGTCCAATTCGCGTTATCGCAACAACCTGGGCATGGTCTACGGCAACCAGAAGCGTTACGACGAGGCCCTGGCCCAATTCCGCCGCGCCGGCAGCGACGCCGACGCCTACTACAACCTGGCCTTCATTCTCGCCAGCAACGAAGATCCCGAGGGGGCCAAAAACTGCTTCCGCCTGGCCTTGGCCGCCGACTCGACCCACGAACCGTCTCGCCGTGCTCTGGAATCGTTCGAGCGTTACGAACGCGACCCCGAGCGCCGCGCCGGCACCGACCCCGTTGCCGACGACGGCGTGAACTGGGTTGCCTACGAAGAAGACGCCCAGCGGGCCACTCCGGCTGACCCGGCCGTCCGCCCGGCCACGCACGAAGCGCCCGTCCCCCGCACCCGCCCCTCCATCCACCAATCCTCCCGCGCCGACCGCCAAGCCCTGCTCGACCGGGCCCGTGCCATCGCTACGAGCCCGGAGATGGGCGCGGGGCAGTAGGGCACCTGGTCGTTCCTTTCTACTCGGGTGCCAGGTCATCCGAGGAAGCGTCTTCAGACGGAGCGTCTTCTACCAATCTGCTCCCCGACCCGCCAATTCCGAACGGACCACCACGGCAGAGAAATGCGTCCAGTCGCTCCGTTGCTTCGGATCCGAAGGGACTGTCCATTGGCCATTCTGGTCCAACGCTGCGGAGATTCGGGATTTTCAGGAGTGAGTCGACCGCTGCGTCATCGACTTGCGTCTTCGCGAGTAAGATCATGTCCAGCTTGGGATGTCCTTCCAGGTGACGTATGCCTTGGTTGCCGACCCGGGTGTTGTCGATCGTCAACGTGGTGAGCGTCCGGATGGCGGCTACCTGGACCATGGCGTCGTCGTCGATGTTGGTTCCCGACAGATCGAGGGATTCCAGGCACGTTAGTCCTTTCAAGTGCACCAGTTCCGCGTTGTCGAATTTCGTGCCCGCGAGGCTGAGGTGTACCAGTGGCAACTTGGAGTCAAGTCCCTCAAGGCATCCCGGAGACAGTTCGGAGTCTTCAATCGACAGTCCCGTAAGCATCTTTAGCGAATTCAGTTCTTTGGCTAAGCTTTGTGACACGGTTATGTTGGCAAGAGACAGATCTTGCAGCGCCGGCAACTTACCGAGATGGCGCAGTCCGTTGCCCGTAATGTTTGTATTTTTCAGGTGAAGAGTCGTCAACGAAGGCAGCTTGCCGAGGTGCTTAAGGCCGTCGTCTGAAATCGCGGCTCCCTCAATTATCAGGACGTCCAATGCCTGCAGGTCTGCCAGATGCGCCAGGCCCGCGTCGGTGATTTGTACTTGTCGGAGAATGAGATATCGCAGCCAACCAGTTTCTTCCAGACCTTGGAGATCTGCATCCGTCACGTTAACATTGTCGGCAATGAAATTCTGAAGCCCCGGATGTCGAGCAAGGAAATCGAGCCCCTTGGAACCTAATTGCACGTTGCGCAATCCCAGGCTGAGCAATTGTGTCTGGTCTCGTACGGCATCCAGCCAATCGTCGGCGTTTGGAACATCTTCGATATGTAAGTGTCCGATGGCCCCCAATCCATGGAGAACAGCCGGATCAACTTTACCGCATACAGAGCGGTCAACTGTAACTGCCCACGATCCACTCACTTGGTCATAAACAATGTTGGTATTTAGACAACTGAGCATTCGCAGTGCCTGTTGCCGCGGGCTGTGGGTGTACCATTGAGCGAAGAAGAAACCAATGGCCAGACACGCAACCAGCACGCCGGTGGCCAGGACGACCGCAAGTCGGCCTGGTGGCACACGGTCCACACCACGCCGTCGGGCGCGGATGTGGCAAATCCAACCGATCACGCCCGCCAGCACGGCGCCCAGTCCCGCTCCGGCCAGTCCAGCCCAAGGCAACGGGCAATCGAGGTCAACGGCCGGCACAATCCGCCCGTTTACCGTGCTATAGATCTGGATGAGTACCCACCCACTGGGCAGTGCTCCGATTCCGCCGAGAAGAGGAAGCGTGACACCGACCTTCCAGCCCGCTAGCCGCAAGCTGACGTAGAGCGCGGCGAGGACCGGGGGCCCGCCGAGACCCAAGCCCAGTAGCGGTTTCCATTGCAGTGGGCCGGGTGGTCCTTCGTCGGCGATCGTTATCAATATCCCGGGTATGCCGACAAACAGAAGGAGAAAGATCGTCACGTTGAGCCATGCGCGAAAGGGCGAGACGGTCGCCCGGGTTCGGTACACCGAGCGACCGGTCCGGATCGTCAGGGCCAGGAGACGTTCGTCCCACGGAAGTCGCCGCCTGGTCGGGCTGTCGTCCGTGAGATTCGGGCTTTTCTCGTCCGCTTCGGCCTGGGATTCATCCGGTTCCATTCGCCAGACGAGAAACACGCTGGCGGCCAGGCAACCGAAGATGTAACCCAAGCCCGCGCCGCCTGGAACAACCACGTATCCCGACAAGACCGTCACGGCCCAATGCCTCAGGGTCAGGTGCCCTAATCCGCTCCACGCATCGATCAGTCCGAGGACGACGGCCACCGTTGGTACATACAGCGCCCCGGCAAGGATCGACGCCAGCTTCGGCCTTCGTCCCCGGAAAAGCCACATTTGGGCCATGCCGACGGCGAGGAAGAGGCCGGCGATGAGGAAGATCAGCACGCCGGGCAGCCCGGCCGATTGCATGGCGGCGAACAGGACGGCGAACAGCGTCACCATCAGCATCATCGTGCCCATCGGAAACCGCCGCGGCACCTGGACGGTCCGGGGCGCGTGGGCCGAAGGATTCGAGTTGCCTTGCTTTACGTTGCCTTCTCTTGGCTGATCTGTCTCCGCCATGCGTCTGATCCTCTGTAGTCCACTCGCACAAGCCGTCAGCATCCCTACTGACGGCTATATAATCAATGTGCGGGTGCCATGCCCATGGCACCCGAATGGTCATTTTCCATGCAAGGAACACAAATCACCGCGAACTCGCCTAGCCCGGATTATTCATATCCCATAAAGATGGGTGGCTGGGGCATTTGCCCCAGGGCGTTTGCGTTGCGTCTCTGGGGCAAATGCCCCAGCCACCCTATGCCCAAAACGATCCTCATGAATAATCCCGGCTAGTAACTCCCCTTCAGGATGGCGAGTGGAAGGGACCGCGTCAAGAATGGGGATTCCGGCCGTATCACCCCATGCACTGGCAGAGCCAGTGGCACCCGAGCTAAAGCCGTGCATCGTGACGAAACACAACGCTATCGTGATTTCTTCACCGCTGGCGGCTGCGAAGTGCCTTCGATCCAGGCGGCGTCGTTCATATAGGCGCGGAGGTAGGCGTAGCTGAGTTGGCCGTGGCGGGGACCGGCGCTCGAGTTGTGGATGAGGAAGACGCCTCCGCCGGGCTGGGCCGGGTCGTCGCGGTAGCCGACCAGCAGGACGCTGTGCCCATCGTGGACGCCCTCGCGGGGCGGCATGACCAACAGGCGGTCGGCCCATTTGGGTTCCTTCGGCCAGAGGAACCCGCCGCAGACTGGCCAGCCGCGGCGCAGCGTCTGCCTGACCTGGTCGAGTTGAGCGTCGTTAAGACCCGAGTTCGGGTTCCACTCCTTGATCCAGTGCAACCGGTAGCCCGCCCTGCGAAGTCTTCGTGCCGCCTCGCGCGTCGCCGGGCTGGGTGGTTGGGTCGAGTCGAACGTGTCGCGGTAGGGCATCCTCTCTTCCGCACAAGCCCCGTGCCGGCGGAATCCCTTCCAAAGGTTCTCGAAGTTCGAGCCGTCTTGCGGCTCGCCCGTGGCTTGGTTCGACGCCCAATTCAAGTACTCGACACTCAGTCGCGGCGCGCGGCCTTCCCGTCGGGCGATGGCATACTCTAACGCGCCGGCCACCACGAAGACTGAGCAGGTCGGTCGCTTGCCCTGAGCCCGGGCGGGAAGATTCCACTCGGCAAACTTCGGCCGCAAGTCGACCGTTGCCGCCGGCTTCGCGGCCGATGTTTCCTTTGAAGTCTTCTTTGCCCTGTCGGCCGCCGCGCCGCCCAAGTTTCCAACCAACACCAACCCGACAACGCAGAACCCCACAAGATGCACGACGCGGGCTTTCATGCAACGAAACAGGACACACATGACGGATCGTCTCCTCGAAAGGAAGGAAGCCACAATCAGCGCGAGGCTTCAGGACAGGCAACGCGGCAACAGGTGGGTATGCGGTAGGTTATCTTCAGGAAGGAACGCGGAAGCGGGGCAGGTAGGCGGTTTCCGACCCTCTCTGGAAAGCTGACTGACGGCCATTCTATTCGAGGCACGCGGTGCAAGCAATTGCGGAGCATGGACGTTCGCCCGCCGTTTAGGGCACCATTGGGGGGCTATCCAGATGCGGGTCATGACCTCGGAAGACCAACCACCTGAACCAAACCACACCTTTGGCTAGGTTTCTATTGTCCAATCGGCCGACATGAGGATGAGATTCAAGTATCGGACCGCCTAGAACCACATAGCGAGCCCGGCGGATCTGCGGTAAAATCCACCCCACGAAACAAGCAGCCCAAAGGCTTCCGAGGCGAACTCGGGAACAAACGCAAGAGGAGAAACTCATGAAAATTTCACACATCGCGGCGGGACTGGCCGTGGGATTGGTGTTGGTTTGCGGATCGCTCGCTCGGGCGGAGACGGCCGAGGAGGCATTTGCCCAGGGGACGGCGTTGCTCGGGCAGGGCAAGTTCCGCGAGGCCGTCCAGGCGTACGGCGAGGCGAGCCAGGCCGACCGGAAAAACCAGGAGTACATGCAGCGCTTCCTGCTCGTCCGGCGGATTATCACGATGCGAGACAAGCTCGACGGGGAGAAGAACCCCGCGCGTTGGAACAAGATGGCCCAGGCGCTGCACGCGTTCTATTCGAGCGAAGGACTGCACGACGACGCGGTGGGCGTGGCCGAGAAGATCCACGCCCGATTGAACACGGCCTTCTCGGCAAGCCAGCTTGCCGAAACCCACTTGTTGCGGGGCGATAGTGCCAAAGCGATCGAAGTCCTGTCAGCGTTGCCACCCAAAGAGACCACGCCGGCCGCCCAGGCCCTGTTGGGCATCGCGCTTGCCCGGGAGGGACGAACCGACGAGGCGCTGCAAGTGAGTCGAGTGGTGGCTGACGCGAAGAGCAACGACCCGGGCACGCTCTATGGGCTGGCGCGAATGCACGCCGCGGTCGGCAATCCGGACGAAGCGTTGCGGCTTCTCACGCGGACGTTCGAATCGGTTCCGCCCAGCCGGCTCGACACGTTGAAGTCGCACGCCAAGACCAGCCCCGAGTTCCGCGACCTGGCTTCGTCCGACAAGTTTGCCTCCGTGCTGCGGACCAAGTCGAAGGTGGCCGAGTCGAAGTGCAGCGGCGGCAGCAGTTGCGCCGGTTGCCCGATGCGCGGCAAGTGTCCCAAGAGCGGCGGCGCGTGACGAACGTCAAGTGGTCACGGAGAATGACGACGTGAAGAAGACGCGGCGGGCCGTGCAGTTCGTCATGTTGGCGGTGGTGCTGGTTGGCGTGTTCGCCCTCGGGGCTCATTGCGAGCGATGGTGCCCGTTCGGCGGCGTCGAAGCAGCCTACACCTACGCCGCCGAGGGCAACATGCTCTGTTCCCTCGGCACGTCCAACTTCTTCATCCTCGGCGGCGTCCTGCTGAGCGTGATCCTGCTGCGGCGCGCGTTCTGCGGCTACCTGTGTCCAATCGGCACGATCTCCGAATGGATGCACGGCCTGGGCCGGCGGATGCGTCTGCCGAGCTTCACCGTGGGCGGTCGAACCGACCGGGTGTTGGCTGGGCTGAAGTATATCGTTCTAGCGGTCATCTTATACGCTACGTGGCAAGCCGGCGAGTTGCTCTTCCGAGGCTATGACCCGTGCTACGCCCTGATCAGCCGCCACGGGGCCGACATCACCTATTGGGCCTACGTCGTATCGGGCGCGATCGTGGTCGTTTCGCTGGTCGTCACGGTCCCGTTCTGCAGGTGGTTCTGTCCGCTGGCGGCCGTATTGAATCCGCTGTCCCGGTTCGGACTCACGCGTGTGCAGCGCGACGGCCATACCTGCACCAACTGCGGGCTCTGCTCGAAGAACTGCCCCGAGGCCATTCCAGTCGCCCGGCTCGAACAGGTCACGGCCGCCCGGTGCGTTGCGTGCTTGAATTGTGTTGCCTCCTGCCCAGTGAACAAAGACGGTCGTCGAGCGTTGCACTGGGGACCGAAAGGCAGCCAGTGGACACAGGCGGCCCTGTTGGCCCTGTTGTTCCTATGCATTGCGGGGGCAGTGGCCTCGTCGTACATCTTCCCGGCGCCGTCGTTCATCAAGGCCCGTGGCGCGCGGCCCGAGCAGGTCGTCACCGTGCGTCTGGAGATCGACAACTTGACCTGCCGAGGCCGCGCCAATCTGCTCTTCTACTTCATGGAACGGGACGACCTCTACGAGATTCCCGGCTACTTCAAGGTCGACGCCTGGCCCGGCCCCGGTTTCGCACGGGTTGACGTCACCTACGATCCCACGGCTACAGACGCCAACGCCATCAAACAGGCCATCACCGAGCCCTATTTCGACGACACGGCCGGCGTCTGGCGGAACTCGCCCTTCCAGATCCGGGGCTATGACCCCTTCGGGCCGGACGTCGGGCAAAACGGTCCGTAGTAGGGAATATTTGTCCCGCCAAGTCCACGAATAGTCGGATCGGTGGGGCAAGTGGGCCCCGCCCAAAAGCTTTCGGCCGCGAGACCTTGACCCCCGGGCGGGGTTCATAACACCGTGGGGCGACCGGGGCGTCCTGGTTTACCCGCCGGGCAGACCCAGAGTATCCTGTCAGGAGGGCCCCGGTTCCTGACGACCCTTTCCTTCTGGTCCGAGTATCCAAGATGGACCTGTCACTTTTCTTCGCGGTTGTCTTGATGGCCGCGCCCGGCGCTGAGTCGCGCGACGCGCCGGTTCGTCCGTTCGAGAGCGCGGCGGCCCTGTCGACCGAGAACCCGATCGATCGGCTCGTCTTCGCTCGGCTAAAAAAGCTGAACATTCAGCCCGCTCGGGTTTGTTCCGACGGGGTGTTCGTCCGCCGGGTCTATCTCGACGTGATCGGCACGCTGCCCACGGCGGACGAGGCTCGGGAATTCATTCTGGACACGCGGCCCGACAAACGGCGACGGTTGATCGACAAATTGCTCGCGCGAGACGAGTTCGCCGACTACTGGGGCATGAAGTGGGGAGACGTGCTCCGGGTGAAGTCGGAATTTCCGATCAACCTGTGGCCCAACGCGGTCCAGGCCTACGACCGGTGGATCCGGACGGCGTTGAAGGAGAACATGCCTTACGACCGGTTCGCCCGCGAGATGCTCACCTCCAGCGGCAGCAATTTCCGCGTGCCGCCGGTCAATTTCTATCGGGCGATCCAAGGCCGCGAGCCGGAGGACCTCGCCCGGGCGGTGGCCCTGACGTTCATGGGCACGCGGGCTGAAAAATGGCCGGCGGACAAACGGGCCCAAATGGCCGTCTTCTTCTCCCGCGTCGGTTACAAGTCGTCGGCCGAGTGGAAGGAAGAGATCGTTTTCTTCGACGCACTCAAAAAACAGGACGAAGGCGCCCCGCCGGCCACCGAGGCCGTCTTCCCCGACGGGACGAAAACCAAACTCTCGCCGGACGACGACCCTCGGGCCGTCTTCGCCGATTGGCTCCTTCGGCCGGAGAATCCTTGGTTCGCGCGGAACATCGTCAACCGCGTCTGGTACTGGCTCTTGGGTCGCGGGATCATCCACGAGGCGGACGACATCCGGCCTGACAACCGGCCGAGCAATCCCGAGTTGCTGGCCCTGTTGGAGCGGGAATTGGTCAAGTCGAAGTACGACCTGAAGCACGTCTATCGGTTGATCCTCAACTCGAAGACGTACCAGCTTTCGTCCGTCCCGGCGAGCGATCGCCCCGAGGCGGCGGCCCACTTCGCCTATTACCCGGTCCGGCGGCTCGAGGCCGAGGTGCTCATCGACGCGTTTTGCCAGCTCACCGGCACGACGGAGAGCTATTCGAGTCCGATCCCCGAACCGTTCACGTTTATCCCCGAACACCAAAGAGCCATCCAACTGGCCGATGGGAGCATCAGCAGTTCGTTTTTAGAGATGTTCGGCCGGCCGCCCCGCGACACGGGCCTGTTGGCCGAGCGGGACAACCGGTTCACGGCCGCCCAGCGTCTGCACCTGCTCAACTCGAGCCACCTCCGCAACAAGTTCGAGAAGAGCCAGAAGCTCCGCCGGCAGATCCGCTCCGCCCGACGCCCCGTCGAGGCCGCCAACCGCGTCTACCTGACCCTCCTCTCGCGTTTCCCCACGCCCGAGGAATTGAAAACCATTCACGAATTCACCCAGTCGGGCCAGGTCCCACGCTGGCAAGTCTTGACCGACGTGACCTGGGCGTTGATCAATAGTTCGGAGTTTTTGTGTAGGCATTAGGGAGGGATTGGGGATTAGGGATTAGGGATTGGGGATTGGGTGCCATGCCCAGACGACCGCTTCAGCGGCGGATGGGCATGTTG
>JAFGFF010000484.1 GCA_016931075.1 Pirellulales bacterium | reverse complement strand
GGGATTGGGGATTGGGGATTGGGGATTGGGGGATGAGAATAGAACGGGGGGAGTTAGTCCCCTGTTCTTCGAGACTCGAACCGAACGACAAAACAGGGGACTAACGTCCCCCGCTCGGCTTTTATCCCGAGCCCCCAGCCCCGAGCCCCGAGCCCCGAGCCCCGAACCCCCAGCCTCATCTGCCCGGTTGGCCCGGCGGTGGAATGAAGGGGCGGTCGATGGTCCAGCTCGAGGAGGGCGAGTCGATGACGCCGGCGGATTGGGGTTCCGCCAAGGGGCGACGGTCCACGAATCGAGGGCCGGAGGGGACGGCGGCTTGGGTGTTGGTCGGGCCGATCAGCTCGGCGGCCGCGCGGCGGATGGGGGCGTGGATCACGGCCGTGTTGCCGGCCTGATCGTGGACGGTGAGGCGGACCTCGAACACGGGCGTTTCCGGAGCGACTTGCCAGGAGACCTGGCCGCCGGCTTGGCGGGGATCGTTCGAAGGGCGGAATTCGATCGGCTCAACGATCTGCCACGGTCCGTTGGGCGCTATGCGGTGTTCGACGCGCGGAGGGTCGGACGTGGGGTGACGCTCGGCAAGGGTCCACCGCGCGGTGACCTGGCCGGTCGGGGCCTGATCGGCTCGCATGGCCAACTGCGGCGCGGTCGTGTCGACGATCACGCACAGCCCAGGTGTTTCGATCCGCGGCGGATCGGCCTGTCCTGCCCGATCGACGGTCCGCAGGGCAAACCAGTACTCGCCGTCCTGGCCGGCGTGGAAGATAAAACGTTTTTGGCCCGGGGCCACGGTGCCGTGAAGACGCCACTGGGTGCCCTGGTCGGTCGAGACGAACAGCTCGACCTTAGCCGCCCCGGCTTGGCTCCGGCTGGGCCCATCCATGAGAAACGGCAGGGCGAAACTGGGCTGCCGCGTCAGAATCGGGTCCGGCAGCGGGGCCGGGGCCGGCTCGGCCATCGCCATGCCCACCATCACCCCCATCGCTGCCGCCAATCCCATGGCCGACGATCGCCGCATCCGAGGCCTCCCTTCCCGGTAAACAGCCCCTCGCGCACACCCCCCGGCGGCGCGGTCTCTCGTATAGTCTTCATCGACTGGTTGGAGAGGGGGACTTGAAGGGGGAGGAAGGCGGGGGGTGGGGGATTAGGGATTAGGGATTAGGGATTGGGGATTGGGGGTTCGGGATGGAGGCAAGACGAATGGAACAGAGCACATCCAACAACGTTCGTGTTCAACGTCCGGACCGGAATGTGGCAACAAGAAAAAGTGCCAGAATGTGCCAGAGGCCACAGTTGCTGCTCCACAGCACTGGCAGAGCCAGGCACCCACGGAGTGTTGGGAACCACATTCAATCGAGCAGCAGAACAGGGGACCAACATCCCCCGCTCGGCCCCAATCCCCAATCCCCAATCCCCAATCCCCAATCCCCAATCCCTAATCCCTAATCCCTCTCCTTCTTCACAATCTCCACGAACTGCCGGGCGACCGACTCGATCTCGGCCAGGTTGCCTTCGGCGATCCGTTTGGTGGAAACCAACGCGCCGCCGACGCCGAGGGCGCAGGCGCCGGCGCGGAGGAAGTCGGCGGCCGTGTCCAAGTTCACCCCGCCGGTCGGCATCAGGCGGATCTGGGGCATCGGGCCGTGGATCGCCTTGAGGTGTTTGGGGCCGGTCACTTCCGAGGGGAAAACTTTGACGATGTCGGCGCCCGCCTCCCAGGCGGTGAGGACTTCGGTCGGCGTCATGGCCCCGGGCATGACCAGTTTGCCGTAGCGGCGGCAGAGGCGGATGACGTCCAAGTGAACCGTCGGGCTGACGATGAACTCGGCCCCGGACAAGAGGGCGATTCGGGCCGTCTCCGAGTCCAAGACCGAACCGGCCCCGAGCAGAATCCGGTCGCCCAACCGGCCGGCCACCTCTTCCAACACCCGATGGGCCGCCGGCACGGTGAACGTCACCTCGATCACATCGACCCCGCCCGCCAACAGGGCCTGGGCCACGTCGAGCAGCTTTTTGCCGTCCGGTGCCCGAAGCACGGCCACCACGCCGGTCTGAAGCACCCGTTCCAAAGGATTCGTCTGAGCCATTTTTCTGTGGAGTCCTCGTTGTATTGGTGTCATTTGGGCTAGGGAATTTCACGATAGGTGCCCCGATTGCGAATGTCAACGCTTTTACGCATTCTGGTGGCACTGGCACCTGGGTGGCAATCTACGCCGTTAACTCTTCGGGTTGAGTTGTTTTTGCCGATCCGTGTTGAACATGGCTCATCGTCACACGGGCCGAAGGCCCAGCCGTTCACCCAGCCCAGGGCATCGCCCTGGGGATCGGTTTGGCGTGACATCGGATGTTTCGGCCCAACGGGCCAACCGTTTTGCCGAACCGTTGGGCCGTTGGCCCGAAAAACAACTGTATTACCAGCCTGAATCCCCAGGGCGGCGCCCTGGGCTGGGAGAACCAGGCCCCGTTGGGGCGGATTGAATAGACCCACCCAAGCCGAGCACCACCCAGCCTTTTCCTATAGTAAATCCGAACGACAAAGGATTAACGACGTTGAGTGCCACCCATCGTCCCAGCCCTCGTCGATTGGGCATCTCTGCAAAACGTCACCCCAACATCGAGGGGTAAAATCATCCTAGACGGGGATTTGCCCGAGGGGGATAATTAAGGGACAAGGGCCCTGGCAGGCAATCGAAGGCGGCGATGGCAGCGTCGTAACAACATGTTTTTGGCAAAAGCTCTCTTTGACCGTCAAACTCTCGAGCTGGCCTTCTGGTTGGCGGTGGTTTTCGTGCTGAGCATCGTGGCCGGACGGGTGATCACGAAAATCCGCGCTGAGCCGCTACAAAAGGAACCGGGACCGGCTGAATTGCTGGCAAAATTCAGCGAATCGCACATGCGAGGTGAGCTATCCGACGGGGAATACCGAGAAATTAAGACGACGTTGGCCCAACGTCTCCAGGATGAGTTAAAGGGCGACGGGGAAACGGGTTAGGGCTGGTCGTGTCGGTCGTTGGGAAGCGGCCGATTGATACGGTCCTGAGGGCTTTGGGCCGCCAGGCCGCAAAAGCTACGAAAACCACCCACGCCGATGACTCGTAGGATTAGCATTACACAATGCTCGACGTGAAGGCGGACAGGGATGCCCCGGCGGCCGGAAGCAACAGACGCTCCCCCGGCCATTCGAGCGACACCTAGGATAACCGCCCCGGCCGTGTTGAACGCGGAAGCTCGACACGGTGGGGGAAACCGCCGAAAGGAACCGGAATGCCTTCAGGACGGGATTTCACCTCGGGACGCCGTGGAGGCGGCACCACCAAGAAAAACGCCTTCTGTTCGTTCTGCCGCAAAAGCTATCGTGACGTCGGTCCGCTGGTCGAAGGTCCAGGGGACGTCTACATCTGCGGCGAGTGCATCGACCTCTGCCAGTCGATCCTCGAACAGGAACGCCGCCGACGGGGAACCAGCCGCCAACTGTTCAGCGACATCCCCGCGCCCCGCAAGATCGTCGAACAGCTCAACCAGTACGTCGTCGGCCAGGATCAGGCCAAACGCGTCCTGGCCGTGGCCGTTCACACCCACTACAAGCGTCTGACCCACGGCCTGTCCAATCCCGAGGTCGAACTGGACAAGTCGAACATCCTGCTGATCGGGCCCACCGGCTCGGGCAAGACGCTGCTGGCTCAGACGCTGGCGCGGATTCTCGACGTGCCCTTCGCCATCGGCGACGCCACCACCCTGACCGAGGCGGGCTACGTCGGCGAGGACGTCGAAAACCTCCTCCTCAAACTGCTGCACGCGGCCGATTTCGACATCGAGGCGGCCCAACGCGGCATCCTCTACATCGACGAGCTGGACAAAATCGGCAAGACCAGCCAGAACGTCTCGATCACCCGCGACGTCTCGGGCGAAGGCGTCCAGCAGGCCCTGCTCAAGATGCTCGAAGGCACCATGGCCAACGTCCCGCCCCAGGGCGGCCGGAAGCATCCCGAGCAGCAGTACATCCAGATGGACACGAGCAACATCCTGTTCATCTGCGGCGGCACGTTCGTCGGACTGGAAAAGATCATCGGCCAGCGACTGGGTAAGCAGACGATCGGCTTCGGCCAACACGTCGCGCAGGAGCAGGAACGGGGCCTGGCCGAAATGCTGCCGCAAGTCACCAGCGACGACATCCTCGAGTTCGGCCTGATCCCCGAGCTGGTCGGCCGGCTGCCGGTCATCTCGGCCCTGACGCCGCTGGACGAGGACGCCCTGGTCCAAGTCCTGACCCAGCCGAAAAACGCGCTGACCAAGCAATACCAGACGATGTTCGGCATGGAAGAGGCCCAGCTCGAATTCACCGACGGGGCCCTTCGAGCCATCGCCATGCGGGCGATGGAAAAGGAAACCGGCGCGCGAGGGCTTCGCTCGGTCATCGAAAGCGTCATGCTCGACATCATGTTCGAGCTGCCCGAGCAACCCCGCGGCTCCCAGTTCCTGGTGACCGAAGACATCGTCTTCGGCCGCGAGCGCCTGCTGCCGCTGCCCGACAACCAGACGAAAAGCGCGTAGCCGCTGCTCCGGCTGCCCTTGACCGGTGAATGGAAAAGACGCGCACCATGCCCACGCTTGTCGTGGGCATGTTTTTTTGCGCGAAACACACTGCCTGGCCGCGCCAACACGGCCATGGCGCCCATGAAGACGCTATTTATCGACCGCTGCACAGCCAAGGTGCGCAACGTTTCAAATTATTTCTCCCCTAGGAAAAGGCCCAATACAACACCACCATCGTCACGGCCAGGACGGCGGACAGCAGCCGGTAGTCGCTCCAGCCTTGCCAGGGGCCGCGGACGGCGTCCAGGGGCGATTTCCAGACGAGTTGGGCGGCGCCTTCGGACGTCTGTTGGGGACGAAGCAGCAGCGACAAAGGCAACAGGAACACCGATCCGACCGTGAAGAGGAACGTCGGGATGATGACCCAGGACGCGGCCCTGCACCAGGTGCCGTCGCTCTGGAGAAACAGTTTTTCCCTCACGCCGAAGACTTCGCCCAACGCCACGGCGGCCAGCAGGACCACGCCGACCGTAGCGACCACTCGAGTCCATTTCCTCGACCAGGACGCCAGGAATATGAGAATCGAGCAGAAGATGAACAGATAGAAGGCGATCATCAATGCGGGGACCTTAACCCCGAGCATTTTCTCGGGCACGTGCATGAGGTCGAGAGTTCCGACAACCAGGCCCAGCAGTGACCCGACCCAAGCGGTGATCAGGGCGCCGGTGGCGTTGACACGGCGTGAGAAGACGCCCCAGACGAAGATGGCCGTGATGGGCGGGGCGAAGTAGGCGATCATCTGCTGGATGCCTTCGAAGATGCTCTCGAATCCGCCGACGAAGGGCGACCAGACGATCGCCGCCACCATGGCCACGAACGTGACGACCCGGCCGACGAAGACGAGCTTCCGGTCGGGTGTGTCGGGCGCCCAGCGTTTGTAGAGGTCGTAGCTGAACAGTGTGGCGATCGAATTGAGCGCTCCGGAAACCGTGCTCATCAGCGCGGCTAGAAGCGCAGCCGCCATCAGGCCCTTCAACCCCGTCGGCAACAAATGGTTGATCAACAGGGCCAGCGTGTCTCCCGTTTTTGGTTCGCCATTTTCAACAGGCAACGCGGGCAAGAACCCTTTGTGGATCAAGGCAAGGCAGATCACGCCGGGCAGGACGAAGATGAACATGGGCAGGATCTTGATGAACCCGGCAAAGATCGGCCCCAGCCTCGCGTGCCGCTCGTCCTTTGCTCCCAGCACGCGCTGCACGATCGTCTGATCGGTACACCAGTACCACAGCCCGATGATCGGGTAGCCCAGCACGACACCGTACCACGGCACGGTCGACGCGTCGCCGTGGGGCCGCAAGGCGAGCAGGTGGTTTTGGATGTCCTTGACACCCGGTGGCGGATTTGTCGTCATCTGGCTGATCGCCGTTTGGAGTTCTCCCCATCCACCGAGTGTGTGGAAACCGATTACCGTGATGCAGATCGAGCCGACGAGCAAGACGATCGTCTGAACCGATTCCGTCCAGACCACGGCTAGCAAGCCGCCGATAATCGTGTAGAGGCCGGTGATGCCGGCGATGACGATGATCGTGAGCCATCGGTAGTTTTCCGGATTGTCGATAAAACCGTTGAGCAAGAACCCTTCGAGCACAAGCGCTCCGGTGAACAGCGTGAACCCAAGGTGGATGAAGACGGCCGAGAAGATCGAAATCGCCGCCAACCAATCGCGGCAGCCACGGCAATAACGTTGTTCGAGAAAGTCGGGCAACGTCGTGATCCGCGAGCGGATGTAAAACGGGGCAAAGAACAACGACAACGCGATCAGCGTAAACGGCGCCGCCCACTCGAAGTTCCCCATGGCAAAGCCGGTTTGGTAGCCCGACTGGGCCAGGCTCACCACGTGGGTCGTCGAGATGTTCGTCGAGAACAGCGCCAGGCCGATCACCGGCCACGTCAACGCCTTGTCGGCCAGGAAGTAGCCGGACCCTTCGGTCGCCTTGCGTCGCCGCCCGGCCCAGCAGCCCAAGGCGACGATGCCGATGAGATAGACGGCCAGGATCGCCAGGTCGATCGGGCCGACGGCCAGGGGCGTTCCGCCGCTTGAGCCGGCCGATTCATCCGCTTGCGCCGTGGCCGGACTGGCCAGACAAAACACGCCCGCAAGAACGCCCATCCTCAGGAACACGCGCAGCATGACACACTACCTCCGCATCCAGTCGTGTTATGGCGTGCATGCTCGTTATTGACCCTGGCATTTCCAATGTTCATTCGGGCGCCATGG
>JAFGFF010000483.1 GCA_016931075.1 Pirellulales bacterium | reverse complement strand
GGTGATCGCGGTCGAAGCCGTCGAGGGGACCGACCGGTGCATCGAGCGGGCTGGCCAACTCTGCCGGGGCGGGGGGTTCACCGTCGTCAAGGTGGCCAAGCCGCAGCAGGACATGCGGTTTGATGTCCCCACGGTCGGTATCCGCACCCTGCAAACGATGCTCGCCGGTGGCGGCAAGGTCCTGGCCGTCGAGGCCGACCGGACCATCCTGCTCGAACAGCCGGAGTTTGTCGACTTCGCAAACCAAAACAGGCTGATTGTCGTATCACTCATACGGCCGGACGTTGCGGTTCGGCCGTCGAACGAATCGGAACCGCCGGACGACCACCCGCGGCGGCCGGCGGAAATTTCTCGTCAACCTCATGTCCCAGAATGGAGGAGCTGACGTTTCATGGAGAGTGTCCCAAAGCCTGGGCGCCAATCGAGGGAAAGGTAGAAGAAGAACGGGACACGTCGGCCATTCCCGCGGCCGTGTGGCGTGTCCTTCCCGCAACCACTCCCTTCCATACCTCTTTTCGCAATTCCCCTCCTAACGACTCGTTGCGGCACTAGGCTTTGGGACTTGTTTTCTCGCTCCCATCATTGGGCCATCGCAATCGCAACCCGAAGCGTGAGCGAGGGCCGTCTCGGTCCTCCATCCCTCGCTCACGCTTCGGGTTGCGATTGCAATGCGAGCTTGCCAAGCAGTTCAATAGTAGAAGCGGCGTCTCGCTGCTTTTTAGAACGCGGCGGGACGCCGCGTCTACGGGGGTCACAACCCGGCCAAAAGGCTTCGGTCACATCGCCCCCCACGGCAGACGGGTTTCTCTTGTGGGAAATGCGTCCCCAGGCTATGATAAGGACCTTGCCTTCCTGCCCTAGGCGTGGATGCAGTGGATCCGGTTTCACGCCGAAGCATCAAAAAATCCCACCCCGATCGAAGGAGCCCCTCGATGTCCAACAGCGACAAAACCGCACGTGCGTCTCGACGTCATTTTCTCAAAACGTCCGGCATGTTGACCGGAGCCGCCTTGGGAACCAACTTGCTCATGGCGCGCAGTGCCCATGCCGCGGGGAGCGACGTGTTGAAAGTGGGGCTCATCGGATGCGGCGGGCGAGGCACCGGGGCCGCGCTGAACGCCTTGAACACCGGCAAGGACGTCAAGCTCACGGCGATGGCCGACGTCTTTCCCGAAAAGATCCAGCTCCGCCTCGCAGCCATCAAACGGCACATGGCGAAGTCGCCCGAGAAGATCGACGTTCCGCCCGAGCGCCAGTTCGTCGGATTCGACGCCTACCAGAAGCTGATCGACAGCGGCGTCGACGTGGTCGTGATGGCCGCGACGCCTCACTTCCGTCCCCGGCACCTGAAGGCGGCCGTTGACGCAGGCAAGCACGTCTTCTGCGAGAAGCCCGTCGCCGTCGACGCGCCTGGCGTGCGGAGCGTGATCGAGACGGCCAAGAAGGCCAAGGAGAAAAACCTCAGCATTTGCGCTGGCCTGTGCTGGCGATACAACGACATGGTCCGCGAGGTCATGAAGCGGGTCCATGACGGCCAGATCGGCGACATTACTTCGACACAGGACATCTACATCACCAAGCGGATCGGCACGCCGGTGCGCCGTCAGCCCGAAATGACCGAAATGGAGTTCCAACTCCGCAACTGGTACTTCTTCACCTGGCTCTCGGGCGACTTCAACGTCGAGCAGCACGTCCACAGCCTGGACAAGGCCCTTTGGGCCATGGGCGACGTCCCGCCCGTGCAAGCTTGGGGGACGGGCGGCCGGACGTTTTTCGATCGCGAGGGCGATATCTATGACCACTACGCCGTCGTCTACGAGTATCCCAACGGCGTGAAGGTCCACTCCTACTGCCGCCAACAGGACGGCTGCTTCGACGACGTCAGCGACGACTTCATCGGCACGAAGGGCCATGTTCATTTCGACTCCTTCACCGCCCAGATGGAAGGCCAGACGAACTGGGACCGCCGACGCAAGCGGGGCGAATTCGCCGCCATGTATCAGAACGAACACAACGCCCTGTTCAAGGCGATCCGCACCAACGAGCCCATCAACCACGGCGACTACATGGCCAACAGCACGATGATGGCCATTCTCGGCCGGATGGTCGGCGCGACAGGCAAGAGAATCACCTGGGAACAGGCCATGAACTCCAAGCAGGTCCTCGCTCCGGCCGAATACACTTGGGACGCCACACCGCCGACCACACCTGACAAGGACGGCAAATATCCGCTTACCTATCCCGGTATCACGAAGTTTGTCTGATCATGTCCTCGCAATGGATTGCCCAACGGGCGAAATGCTTTGACGCCTCGGGGATTCGCCGGGTCTTCGACCTGGGGGCGAAGCTGACCGATCCGATCAACCTGTCGATCGGCCAGCCCGACTTCGACGTCGCCCCCGAGGTCCGTCAGGCCGCGATCGACGCGATCCAAAGTGGCAAAAACGGCTACGCCCTGACCCAGGGCATCCCCGCGCTGCGCGAGAAGCTGCAAGCCCAGGTCGATAGGGATTATAGCCACCCGGACCGCCAGGTGTTTATCACCAGCGGCACCAGCGGGGCGTTGCTGTTGGCAATGCTCGTGCTGATCGATCCGGGCGATGAGGTGATCGTCTTCGATCCCTACTTCGTCATGTACGACGCACTGGCCGGCGTGGCTGGGGCCAAGGTGGTCTACGTCGACACCTATCCCGACTTCCGGATCGATCCGCGGCGCGTGGCCGAGGCCGTCACGCCGCGGACGAAGATGATCCTGTTGAACAGCCCGGCCAATCCGACCGGGACCGTGGCCGAGGCCGACGACCTCCGCGCGGTGGCCGAACTCGCGGCCGAGCGGGGCATCGTCCTGCTGAGCGACGAGATCTACCGCGAGTTCTGCTACGACGGCCAGTTCGTCTCGCCAGCCCTGTTCAATCCGCAAACGCTCGTGATCGACGGTTTCAGCAAGAGCGCCGGGATGCCCGGCTGGCGGGTGGGATTCGCCCATGGGCCGGCCGAGGTGATTCGCGAGATGACCAAGCTGCAGCAGTACAGCTTTGTCTGCGCGCCGCATCCTTTCCAATGGGCCGCCACGACCGCGTTGGACGTGGATATGAGCCCCCAGCGGGACGCCTACCGCCACAAGCGAGATCTGATTGTCGAGGGGCTGTCCGACCTGTACGAGCTAACCACTCCTGGTGGGGCCTTTTATGCGTTTCCCAAAGCGCCCTGGGGCACCGGCAGCCAGTTCGTCGAAGAGGCCATCACCAAGCACCAGCTTCTGATCATCCCCGGCAGCGTCTTCAGTCGCCGAGACACCCATTTCCGCATCTCCTACGCCGCCCCCGACGCGACTCTCGAACGGGGAATCGACATCCTCCGCCTCATGGCCAAATAAAGGGGACAGGCGCATATATTGGAGTAAATGGACGGTCTGCGTCGAGTCTTTGCGGCAAAATGCCAGTTTCTTTGCTGATATTTGCAAAGCCATCGATTTTCATGCCAACCGACCCCCACAACGGGGTGGTTGCCGAAATCGACTCTTCGCATATCCCGCAAATGCCCCATTATATGCGCCTGTCCCCTTTATTTTCTTGCTGTCAAAATGTAGCGAATCGCTGAACTTCTCCGACGAACGGGCCCGATGAGAAACGATGGGACGGGATAGAATCCACCCACTGGGGCGAAGGGCTGGAGGCGATGGGGAAGATCACGAGTAATATCGGTCTGGTCACCGGGATGGCCATCGGCGACACGGTCGAGGCCCTGGTGGCGCTTTCCGCCAAACGGCGGGACCTGCTCAGCGAGCGGACCGAGGACATGAAGGCCGAGCAGATCGCCGTGACCGAGCTCTCGGCGCTCTTGTTGGCCGTTCGCTACGTCAGCGACAACCTCGGCAAGACCAAACTCTACGACGAGCGAGAGGCCTCCAGCAGCAACGAAGCGGTCCTGACGACCAAAGTGACCGGCACCCCGGCCGTCGGGACGTATCAGTTCACGCCGGTCCGCTCGGCCCAGAACCAGCAGTGGCTCAGCACGGGCTTCGTCAGCGACACGGCCCCTCAGGCCGCCGGCAGCATGACAATCCGCTACGGCGACGACGTCGAGCGGGCCACGCCCTTGGAACTGTTCAACGGCGGACAGGGAATCCAACGCGGCAAGATCCGGATTACCGACCGCAGCGGCGCCAGCACCCAGATCGATCTGACCACCGTTCAGACCGTCGACGACATCCTCGAGGCCATCAACTCCAACACGGTGATCAACGTCACGGCCGTCGCCCAAGGCGACGGATTCGAGTTGTACGACAACACGGGCCAGTCGGTCTCGAACCTGCGGGTTCAGGAAGTGGCCGGCGGGACGACCGCCGCGTCGATGGGCTGGAGCGGGTTGGACGTCGCCGGCAATCATGCCGTCGGCGCCGACATCATACGGCTCTACGACGACCTGCGCCTCGACGAACTCAACGACGGAAACGGCATCCGCTTTGGTGATTTGCAGTACGCTGGGATTTTAAACAATTTCCATTACGAGCTGCGCGACGGAACGAGCGAGAATGCGTCCCTCTTTCCGGTCGACGTCGCGGGCCGGAACGAGGAAGTGACCGTCGGCGACGTCGTCGCGGCGTTCAACGAAATCAACCCGGATAAGCTCCGCATGGAGATTTCGCCCGACGGCGACCGGCTCGTCATCCGGGACCTGACCGAAGGCGAAGGGACCTTCAAGGTCGAGTCGATGGAAGGCCGTCGAACCGAAGTTGCCGAGGACCTGGGAATCAATGTGGCCTCGGAAGACGGCGTGATCGTCGGCCGCCGGCTGCTGGGCGGAGCGAAGTCCGTCCTCTTGTCGAGCCTCAACGGCGGCAAGGGCTTGGGCGCGCTCGGCACGGTCGAGTTGACCGACCACAGCGGAGCGACCGACACCGTTAACCTGGGCAACGCCGAGACGCTCCAAGACGTCGTCAACGCGCTGAACGCGGCCGACGTCGGCATCCTTGCCCAAATCAATGAGGCGCGAAACGGCATCCAACTGATCGACACCACCGGCAAGCACGCCAGCAACCTGATCGTCGCCGACGCCGATTCCGCCGAAACGGTTTCTAAATTGGGCATCGCCGTCGACTCGATAAACACGTCGATTAACTCAGGCGATCTCCATTTGCAGGTGATCTCCTACAACACGCGGCTCGAAGACCTTAACGGCGGCGCCGGCGTGGCCAAAGGGACTTTCACAATCACCGACGCCTTCGGCCACGAGGACGAAGTTGACCTGCACGGCGACGACATCCAAACGGTAGGCGACGTCCTCGACAAGATCCACCGCGAGACGCTCGTCTGGCTGGCCGCCGAAATCAACGAAAACGGCGACGGCATCTGGCTGCGCGACTATCGCAACGCCGATCAGCCGCCTGTGGTGCGCGAGGGCGATCGGACCACCGCCGCGGATCTGGGCCTGCTCGGCGGGGCCAAGAAAATCACCTACGACGGCGAGGAAGCCTACGTCATCGACGGCTCGACCACCGAAGTCGTCCAGTGGGCCGAGGGCGCGACGCTCAACGACATCCGGCAGAAGCTCAACGACCTGCGGATCGACGTTTCGGCCAACACGTTCAACGACGGATCGAGCCGGCCGATGCGGCTGTCGATCCGCAGCAACCGCAGCGGCGCGACGGGCGGGCTGGTCATCGACACGTCCCAGGCCGGGTTCCGGCTCGACGAGACCGTCGCCGCCCGTGACGCCCTCATGGTGTTCGGCGACCCGAACATGGCCAGCGCCAACGTCCTGGCCACGTCGCACTCGAACAGTTTCACCGGGCTCGTGACCGGGTTGACGCTCAACGTGCAGCAAGCCTCGAACACGCCCGTGACCGTCCAGGTCTGGCGGAGCGACGCCAGCGTTAGCGCCAGCGCCAAGGTCTTCGTCGAGAACTACAACAAGTTCCGCAAGTACTACAACGAGCTGTCCAAATATGACGTCGAGAACGACGAGGGAGCCGTGCTCTACAACGACCCCTCGGCACGGCGGGCCATCCAGGAAATCGCCGACGGTCTGACCGACCGATATCTCGGCGTCGGGTCGATTCAGTCGCTTGCCCAGGTCGGCATCACGTTCAACCAGGACGGCACGCTCACCTACGACGAGAGCAAGCTCAAGAGCGAATTCGCCAAGGATCCCGACGCGGTCCGCGATTTCTTCGTCGGCGTCGAACCGGACAAGAAGGGCGAGGAAATCGGCATCTACGTCGGCGAGGAGGTGATTCGCGTCGACACGGCCAAGCTCAATCAGGCCTACGAGGCCGATCCGGAATCGGTGATCGAGTTCTTCGGGCAGGTCCGAGGCCGCTATTCGCTCGAAGAATTAGGGGTGACTTTTTCCGACGGGCACGTCAACGTCGACCAGATACAACTCCAAGCCAAGTTCACCGGTGACAAACGTCTGGCCGAAGAGCTTGGCTACAAGCGAACCGACGGCGTCAGCAACCGGTTGGCCGATATCTTCGAGGGGATCTCCGGTCTGGACGTGTCCCTTTTCGCCCACCGCTACAAGACCCTCGACACGAAGATTGAAAACAACAACAAACGCCTCGAGGAGATGGAGGCGCAGCTCGATCTGGAACGACTCCGGTTGTACACCGAGTTCTACCGGTCGGAGCTGGCCATTGGCAAACTTCAGGAAAGCATGAACGCCTTGTACGCGATCATACCCATCGGCTACGAATAATCGACGGGCTCGATCGGTTCCCGGCGACCAATGGCCCTCACTCATCCCATTCCGAAATCCACTACCTGCGAAAGGAGTCGCTTCATGCCTTCGACGCCCGGAAGCTATCTCGAAACCGAGATCTTGACCGCGCCGCCGCAAAAGCTCCAACTGATGATGATCGACGCGGCGATCCGTTTTGCCCAACGCGCCAACGAACACTGGAAGGCCGACCAGGAAGATCTGGCGTGCGAATCGCTCGTTCGATCGCAACAGATCGTCACCGAGCTGATCAACGGGCTCAACCGCGAGGAGTCGCCCGAGTTGGTCGGCAAAATCGCGTCGGTCTACGTCTTCATCTTCCGGCGGCTGATGGAAGCGAGCCTTGAGCGGAACGAAACGAAGCTGCTCGAAGCGGTCCGCGTGCTGCAGGAGGAGCGGGAGACCTGGCGTCAGGTTTGCGAAAAGGTGGGCACGACCCAGACGGAAGTCGAGTCGACATTGGTCATGCCCCCCGTCTCCATGACGCCGCCGACCCAAACGCCTCTGTCGACGACCCTGCCCGACGCCGGATTGGACCAGCCGGCCCCCGGCGGATTTTCGATCGACGCCTGAGGCCGCTCCACGCCAGGGCGTCTGGGCGAGTCCATCCTTCACGGCTATAATCGAGCATTCCCACGCTATTGACGGCATGCGTGGGAATGCTCGTTTTCTTGCATCGGGTGGCCCCGATAGCTCCGCTATCGGGGTCGTGAAGCGACAGGAGGTGTCGAGACGCAGGGCATACTGCCCTTGACCATTGTCGACAGTAAAAAACCAAAGTCCGAAACCTCTTGGGCCTGACGGCCCCCGGATAGCCGAGCTATCCGGGCCACCCGCGTGTGGGAATGCTCGTTATTTCCGGACGCCTGTTTCTTGGAGAACCGCTCTCGTGACGATTCCGCCTCAACGGATCCGCGTCGGTCATAGCCCCGACCCGGACGACGCCTTCATGTTCTATGCCCTGGCTCGGGGGAAGATCGACACGGGCCCGCTGCGGTTCGAGCATGAACTGGTCGACATCGAAACGCTCAACCGCCGGGCCTTTTCGGGCGAGCTGGAGTTGACCGCGCTGAGCCTGCACGCTTATGGCCACCTGGCCGATCAGTATATTCTCTGCCCGTGCGGCGCGAGCATGGGCGACCGCTACGGCCCGATGGTCGTGGCCCGATCTGCGATGGAGGTTCCGGCCCTGGCCGAAACGACGATTGCCGTGCCCGGCACGCTGACAACCGCCTTCCTCGCGCTGCGGCTTTGCCTGGGCGTCGACTTCCCGCACGTCATTGTCCCGTTTGACGAGATCCTTGACGTTGTGGCCGCGGGCGACTACCAAGGCCAGCCGGTCGGCGCGGGGCTGATCATCCATGAAGGTCAGTTGACCTATGGCCAGGCGGGGCTCGAGCTGGTGCTGGACACGGGCCAATGGTGGTTTGAGCAGACAGGTCTGCCGTTGCCGCTGGGCGCCAACGGGATTCGCTGCGACCTGGGCGAGCCGACTATCCGCGAGGTCACCCGCCTTCTGTTGGCCAGCATCCGTTACGGCCTGGAGCACCGCGAAGAAGCACTAGCCTACGCCCTGGACTTCGGACGCGGCCTGGACCGGTCCAAGGCCGACCAGTTCGTCGAGATGTACGTCAACCAGTGGACCCTCGACTTCGGCCCCCGCGGGCGTCAGGCCGTCGCCGAACTGTTGGCCCGGGGCCACAACGCCGGCATCCTTCCTAAGCTGATTGTGCCGGAGTTCGTCGACATCGGATAACGCGAGGTGTTGCTTAGGTATCTTCATGGAATAAGTTGCCGACTTTATTATGTAGGGAACGCCCTCCGTGGCGTTCCGCGGGCCACGGGAAAAGGGCCAAACTCGCGATACACGGAACGCCACGGAGGGCGTTCCCTACAGTGACGGCGATGGCCTCAATTCGGTAAGCATGCTTTCGGATTGGACGTCGAATGCATATGGCAAGCCGAATGGCAGAATAATGCACCAGTCCCCGGCCCGTGAACGCTTAAGTACTGGCGGCGGAACCATTACCGGGTAAATAACAAAGGCCTGGGGAGACCGATTTCTCCCCAGGCCGTAATGCCTTGGCACGAATACTGCTTGATTATCCGTGATCTAGAAGGTGTAGATCAGGTCGATGCCGTAGAGGAACTGGTCATTCTTGCGGCCGCCGTCGAACGGATGGGGACCGCCGGGCGTGTCGGCCGTGTACCAGTCGTAGCGGAGTTCGTTCCGCAGGATCAGGTTCTCCCGCATCTTGTAGTTGACGCCGAAGGTCAGTTCCCAGAAGTTCCCGATGTACGGTCCGGCCGCGTTATTGGTGGGCCGGTAGCCGTAGACCACGAGGCCGTCGTCGTCGCGGAACCACTCGAACCGAGCACCGACCGACCAGCAGCAGTTGACCTTGTAGATCAGGTGCTGGTTGATGCCGTACCAGTCGTTTCCACAGGCTTCCCGGCGGCCCTGGACGTATTCGATCATCCAGTCCGTGCAGCAGTTGAGCTTATGGAGCATGGAGACGGCCCCCATGGTCAACCCTTGTCCGGGACCGTCTTCCTCGATGTCGATGCCGAACTCGATATAGGTGTCTTCGTCCGCGCTCTGCCAACTGAACCCGCCGATGAAGTTGAGCGAGTCGAGCCCATCGGTATCGCTGAACTGGTCTCCGCCCCGGTGGAAGCCGGCGTACACCTGCGCCTGATCGGTGAAGTCCCAGGTGAGCAACCCGCCGGTCAACGTGCCGGGCACGCCGTACATGAAAGCGTAGCTGTGCGAGTAGAAGAAGTTCTGTGGGGCCATGTACGATTCCCATTCCAACGGGCTGATGAAATGGCCCATTGTGAATGTGAAATCGTTGTAGGCGACGTCCAAATAAAACTGAGGCAAGGCCATCTGGTAAAACCGCTCTCGCTGGCGCCAATCCGCCTCCAGGCCGTCCTTGCACTGGAGAAAATAGGCGTCGGTGCCAAACATCATGTCGATCCGTCCGCCGATGTCCCAGCCGTCGCCGCGAACTTCGGTTTCCTTCTCCAGAAAGAACCAGAGCTGATTCAACTGATATTCGGCGTGACGATCGTTCATTCCAACGACGCCGTTGAATCGGTTGCCCGGGTCGCAGCCCGAGAAGGTCATGCCCTGATCGATCCAGCCGCCGAACTCGAACCCTCGCGGGCCGGTGCGGCGAGACGGGGTCCAATAATCCGATCTCGGCGTGGACGACATGGCCACCCCGCCGCCAGTATCGGCCGCGAAATAGGCCACCTGATCGATCCGTCCAGGCATGGTGGAAGGCAGCATGCTTTTCATCGAGGGCGACGTGTCGACATTGACACTCGATGACACCAATTCTTGCACGGAAAGCGGCTGTTGAAGTTCTCCCGCGAAAACCATAGCGGAGCAACAGACTACTATTGCAAGAGAAACAAGGCCGACTGGCAGACGTCCGGTCTTCATGGCGGGTCAATCCTTTTCCGAGAGAGACAAACAAATTATTGGCGAGAATCCTGGACACATCTTCATCGCGTCGCGCAATCCTCGACGATCGCGATTGCACGCCGCTCTGCCCGCACGTGTCTCCACAGATCCATAGGCATCCAATCGGAAAAGCCGACTTGCGACAGAAACGATTCTGCCATGGTTAACAAAGAACAGGTCGGATCGTGCTTGTGATGTTCGACGTGCATCGGTTGCGGAATCACTGCGTGGAATCGCGGTCGAACCGATTGTTGCGAGATGTCTTGTTCAGGAATGTCTGACGTTTCAATAGGCTCCGGAAGACGTGGGCAAGTCTGACGATTCTCCGGCATGATTCGGTCCCGTGAAGTGATCCGAAGACGGAACGTCGCCGGGCATCATGGTCGTTGACGCCAGGTAATTTTCGTTGCGAAAAGACCTCGGCGGCTGGCAATTTAGCCGTCACCGTCCGTTCGTGTCACGAAACATGACCTTCCTGACTGATCCGATTGTCCGGCCTTGAGTCAGGCAACCGGACGTGTTGTGACGATTCTCCGGACCCCAGAAAGTCGGTCTTTTACGGCTGTATGTCGTGGCCCGCCGGTCGGCTATCGTCCGCAACTCCCGCTGGGAATGCCAACGCTTGACAAGTCGTGGCACCCCATCTACCATGAGCGTTACTGATTACCTAGCCGGCAAACGTTCCCTACTGCCACCAAATGCTCATCATCCGGGGATTCCGGGGAACACAGGTCGTTACAGGACGGGAAGGGCAGACAATTTGGGACGCGGGCGCAAAGACGGAGGCGTCTCCCCCACAATCTGGGAGCCACCCAGAACAGGGCCAGCCGGCCGTTATGCAGTGCTGCTTGAGAGAACGCAACGATGATGACAAGGTTATCCAGGCTTCGGTGGCGAGCGCGATCGCGCGTCGGTCTTTGGATCGCGCCGATCGGCCCTTGCGCCGCGCCGATGCTGGACAACCATCTTGCACTGTTGAGTCCGGCCGAGAGAGAACACTTGGACCGCCTGACTGTTGCCGGCGATCGGCAACGCTATCTGGTCGGCCGTGTGCTTCTGCGAACCGCCTTGTCCTCTGCAACCGCCCAGCGTGTCACACCGCGTCAGTGGCAGTTTGATACAGCAACCGGCGGCAAGCCCATCGTCGCCCCCGGACTTGGACTCCCCCCATTGGAGTTCAACATCTCGCACTGCCGGCAGCTCGTGGTGGTGGCCGTGGGGTCGGACTTCCCCGTGGGAGTCGACGTCGAGTATTTGGATCGTTCCATCGACTCGCCTCCGGCCGCGGGCGTTCTCGCGCCGGGGGAAAGAGCCTGGCTGGAGGGGCGGCTGCCGGAAGAACGGGCGATCGACTTCCTGCGGCTGTGGACCCTCAAAGAGGCCTACGCCAAATTGCGTGGGCAAGGCGTGTCCCTCGACTTCGCCACGTTTGAAATCGGCATGGACCCTCCGCGGATCGAGCGCACCGAATCTGGTGAAAGCGCATCACGAAATCTGCACCTTTCGACGGAGCAAGTCCGAATGCCTGACGGGTTGTACCAACTGTCGTTGGCCGCCCTGTGTCGGAAGTCGAGGAAACCGGAAGTTACCGTACATTTATTTCGCGAAGGATTCGTTGGATCGGAGCACGGCAGCTCGAAGCTCGTCAGATTAGCAACTTGAAGATACGACACCACACGACGCTTCTGCTGGGGGTTACGCCGTGAAGCAATCCAGACAACCGTCCAACGGGATCATCAGTGATCCCGAGACGCTCGCCGACGCGCTCGGAGTCGATCCGGAGGCCATCCGCCGGGTCCACGAGGTCTATCCACTCCAGATCAGCCGCTATTACCTGAGCCTGATCGAGGAGGAGGGAGACCCGATATGGCGGCAGTGCGTTCCCGATCTGGAAGAACTCAACGGGGAGGGCGAGGAAGATCCGTTGGGCGAAGAGGCGGACAGCCCGGTGCCCAACATCTCGCACCGCTACCCCGACCGGGTCCTCTTCTACATCAGCCACGTCTGCGCGATGTACTGCCGGTTCTGCACCCGCAAGCGGAAGGTCGGCGATCCCCAATCGCTCAACGACGAGGGCATCGCCCAGGGGCTCGACTACATCCGGCAGCATCCGGAGGTCCGCGACATAATCGTCTCGGGCGGCGACCCGCTCATGCTGCCCGTTGAAAAGCTCGACTCGATTCTCGGAAGCCTGCGGGCCATCCCGCACGTCGAAATCATTCGGATCGGGAGCCGCGTGCCGGTCACGTTCCCCCAACGGGTGACGCCCGAGCTGTGCGCGATGCTTAAAAAGCACCACCCGCTCTTCCTGAACACCCATTTCAACCACCCTCGCGAAATCACGCCCGAATCGGGTCACGCTTGCAGTATGTTGGCCGACGCGGGCATCCCGCTGGGCAACCAGACGGTCCTGCTCCGCGGGGTCAACGACGATCCGGCCGTGATGAAGCGTCTCATGCAGAAGCTTTTGACGATCCGGGTGCGACCGTACTACATCTATCAGGCGGACCTGGTCCGCGGGACCGATCATTTCCGCACCTCGGTGCAGGAAGGCCTGAAGATCATGGCCTCCTTGCGTGGTCACACGTCGGGCCTGGCCGTGCCGCATTTCGTGATCGACGGCCCCGGCGGCGTGGGCAAGATCGCCCTGATCCCCGACCCGGTCGTCTCGTTCGACGAAGAAGAAATCGTGCTGAAGAACTACGAAGGATTCCTCTGCAGCTATCCGACTCACCCACGTGAACGTCAGGCGGACGAGGTGCGTTAGTGGCAACGGTTGCTCAGGACATTCAATGCCTCCACGAGTTCTTCGAGGCGCAGGTCGATCTTCGGCCCGGCGATCCGGCGATCGTCTGCGGCGACGACGTCTACTCCTACGAAGAAATCGAACACCGGGCAAATCAGCTCGCACGTCATCTGCGTGATTGCGGCGCGGGCCCGGGCTCGTTGGTGGGCATCTACTTCGAACGCTCGGCCCGGCCGATCATCGCCGTGCTGGCGTGTCTGAAGGCGGGGGCGGCCTACGTGCCGCTCGATCCCGAATATCCCACCGAGCGGATGCGCCACATCCTCGACGAGGCCGAGGCCCCGGTCCTGCTGACCGAGGCGTGCCTGGCGTCCAAGGCGGCCGCGGCTTTCGACGGGCGGATTATCTCGGTCGACGCCGACGCCCAGGAAATCGCCGACCAGTCTGCCGAG
>JAFGFF010000482.1 GCA_016931075.1 Pirellulales bacterium | reverse complement strand
TTTGTGTTGTGGCCGTTGTGGCCACCGAAAAGCGGAGGAAGGACCGCCCATGCCCTGCGCTGGAAAAAAAGATGAAACGAAGTGTCAAAAGTGTTTTGAAATGGGCGCCGGCCGCTGTGCCGGGTGCCATGTCCACGACAAGCGTGGACATGCTTTTCCCGGGCTTTTTTATGGTCTATGCCGGGTGCCATGCCCAGACGCTGCTTCAGCAGCGGATGGGCATGTTGACAAGGGTATCCACCTCTCATGCCCATCCGCCGCCAAGGCGGTCGTCTGAGCATGGCACCCACAGAAAATCCGAAATCATGGCACCCACAGAAAATCCGAAATCAGCTTGTTTTCCGGGATCGAATTCTCGGACACCCTGACGACAAGCGTGGACATGCCTTTTCGGGGCTTTTTTATGGTCTATGCATGTCCACGCTTGTCGTGGACATGGCACCCGTGGTTTCAGAACCTATTGAAAGGGCCTACACGTGATCAAACCGGGTATTCGTCGCAAAACGAGCTTCTACGAGTTGTAAATGGCTTGCCTATGCACCCCATTCGCCCGAGATTACCGTTTTTTCTCCTTGCCCGACGTCCGACGGGCCTTTCTTATCGTGCCGGAACGATATCGAGGCGATATCACCGTGATATTGACGAGTGGCGAGAATCTCATGGTCTGTCTAACAATCAATTCAGGTGAAACCGTAGGCCGTGTTATGACCCGGCAAGGCCGAACTACAGGGGTCATGCGGCATCTGGCTCAGGACTCAGGACTCGGGGCTCGGGATGGGAACTGAGCGGGGGACGTTAGTCCCCTGTTCCGCCATGGGATGGGGCAGAGGTGTCGCTTCGAGGAAGCGAGACATTGAGGAGCCAATGAGCAATAGGAAGAGGCGCCGACGCGAGTGGCGTGGGGACTGCCTGGCGGCCACGCTCGGAGCGCGACTCTCCAGGATGCGGCGCGTCGGCAGGACGGGCAGGCTACTTGTGGTAGCCCAGCGACGTGATGACGGAGAGCATCTCTTCGTAGGTGATGAACCGACGTCGGTGGCGGAGCTTGTAGCCGTCGATCGCCTGGGCGAGTTCTTGGGCCGCGGGCGAGAGGTCGTCGTGGCTGTTGGCGAACTGTCGCCGTTCGCTGCTGGGCGCCATGCCGGTTGGGTCTCCGGAACGCCGGTCGACGAACACGTCCATCGTGCTATCCATTACGTGGGTCATTTCTGTCTCCTTCTCTCTTTGTTCGATCTCGCGGCGTTGGTTGGTCATGGTCACGCCCCCTTAGCGAGACAACTCTACGTTGCTCGTCAGGCAAACGGCGCTCGTCAGGCAAACGGCGCTCGTCAGGCAAACGGCGCTCGTCAGGCAAACGGCCCGGCCAACACACGGCCCGGCGATGCACGGGTGTCTCACTTAGTAAGGGCCAATCAGCGTAGGCCAAGCCAAAAAACTCTACGCTACATTCTATATAAGGTCAAACCAATCGTAGGGAATATGCTGGTCAGAAGGGAGAATCGGGTCAAGACCGACTGTTTCAGCGGGCAGGCCCCGCGCCCCGATCAGCCACGTCCAGCCAGCCCAGCAGTTCGAGGCTGGGTCGGTGGTTCGGAGCCAGGGCCAGGGCCTGTTGAGCCACCATGGTCGCCTCGCGCTGGTGGCCCAAGTGCCAATGGGACTCGGCCAATCGGTAGAGCAACTCGGGCGTGGGTTGGCCCCGGGCCAGGGCCTCGGAGAACCGCTGGACGGCCTCGTCGTAGCGGCCCAGGGCGGCCAACGCCAGCCCTTCGAGTTGAGGCACCTCCTGCGGCTCTTCGCCCGGGCCGTAGCTGTCGGCCAGGCTGTGCAGGATCGAAAGGGCTTTGTCCGGTTTGTTCAGTTGGCGATAGATCTCGGCCGTTTCGAGCAGGAACGTCCGCTCTTCCGGCGCGTAGCCGATCGCCCGATGGAACGCGGTCAGGGCTTCTTGAGGTCGGCCCGCCGCGCGGAGCAATCGACCTCGCATGGCCCAGGCGATGGCCAATTGGGGCTCGGCATCCAGGGCCGCTTCGATCTGCCGCGAGGCCGGTTCCAGTTGATTCCGCGTCAGGTACATCTCGGCCAGCCGGACATGGACAGCCGGATCAGGATTCGGCTCGGCGACCACTCGCTGCAACTGGGCAATCGCCTTCTGCTGGTCGCCATGACGCCAAAGGGCTTCGGCGTAATGACGCCTGGCGTCGCAGTCTTCGGGACAGGCTTCGACGGCCTTGGCCAGCAAGGCGTCAGCCTCGTCCCAGCGACCCGACTCCATGGCGGCCACGCCCTGGCGAGAGAACTCCCGCGATCGGACCAGCTCCTTGGAGATCGGCCCATCGCGCCACGGCAGCCGACAGCCGGCCATCCAGACAGCCGCCGCCACCAAGGTCCAACTAGTAAAGCTCGCTCTGCACATGCCGCCCGAATGCCAAGCCAATTCTTACCGAGTCTCCTCGGACCGGAAACGATCCCCGCAGGCTGTCAATTCGCGGCAACTGCACGAATTGGGAGGGCATGGTAGCAAAGCGGCCAGCCCGTCGCCAGGCCAAGTTGCCCTCCGCCAAAACCCTATATCCACTCACCAAAGGGCCAATTCCCGAGGTAACCGGGGCCGATTTCGTCACCTGCTTGGGTCTGGTACGATGAAAAGAGCATAAGAGTTGGGGGATTCCCGTGCGTTCTGACAAACGCCAACCCGAAAGAGCCCTTGGGCCGAATTGGCCCAGAAAAGCCAGAAAAGAAGGATAAACAAGCTCCCGATGCCCTTGGAATTCAACAAATGGGGAATCCGGTTCTCCTATCCGGACAACTGGACGCTCGACGAGGACGGCACGTCGGCCGAATGCCGTACGGTGACCGTGGCCAGTCCAGGCGGAGGCTTTTGGACACTTTCGGTCCTTCCTCGCGGTTCCAACCCGAGTGAGCTGGTCGAAACGACCATCGCAGCCATGCGGGAAGAATACAAGGATCTGGAAGTCGAGGCCATTTCGGAGGAGATGGCCGGCCAAGACCTGATCGGCTACGACCTCAATTTCTACTACCTCGACCTCACCAATACGACGCAGGTTCGGGCAGTTCGGGGCGATCGGGCAACCTACGCCGTCCTGATTCAGGCCGAGGACCGGGAATACGCCCAAATGGCCGACGTCTTTCGGGCAATCACCACCAGTTTCCTGCAGAATATGGACCGAGTCGACTGGCGGGCGTGACACAGAGCCAGGTGTCTTGTGCTTGGTTGCCCACTTGAGCCAGTTTCCCCTTATTTGTAAGCCTTTCAAACGCCAGGCAGGTCAGGCGGGCTATGGTGAGACAGAAACAGAGAATCGTCAAGTCTTTTTTCAAAAGCAACTTACGTCAATTTCGACGCACCCATTGAAGACGAATATCGATTCTGGCATCCAACGTGCATTCAGGATGAATCGAGCAACGGCTGCCTTTGACCCAGAGCCATCGGGCATTACCACGGCCCGAGGCTAGGCCGCCAACACGTCAAATCAGCGTATAATGACCACCGTGGATCTTAGGTGATTTGCGTCCCGACGACGCCCCCTGCCCCTCCCGGCACACACCAGTTTTCCACGGTCAAAAGGCCCGGCCGACTGCCCGCACAGCCGCCGGGCCTTGTGCTTTTGACAAGTGTGGCTCAATAGGGCTGGGAAACACTTGGTTTTCCATGAACACTCGAATTTCGGGGGGGGAATTCCAGTGACGTTGGCCATGCCTGCCTCAACAGTCATGCGTCGTGCTCGTTGAGCCGTACACTAGAGGCTGAAAAACGCTTCATGTGGCATGTAACGTCGTTCTCTGGCCTGTCTCGCTTCGTTCTATCGAGCCGGGTCGCCGTATCCCAACGGTGAGGACACTCCCTCGGGGGTACCAAAAAAGAGTTTGCCGCCGGAAGGATCCTTCCGGCGGCAAACTCTTTTGGATTGTTCTTGGCCCCATGGCAACGGGCACTTCCTGTTTCAACATCCGAGGTGACAATGCCCATCACCTTTTCCGTTACATTTTCCGTAACGTTGCTGGTTTGGTTGTGTGCCAACAACAGTCGACCTGCTGCCTTTGCCGGCACCCCCCAATCAAGTGGCACGAAACTGAATGGGGTCATATTTGGCGAACTAGAGAGCGCATTTGGGAAACGCGTCTTTTCATAACATACATAGGAAACAATAGTCGGATGTGGTGGGGCCTCGTAGTCTACAGGGGCTCTGCAGGTTAGAGGCTATCTACGGTTTTTTCTGTATTGGTGATCGTTGGCAGGATGGGGCACCCGGTTGGGCGCGTCTGGATGATGAGCCTGCCGGAGGCCGCGGCAACGCACTTTTTTCAGGTGCGTCTGCCGCAAGAAAGCCATCGGTAGCGTTATTTCTATACGCTGGGGAATGGTATCGCACCAATCGTGACAGAGAAGTTGTGCGCTGGCAACGCCCCGGTTTTTGTGCGCGCGGATTGTGCGACGATTCGGTTGCCGGATTCAATCGTGCCTGAGAGCCGTCGAGATTCATTGGTTTGGTCGAGTGAATCGAGATGCGTTGTGCCTTCTCGGGTTTTGTTCACCTAGAAACGCACCGTTTTGTCACGTTTACGATCCGAGTTTCGTTCGCAGTGACAATCCGGGCAAGGCACGGCGTGTCTTCTCTTCCTTAGGAGAAGCGTGACACGTTGAGGAGGTTGGTTATTGCGATTGCCGGAGGACTGCTTATGAGCAGACAGCACCATTGTAACTTGGCACTGTAACATAAGGAGTCTGTTCGCAGGGTTGTTCGGTTGACGCACGGAGCTGTCCGGGAGACGGCAGGCGGCTCTGTTCCAAACAGCCAGACTGCGGCATGTGTGGGTGGAGCAACGCGTATTGGATCTCTACTGTTACACCCTGAAGTGAGATGAATGACGATGAACATGCTCAAGACAATCTCTGCTATCCTGTTGCTCGTTGGCCTGATGTGGGCAACGCCCGCCTCGGCCATTGACTATTATTGGGGCGTCGTGTCGGGCAATGTCAATGATTTTGGCGCTTGGCTGGACTCCAGTGGTGGCGTCTTGTACACGACCCCTGGTTCGGATCCCGCCGACAAGGTTATCATCAACAACGGGAACACGGCGACCATCACTGCTGCGAATCAGTTCGCCGGAAGCATCACCTCCTTTCAAGTGGGCTCCAGTGATATTGGAGGAGCCGGCCCTGGTGAGGGACACATTATTCAAACAGGTGGCGACGTCAGTGTGACCGGTGCCCGATTGGACATCGGATTTAACGGCGCCCCTGGAACATCCACCTATGATCTCCAAGGCGGATCGCTCAATAGCAACGGTTATTATGCCCGAATCGGCTACAAATCCAAAGGTATCATGACGATCAGCAACTCGGCATGGTACAACACTAATTCCAGGCTCTATGTGGGCGATTCGACGGACGGAGACGGAGAACTCCATTTGCTCGACTCCGCCAGTGTGTCGGCTGGCAGCTTTATTCGGGTGTCCATTGGCACAAATACCAACGGTCTGTTGACCATGAAAAACAATGCAACCCTCGCAGTGCCAAAAGCCAACTACGACTATTCCACTGATATCGGAAGCGGAACCGGAGCATCGGGGGAGTGGACAATGGAGGACTACACCGCAGCCACGATCGATGGCGAGCGGATGTACATCGGCACCGGCAGTGGCGCCTCGGGAGAGCTGTCGCTCAGCGGCAATGCCTCGATGATCGCCAATCTCCGGGGTGGGGTGAAGTCGGACAACACTGCGGCCAATGCGGCCAACCTGCTCATCGGCCATGGCGGGGGTACGGGAACCGTCTCGCTCACGGGCAACGCATCCATGTCCGTCATCAACAACAGCATCACATATACTCACCCTACCGAAGGTGAGACAACCGTCAACGCGAGAACCTATATCGGCACGGGCGCAGGCTCCAACGGCACGCTCAACATGAGCGGCAACAGCACGATGACCATCTCCACCACGACGTCCTCGCGTGTGGGAGATAATGGTAGCAACGACGGCCTTGAAGAAGGCAGGGCCATCGGCACGATCAACCTCAGCGGCGGCACGGGCCCAGAGGATGTTGGCGCCAAGCTAACGTACAGCGGCGGAGCCGTCCATTTCGGCATCTGGGACAACAGCCAAGGCAATCTGAACATCCATGACTACGCTGAGTTCGTCGCGGAAACCGTCTATTTCGGCGACAATTCCCACGATACAAATATAACCCCCGGCGAAGGCAATCTGCTTGTCGATGGCCATGGTAAATTGACTCTCAGCGGCACCCTGGCTGGCGGCAGCTTCGCGCACGGCGTGGGCAACCTGACTCTGACGGACTATGCGGTCGCCGACGTCAACGGCCACCTCTACATCGCTGAAAACGGCGGCACCAGCACGGTCAACCTGAACCTGGACTCCACGATGGACGTGGACGACAACCTGCGGCTTGGCTACAAAAGCGCGGGAACCGGCGTTCTCAACGTCAACGGCACGTCGGAAATGACGGTCGGCGGCGCAAGCCGTATTGGTTACTTGACCGCCACCGGCACCGTCAACGTCAACGACTCGGCAAGCCTTTCCTTTGGAGGCTGGATCCGTTTCGGCGACCAAGGCACCGGCTACTTGAACCTCAACGGCGGAACCTTCGCGTCCAACGGCACGAGCATGTTCGTCGGCTCCTACGACGGTACCGGATACATGAATGTCCACAACGCCGCGCAGGCGACGATCGAAGACTTGCAGGTGGGCGTCAACTGGCAGGATGGGACAGCGAATTTGGGTATCGGCACCGTCACCGTCGACGGGGCCGACGCGGTGGTCACGGTGGTTGGGGCCGGCACACACCAGAACGACGATAGCCATACGTTCCAAAACACCTTGACCATCGGCGCGGCTGGCGGCCAGGGGACCTGGAACCAGAACGCCGGATTGACGACCTGCGCCAACACAGTGATCCTGGGCGAGTATGACTACTACGACTGGGACACTGAGTGGACGCCAGGCCAGGGCACGTTGAACCTCAACGGCGGGACGTTCGCGTGCGGCGGGATTTCGACTCGGTCGGATTCCGCGGTGATCACAGGCACGACCGCCACGATCAACTTCGACGGCGGTACGCTCAAGGCTCTGGCCTCGAATTCCAACTTCCTGGCCGTCGACGACGTCGCGGCCGCCACGATGACCATTAACGTCAAAGCCGGTGGTGCGATCATCGACACGAACGGCTTCGACATTGGCACCGACCAGGCACTGGTCGAGGACGGTAGCGCGCTTGGCACCGGGCTGACCAAGCTGGGCGCCGGCACGCTGACGCTCGGCGGCGCGAACACCTACTTGGGCGCGACGGCGGTCAACGCCGGCGAGCTGCGGATCACCGGCTCGATCACCAGCAACGTCACGGTCGATGCGACGGCCGCCCTGTCGGGCAATGGCGGCACGATCACCGGCAACGCTACGGTCGACGGCACGTTCCTCGTCTACTACAACAGCGACTCCGACACGGTCGATATGCTGACCGTGGACGGCCTGTTCGATCTGAGCGGCGGGGC
>JAFGFF010000481.1 GCA_016931075.1 Pirellulales bacterium | reverse complement strand
GCTTCTCCCCTCTCCCTTTGGGAGAGGGGCCGGGGGTGAGGGCTGCCCGCACTTGAAAAACGCCAACTCGATCCCACACCATCCTCCTTCAACTCCACTCGCCCTTCCTCGCCCAAGAACTCCAACCGCGCCGCCGTATCCAACAACGCGAATAACAAAAACACGCCTTCCGTCTGACGGTAGACCACACGGCACACTTCCCAGATCGTGCTCGGCCGAGCCTGTTCTTCGAGCACGTCGACCAGATCGTCGTTGCGGCGCAACTGCCACTGTCGCAGCACGTCGATCCGATGGTCCACGTCGTCGATCACCGGCTCGTGCCCGCCCAGTCCCACGCGGAACGGGCCGGCCTGCTGGACCTTGTCCAACGATTCGAGATACCGTCGCAGGCCCCCGCCCGGCGTGACGTGCTCGGGCGTCTGCTGCGGCGCGGTGTGCGGCAGGATATGATCGCCGCACAAGAGAACGTCGTCGGCCACAATCACCACATGGCCGGGCGAGTGGCCCGGCGTGTGGATGATCCGCAGTCCATCTAAAAGTAGTCCGTCTTCCAAGGCCAACTCGACCGAGGTGCCTAGCGTCGCGTCGGCTCGCCGGCGCGGCAGGGCCAGGGCTCCGGTTCGTTCGTCCGGCACGCCCGCGCGTTGGAAGAATCGAGCCAGGGCGGCTCGGCTTCGTTCTTCATATTCCACAGGCCATCGAACGGCCGGCGCGTCGGCCGGATGGATGCCCACCTCGGCGCCGCACTGCCGGAGCAATTCGCCCAGCCCGTCGCTGTGGTCGATGTGCCCATGGGTCAGAAGAATCCGCCCGAGATCGCCCACGCCGACCGGCTCGCCGAACTCCCGCCGGACGGTCTCGATGCCGTCGAGGATATTCCGCGTCGACACGCCCCGTCCGCAGCCCGTGTCGACCAGCGTCGGCGGCCCGGCCCCGAGCACCAGGTAAACCCGCCCGGTCACGCCCGGCAGCCACTTGAACGGAATGCGATAGATCCGCTTCCCTTCGGAAGTCAAAAAACGCTGAACGGCAGGCAGTCGAGGCATGGCGGGCAAATACGGTGCGGGGTCATCCAGAAGCTACCTGTTTTCTATCCGACTCGCTCCCCGTCGACAAGGACTCTGTAAGCGTTCACCGGCCGGGGACTGGTGCATTTTTCGGCCATTTGACTTTCCACTTGCATACGAGGTGCAAGCCGAAAACATGCACCTGTCCCCTTTGGTGGTCGGCCCGTGAACGGTTACGGGACTCCCAGCCCCCCGGCGTCGATTGACCTATTGATCCCCGCATGGATAATGACCCTTTGGCCCCGTAGGTCAGGCTATGCCTGACACAAATAACCAAGCAACACCCTGTAGGGAACGCCCTCCGTGGCGTTCCGGTGGTTTCTGCAGGATTGTTGCCATTAAAACCGGAACGCCACGGAGGGCGTTCCCTACAGGATTTGGGTTGCTGCTGGGTGCTATGCCAAGCAGCAACAAACTTCTCGAAGGACGGCCCTCATGGACACCTACATCCTCGCCCTGGACCAGGGGACCACCTCGAGCCGGGCGATCGTGTTCGCTCACGACGGTCGGGCGGTCGCGTCGGCGCAGGAGGAGTTCCCGCAGATCCTGCCCGCCCCGGGCTTGGTCGAACATGACCCCGAGGCCATCTGGGCGAGCCAACTGGCCGTCGCCCGGCGAGCGCTCGAGGCCGGCTCGCTCGACGCACGGCAAATCGCGGCCATCGGCGTCACCAATCAGCGTGAGACGACCGTCCTTTGGGACCGGCACACCGGCCAGGCGGTGGCCAACGCGATCGTCTGGCAAAGCCGCGCGAGCGCGCCCATCTGCGAGGCACTCCGCGCCGACGGGTGCGAACCGACGTTCCGGGCCAAGACGGGCCTGATGCTCGATCCGTATTTCTCCGGCACGAAGATCAAACATTTGTTGGACGCCCAGTCCGGGCTGCGCGATAGGGCCGCGCGGGGTGATGTGTTGTTCGGCACGGTCGATACCTGGCTCATCTGGCGTCTGACGGCCGGGCGGCGGCACGTGACCGACCCGAGCAACGCCAGCCGGACGCTCTTGTTCAATATTCACACGCGCGAGTGGGACGACGAGCTGCTCGGCTTGTTGGACATCCCTCGGGCCATGCTGCCGGAGGTCCGGCCGTCGAGCGAGGTGTACGGCGAGACGTCGCCCGAGTGGTTCGGCCGGCCCATCCCGATCGCCGGCGACGCGGGCGACCAGCAGGCGGCCCTGTTCGGCCAGAACTGCTTTGGGCCCGGCATGGCGAAGAACACCTACGGCACCGGCTGCTTCATGCTGATGAACACGGGCCAGACGCCCGTCGTGTCGAAACACAACCTGCTGACCACCATCGCCTGGGGCCTGGGCGGTCAGATCACCTATTGCCTCGAAGGCTCCGTCTTCATCGGTGGGGCCGTCGTGCAGTGGCTGCGCGACGGGCTGGGCATCATCGACAAATCGTCCGACGTCGAAGCGCTGGCGGCCAGCGTGCCCGACTCGGGCGGCGTCTATCTCGTTCCGGCGTTCGTCGGCCTCGGCGCGCCCCACTGGGATCCCGACGCCCGCGGCGCCCTGCTGGGCATCACCCGCGGCACCACGGCGGCCCATCTCGCCCGGGCGGCCGTCGACTCGATGGCCTTCCAGACCCACGACGTCCTCGAAGCCATGCAAAACGACTCCGGTGGCCCCCTCGCCGAACTCCGCGTCGACGGCGGCGCCTCGGTGAACAACGCCCTCATGCAATTCCAGGCCGACCTCCTCGGCGTCGACGTCCTCCGCCCCGTCGTCTCCGAAACCACCGCCCTAGGCGCCGCCTACCTCGCCGGCCTGGCCGTCGACTACTGGCGCGACCTCCCCGACATCTCCACCCACTGGTCCCTCGACCGCCGCTTCGAGCCAGCCTTGCCCGAAGCCCGCCGCGCCGCCCTCCTCGCCCGCTGGCACGACGCCGTATCACGCACACGGGGTTGGCGGGAGGGGTAATTCATTCAATTGCATGTATGTTGGGTGCCATGCCCAGACGCCCGCCTTGGCGGCGGATGGGCATGTTGGCGTAGAAGCGGCGTCTCGCCGCTTTGTTGAACGAGGGCATGCCCATCCGTCGTTGAAACGACGTCTGGGCATGGTGACCGGCATACGGCAGCTCAGAACTCGGCTGCACTATGCACATATTCCTCTCCCCGGTCCCATGACGCAAAAGCTCTCGAAAGTGTTCGAGGAGATACCGATACCATTTCTGGCTCGTTAGGACCAGACTGGGCGTCTACGTGGATTTGAACGCTTACGTTTGCACCAATGCCCACCGGAAAACCACCTGCCGACGCGATCATATCCACCCATTCGCGGAATCGATGTCGATTCGTTGCATCAAGCCTCATATACTCATCACGCACTAATGCAATACTCTGATCCCTCTCTTGTGTCACCTTGGCTACGACTCGCCAGAACCCACTATTGCCTTTGTCTTTCATTGCTTCCCTCCGATTTGGCATTCACGACAAAGAGACCCGGCTAGGAATTACGACATTACATTTACGGATCTGAAAAGCGTTGCTTGTCTTGTTCATCAGTGTCTTCTATCTTCTGGAGAAGCTCTTTCCTTTTCTGAAGAAGTCCTTTTGCCTCTTCTTGATGCTTTGCTTGATCCTCTGGTCTCCCGGACATTTTTGCGATATCTGCTTCATACAATTTGGTCTTCGCCTTTGAATATACAGTATCCGTCTCTGAAAACAGCGATTTCATTTCCGTCTCGTATTTCGCATCCGCTTTTTCCAACATGGCAATCCTCGATAGCACAATTGCGACATCATCTCGGGTAATCAACGATTCTGCCATGACGATACGTCGATGCGCCGCTCCCCAGTACTTTTGTCGCATATCGCTGTGAAGATCCTCGTCGCCTCGAAGCCCCGCCTCCTTCCACATGAGCGACAATTGCCAGACATCCAAGGCAATCTTTTGTTTTCCCATCGCCGACACCAATAAGAAACTAAACGCCGGCAATTTCCTGCCATCGGGCGATTCGGTGAAGATTTTCACCTCAGCCCACGCCTCGCCAACCACCGTTGAATAGTCCTTGAAGTTTATGCCCACTTCCGTTCTCGCCTCTACTCTCTTCACGGCATTCAACGCATTGCGAGCGGATTGTGGAGAATTGGAATATGCCGCAACCACTTCCTTGAGCCTTTTTTCTTCGGCACGACGTTTTTCTTCGGCAATCTTCTGCGCTTCCAATGCCGCTTTCTTTCGATTCTCCTCCTCGGCAACCCGCTGTTTTTCTTCCGCAGCTTGTCGTGCCTCTTCTTGCGCCAATCGTTGCTTTTCGGCTTGTGCTGCTCGTATCTTTTCTTGGACCTTCGGATACAATGCCGCCCGCGATTTTTCCGCGTCGGCGAGCCTTTGGGCAAATAGCTCATCCTTGATCTTGTGTTGCTTCGCCTCTTTCAGTAGTTCATCGTATATCTTATAGGCCGTGAGAGGATCGGACTGTTGAAACCGGACGGCTTCGTCCAACTTGGCGGATACGCGGGATGCGTTTTTCAGTTCCCATGTGTCACGAATGGCAACGAACCAGAGAAGAAAGCCGAGAACCAGAATACACACGCTGCCGCCTACAACCAGTGCGATTTTCGTTGCTGTTCCCATGCCCGACGATTCTTCTGAGGCAGTGGCGCGGGGCGGTTGGGCGGTTCCGGTTGCCATTGCCAGTTGAGGCGATCCGTTGGGCATGGCGAAGAGTCCTTTGACTTGCTCAGCCGGCACCCAAGGACCATATGGTGAGTTGGCGACTGGAGTCTTGGGCGTAACCGTACCAGCTTGGGCGAGGCTTTGCAGTTCCGAGCTCGAAACCGGCCCGACTTGCTTCTCCATCGCCCGATAAAACCAGTCCAATGCCATGCCCGAGTCCTCCAAAATGGAAGAATGTAGCGAGGCTCACCCCACCACCGATATGCTCCTGACACCCAATACTGTCGATAATCCTACCCCTTTCGGCTGGGCATAGCAATCAGCGGAGCGCATTGTAGCCGATATCGATATAAGGGCTCTGGAGTGGGGTGGGACGTCTGAAGGGGAAACGGCCGGGTTGGCTATGCTGGGCGCGAGGACATGCCCATCCGCCGCTGAAGCGACGTCTGGGCATGGCACCCAACAACACCTTACTTATCTGAGAATCAAACCATGACCAACCAACAAGACGACCTGCTCGTCAAAGAGCTCGGCAAGGTCGGGGAGCTTGGGGGACGGATTGGAGGCGGGGCGGCGGGGGCGATCGGGGGGGCGATGGGGGCGAAATTCGCGGCGAAGTTTCTGCCGACTGAACAGCACCGGCACGAAATGACCGTCGGGCGGGACGTCGCGGCCGTGCTTACGGCGGTGACGTCCTTTCTTGCCAAGGAAGGCCGGATCGCCGACGACGCCGAGGCGGGCACGTCGACGTGCCCGAAAATCTCGGCCATCCTGAAATCCGGCTTCCTCCAGATGAATCCCACCCTGGTCCACGTCGAAGTGATCGCCGCGGAGGCCAACGCCTGCACCCTGTTGGTCAGCGCCGCCGCCAAAGAAGGCCTCATCAAACAACACTCGGCCGAAAAGGCCGTCCGCCGCGTCGTGGCGTTTTTGGAGACGCTCGGTTAGAGCCCTTGCCGGGCAACCGTTGTGACCAACATGCTTCCTTGGTCTCTTTCACCTCGAAAAGACGAAAGTACGAAAACTCGAAAAGCAAAGAGATACAGATCCTTGTCGAGGCCTGCCTGACCAGGGCAACTCGTTCTCCCAACCAACCTCTCCCTTACTTCTTTCGTGCTTTCGTCCTTTCGTGTTTTCGTGATAGCTTTGCCAGAAACCTATTTTCCAAAGCACGCCGGGTGCCATGCCCAGACGACCGCCTTGGCGGCGGTTGGGCATGCTGGCGAGACGGTCCCGAGGGCATGTCCATCCGTTGTTGACACGACGTCTGGGCAGGGCGCCCGGCCATGAATATAATTCTACTTGCGATGATCGGCCACAGGAAGCTAGGCTATAAGGTTGACGTTGCTCAATGCATTCGACAAAGGAGAATAGACACCATGAGAATAAAGCAGAACCGATTTTGGATGTTGGTTACCTTGATTGTGTCATGTCTGTGCGCCACCGCGACCCGAGCGGGCGACCGCATGGAGTGGTTTAACAAGGCGCGATTCGGCATGTTTATCCACTGGGGGGTCTATTCCGTGCCCGCCGGAGAGTGGAGAGGAAAAAAGAAATACGCGGAATGGATCATGAAGGACGCGAAGTTCTCTTCGTCGGAATATGAGAAGTTTGCGAAGCAATTCAACCCGGTCCAATTCGACGCACAAGAATGGGCAGACTTGGCCAAAACGGCGGGCATGAAGTATATGGTCATCACGGCGAAACATCACGACGGCTTTTGCATGTATGACACCAAACTGACGGATTACAACATCGTCAAGGCGACGCCGTACGGGCGCGACCCCATGAAAGCCCTGGCCGACGCTTGTGCGAAAGACGGCCTGAAGTTCTGCATCTATTACTCCGTGGTCGACTGGCATCATCCGGACTTTCCGGCGAAGTACTCGCAGAAGGGATACCACGGCGACCCGAACTCCGACGCCGACATGGACAAGTACGTCCAGTACATGCAGGGACAAGTGCGCGAACTCCTGACCGACTACGGGCCGATCGGAATCATGTGGTTTGACGGGGGCGGTTCGTTCAAAGGCGTCGATCGAACCAAGCTGCTGCACGCACGAAACCTCCTCGATATGATTCATGAGCTTCAACCGGCCTGCCTCGTCAACAATCGCCTGGAGATCGGAGGGGATTACGGCACGCCGGAACAACGCATTCCGGGCAAGAAGCAGGAAACCGCTTTTGAAGTGTGCATGACGCTGAATCGCCATTGGGGCTACAACAAACAGGACAAGCAGTGGAAGGAAGCGCCGGAAGTGATTCACAAGCTTGTCGACATCTGCAGCAAGGGTGGCAACTTCCTACTGAACGTCGGCCCGACGCCGGAAGGCCTCATACCCGCCGACTCGATTCGCATCTTGAAGAAAGTGGGCCAATGGATGGACGTCAATGGCGAGTCGATTTACGGCACCACGGCGAGCCCTCTTGACGAGACGCCCCCATGGGGACGCATCACGGCCAAACCGGACAAACTCTATTTGCACGTGTTCGATTGGCCCAAGGACCGGCAAGTAACCGTTTCGGGAATCAACAGGAAGATCAAGAATGCTCACCTGCTGGCCGACAAGACCGCGACCCCGCTGGAAATGGATCAACTTGATGACGGATTTCGCGTCTCCTTGCCTGACAAAGCTCCTGATTCCGTTGATTCGGTGGTTGTCGTCGAGTATGCCGGCAAACCGGCGAAGTGAGGCGAACTCAAGGCAGGTCAATCGCTTTGTAAAAAAACATCTCTGTTCATCGCACGCCGGATGCCATGCCCAATGGAACTCGAAAACTGGAAAGAAAACTAGAGCGTCGATTAGTGATTCGTGTCAGGCACAGCTTATCCGCAGGACTTCAGGATAGTAGAAGCGGCGTCTCGCCGCTTTTTTAGAACGCGGCGGGACGCCGCGTCTACGATGGCCTACAGACGGCGGTGCAAGCAATGTTCAACGGCCCGTGTTTTGCAGTCGGCATACGGTGCGGCGCCAGTGGGTGCTGGCACGGCCGGCGAGGTAGGTGGCCAGGGTGGAGGTGAGCATGACGGCGGCGCACCACCGGGCGACGTAGGACCGGATTGGTTCGAGGCCCAGGGGCAGGGGCGTTTCCGGCGGCGTGGCGAAGGCCAACGCGGTGGCCGCGGCGTAGAGCGTGGCCGTGGCGGCGAAGACGAGCATCAACACCCAAACGGTCGACCAGTCAGGCGCGACGGCTGCCCAGGCGACGTAGCCCAACTGAAGCAGGGCCACCAACAAGACGATCCTCGCCCAGCCCGGCGCGGTCGCCAAGTTCAAATATCGCAGCGCCGGCACGGCCTCGAACAGGGCCACGCCGGCCAGGACGGCGGCCAGCCACCAGACCGTCCGCACATGCCCCCTATCGGCGTGATAAATGCCCGGTGGTCGCTCGGCCCGGGACTCGGCCGGACGTCGCGTCGTCGTTGGATCGGTGTAAAGCGGCACGTGTTTTCCTGTTGTGACTGGGCAGGTAGATTGCCGGGACGACGGTTACCGTATCCGTCATCGTCGCCCATCAGAATACCAGAAATATCACCACGAAGTCCAACAAAAAACAAAAAGGGAGCCCCGCCGAAGGAGCCCCCACGGGACTCGAACCCGCGTCACCAGCACGGACGTTCCACGTCCTTTTTGAAAACGCAGATGCGCGGAAAGAACGAAACATGGGGCCGAACAAATCCTCGGCCTCGTTGGGCGTTACTCGATCGGCGCCTTTGGGGCATCGACCTTGGTTTGGGTCTGGGCTTTCTTCGTTTTGCGTACCCAGACGGCGTAGCCCTCGCCGGAAGTTTCCAACGCCCAAACGTCCTGGTCGGGCTGAAAGCCGAGGCCGTAACCGATCTTGACAATCAAGGTACTGCTTTCGGTCGGCTTGTCGCCGACGATTGCGACATAGTTGTTGTCGTGAACTTCGGTCTTGACGTAACTCCCGCTGTGGACCCCGGCGTACTTGCGTGCCCGGATGAGGGCCTTGATCGCGTCGCCGTGGTTCCAGTCGAAATAGTGCTTCCAATAGACGCACGGCACGCCCGGATGGGTCAGGATGTAGGCGTAGCCCTGCATCACCTTCTCGTTGTTCGGGAACGAGTCGAACTGCTTCTGGGGGAAGCCCGTGTCGTGGTTCTCGAGGAACGTGACCGCCTTATCCTTGTTGACGGCGATCAGTCCGTCGTAGATTCCGTCTTTGTAAGCCACGGCGGGCAGATGGTTGTATTTGCCGCTGTTGATGAAATGGCGCAGCAGTTCGTAGGTTGCGAAATCGAAGGTCGAGCAGGCCTTCAGGGCAGGGTCGGGCTGGCCCTGCATCTTCGTCCCGTCGATCCAGCCTGTCAGCCGCGTGGGATTGGCGTCCCAGTATTCGCCCACGGCGAAGGTCGGTTGCGAATCGAAGTCGTACTCGGCGACGTACTTCGGGTTAAAACCTTTGACCATGTCGTAGCGCCACCCGCGGTAGCCCAGATCGCGGAGCTTCTTCAAGTAGACCTTGATCTCCTTGCGCAGGTCGGCGTTGGCGTGGTCCAGGTCCCTCGATCCGTGCCATCGCGGGTAGTTCGAGTCGCCGTAGTCGGGCGCGCCCTTGTCACCGGCCTCGAAGATGGCGCGATCCTGAGCGTTCAGTATGTTGGGATCCTGGAACCAGAATTCGTCGTCGGCGCAGATGAACTTCGAGGGCCACGCGGGGTTCTGGAACGTGGCCCATCCACCCGTGCCGCTGCGATGATTGATCACCACATCGGCCACCGGTTCGATGCCCTTCTGACGCAACGTCTGCAGAAGCTGTTTCTGCTGGGCTTCGGTTCCGTAGTTGTTGTTGAAGTTGTGGAGTTCGTGCGGATGGTAGCCGGCCCCTTCGCCCTGCGACGGCGGCGGCAGCCAGATCAGGTCGAATCGGGCGTCGGCTAGCTCGTCGGCCTTGCTGCGGACGTGGTCGTACCAGTGGTCTTTCCAATGAACCTCGTATTGGTAGCCGCCTTCGCCCGTCTGCTTGCCCTCCTGGTGCGATTCCCACATGAATCCCTGGATCATCACACGGTCGTCGTTGTATCCTCCTTGGCCGCGGGCAAGCGCGACCAGGGCGAACACGACGAGGACAGCACTCCACCAGAATCGTGGTCGTCTCATGGCTTCCTCCTTGCATCGGAGCACGAGAAATGCTTCGCGGCCGGGATCCTTCGCCGACCCGAGGTCGAAGCGGCAAGGCGCGAAGTGACCACTCCGGATGCCTTGCGTCTGCCCACTCGCGTCCTGTCGAGCTTTCTTGAAAAGGACGACCGGCTGGCCGTCCACGCTGTCTTGTTGTTGACGCCTGCATGGCCAACACATGGATGCCGAGAACTCTGCCCCAAGGTGTCTGGCCATCTGGCGCCAAGCGTATCCCGCCGCCCTGAGGAACGCAACAGTCCGTGCAGAATTCTCGCTCGCCGCGTTCGGTTCGTGAGCGTCACCCTCTTTCTTGGTTGCCTCCAAAGAGGCATTGTTCGCAAAGCTGGCAAAACTTGGCAATTGACAAAGCCAATACCCCTCGTCTTCGGACAAAGCCGAACCGGGGTGAAGACTTCAACAAAAGATTCGTTCGAGTCTGTGATCGTTTCTGTCCCGCCCCTGCCCGGCTTCTTCCCAGAGGAAGGCCGGTTGCCGTCACGGTGCGTCCTACCGAATCATGGTCCCAGGCTCTTTGCCCTTAGCCCCCATTTTTTCCAGACCACCAGCCACGAGCCCAGGCTCCTCGCCCCTCCGCTGCAATCCACAAAATCATTACAGATTAACAGTGCGGCGGACGATTTTGAGAACACCATGTGGTGCGATAACTGCGGACAAGATGTGCCCCAGGTTGCCTCCCCCCAGTCGGGCAGGCGAATCTGTCTCCGGTGCGGCAAGCCATTCGGCACCGCGACCGAGGAGAGTGCGCGGTCGGAGAATGAGAGGCTGCAGGGCGATTCGGAAACAGCCGGGCTGGCCTCGTCAGTCTACGACGGATGGGAAGCGGACGAGCGTCTTCGCCACGTCGGCCGCATGCTGGGAAAGAACGTCTCGTCGCACGCCGGCCAACCATCGTCGCAACCCGACACTCCGGGCCGAAAATCGTATCGCATCGACGCCAGCCACACGCGACCACCCGGACCCCATGAGCGGTCGCCAGGCCGCGGCGAATGGGGCATGAACTTCTCCAGCGCGATCAGTTGGGGCTCGTTGTTGATCGGGCTCACCGCGCTGGCGTGCGGCGGAGTCCTGCTGGGCTGGTCCTGGTGGGCCGGTCGGGCCGAACTCTGGGATGTCGGCCTGCCCACCGCTTTGATCGGATTGGCCGGACTAATTTTCGCTCTCATCCTCCAGATCGACCGGCTCGGCCGCGAGAACCGGCAAACGGCCGCGCAGTTGAATCAGGTGGGCAGTCAACTCCGGTCCTTGCGGACGACGACCGAGATGATGGGCACTGCCCATCGCCATTCGCCTTCCAGCGCCTTCTACTCCCACCTGGCCGACGGCGCCGGCCCACAGATGCTCTTGAGCGATCTGAAGAGCCAGCTTGATCTTCTGGCCGCCCGCATGGCCGGCGACGCACCGCTCGACGATGATTGAGCGGGAACAGCCCGTGCGAAAAGAGCAGCCGGCGCCTACTTCACCGACTCAAGCGGGAAATCGATCACGTTCGTTTCGTCCTTGACTTCCCGCTTCAATTCGGTCTGCGTGTTGTACTTCGGTGGCAGGATCTCCCGCTTTCCGGTGTTTTCATTCTCAGTGCTAATGGTCACGGTATGCATGCCTGGCATGGCGCCGTAGCGCTCGGGGTCGAACTGCAACACATAGTGCCCGTCGGCATCTGTCACCCCCGAGGAAGGCGAAGCCATCGGGTCGTCGGGCTGGAACTCGATCAGCGTGTCGGCCAACGGCCTGCCGTTAAAAGTAACCGCTCCTTCGACCGGCACGAGCTTGGGACCGTCTGGCCCGCAGCCGGCGATAAAAATCGGCAATACGCAGGCCAAAATGATACAAGTCCTTTTCATGGTATTACTTGAAAACGTTACGAGTTTTACTCTAGTGTGACCAAGGGCGTCCGCAACCTGGATTCCACCGGATCTTAATGAACATCAAGTCGCACAGCCGGAGACGGTAGCAGTGACAGGTTGCATTTATGGATCGATAGTCATGCCGTCGTTGCGAATGGACAGCCGCTGATAGATACCCAATTGGTTCGGATAGTAGTTGTCGGGATTCTTGGGATCCCAATGGCGGTCGGAAATGCCGCCGTTGTTGCAACTGATGCTGTTCTCGATAAAACGCACGGAGGCGTCCGCCATGGCGAAATGGGCTCCGCCGACATGATCGCTGCTGAAGCCTTCGGTGCACGTGTTGTGCGCGCCGGATGTGGGATAGTTCAGTTTGATCGAAGTGCGGCCCAGGCAATAGTAGGAACCCCACATGTCCGGTCCAGGGGGATTCCGGCAGCCGATCCACGTCCCCGCCAGGCAGCGGCCGTTGCGTTCTCCGAGCAGGAACGTGTTGGAGGTTCCGTCCGTGATGTCCTTGAAGGCGATTTTGCTCTCCATGTACATCACTCCGTTGTTGCCGCCGTTTTCGCGGATATTGTAAGTCCAATCGTTGTCGTACAAGCCCTTGACGGCCATGTAGTTTGACGTGGAGGGTTCAAATCCCGTCGGTGAATAATCGCTGTCGAAGTGACGGGCGCTGCCTGAGGTCACTTCGGGGTAATAGGATTGGACGCCGGAGAGGGCGCGCGGCAACTGGTCCGGGAAAAGATCGGAAGGACAACGATAGACGGCCAGTGGTTGCCGCAGGAGTGCGATCTCGGGCGAAGTCAAGCTTGCTCCCTTTCCACCGGCCGATTGAAAGAGCTTGGCCAATGTCCGATCGGAAACGCCTAGCGCGTCGTATAGGGCCTGTTGCTCCAAATAGGGAAGCACCGCGGTTGTCCAAGACCACGACGCTCGGTCAATGGCGACCGTGCCAGACAAGTCAAAGTGGAAACCCGGCGGGAAACGCTTATAAGACGACGCGTAATTGTGCAGCGCAAGAGCAATGTTGCGCAGATGACTCTTGCACGTCATACGACGTGCCGCGGCACGAGCCGCCTGAATGGCTGGCAGTAGAAGAGCAACGAGAATGCCGATGATGGCAATGACCACCAACAGCTCCACCAGCGTGAAGCCTTTGCGTCTTTTCACCGAACCGATCCTTCGCGGACGTGCCGAAGCGGAACCGCGGACATCCTCGGTCAATCCTGCGACACCTCGCCGGCGACCCCTGATCCGCGGCGCGACCCAAACCCCGGTCTCTTCCCGCTCCGTGTCCCCGACTGCTCCGAAACGCCATTGCGCAAGATATCCCATTCGGTGGAGGAAATCAAGCTTTGCTTTGTATCTAGTGCTGGCGAATCCCCCCCGATCTGCTTGATCGAATCGACGCCGTTTGCCCAATGCAATTCACTTGTCTTGGCCAAACACCGCCATCTCCCGCTGCAGTCGAGCCACGACCTCGGGATGCTCCGCCGCGATGTCTTTTCGTTCCCCCAGATCCGATGACAAATCGAACAGCAGCGGTGGATCGTGCCGCTGGGCCGGCTCGGCGCGGCGCGTGTTGGGGTTCGAGGAACGCGACTTGGTCGTCAGGTGGATCTTGTGGTCGCCTGAGCGGAATGCTTTGGCAGGACCGGCGAAGAGCCACTTCGTGCGTGGGCTGGATTCGCCGCGAAGCAGCGTGCCGGAGAGGTCCTTCGAGATATAGCCGGGCAAGTCGCTCGGCTGTGTCCCGCCGGTCAAAGTCGCCAGGGTGGCGTAGAGATCGAGATTGGCTCCCATGCCGTCGACCTTGCCCGGGGCGATCTTGCCCGGCCAGCGGAAGATGCCCGGCACGCGGAAGCCGCCTTCCCACGACGTGCCTTTCTCGCCGCGCAACGGTGCGGCCGTGCCGCCGTGTACCTCGAACATGGTCCACGGCCCGTTGTCGCTGGTGAAGATGACGAGCGTCTTCTCGTCGATGCCCATTTCTTTGACGGCGTTCATCACCTGACCGACCGACCAGTCGATTTCTTCAACGACGTCGCCGTACCGCCCGCCGGCGCTCTTGCCCTGGAACCGTTCCGAGGCGAAGACCGGTGCGTGGGGCATGTTGTGGGCCAGGTAGAGAAAGAACGGCTTATCCCGTTTTGTTTTGATCCACCGCACGGCTTCTTCGGTGTAGCGCGATGTGAAGAGTTCCTGATTCGCGGGATACTCGATTATCTCCGGCCCTCGCATCAAAGGCACGCGAATGGTGAATTTGTTGCAGGTGTCGAAGAGGTGGCGATTCTGAACGGTCCCGGGCGGCGCGGGCACGTCGTTGCTTCCCGGCGTGCCGTAGTGATAGTCGAACCCGCACCTCAGCGGATGCATCGGGCTGGCGGCGAAGTCCTTCGGATAACCGGCCAGGTGCCATTTGCCCAGGATGGCCGTGGCGTAACCCTGGCGTTTGAGCATCGCCGGCAGGAGCCGGTCGCGGGTGTCGCGAAGATTGGCGTTTCGCATGAGCGCCGGGTGGCGACCCGACATGAGCCCTCGCCGGCTTGGGACACACGACGAGCCCGAGGCATAGAAGCTGGTCCAGCGCTGCCCCTCGGCGGCAAGGCGATCGAGGTGGGGCGTTTTGATCTTCTGGTTGCCGTAGCAGCCCAGGTCACCGTAGCCCATGTCGTCGACGAAGATCAAGATGATATTCGGTCGATCGGCGGCCCCAACCAAACTCGAGAAACACAGGACCGAAAGCAATACAAACAGGATTGTCTTCATCTTCAGCACCTCAATGATGGGGAACTCCATGGGGAACGACGGTCTTTATCATAACCGAATCTCGTCCCACTGCAACTTTCTTGGTGCATGGGTGCTATGTCCACGCTCGCGCGGACGCGTGAAGACCGCAGAAGTCCGGGAATGCATGCCCACGCAAGCGTGGCACCCGCTTGCCCAGCAGTGGCACCCGTTATTCAACAGGTTTCATCAATCCTTGTTCAGCCGAGTGGCCTCAACATAGTCACTCAGCGTGTTCACGTTCCGGATGAATGTGACCGACCGGATCATGTCGCGCCAGGCCGGATTGCCGTGCCGACGATGTTCAACCCAACGTCCTTGGTCGTCCAGGGCGGAAATCACGCTTTCTGTCCGAGCCGCCAATTTGTCGGTCAGCTTGGCCGGCGAGGGAATCGCGGCTCGGCCGATCTCGTCGGGCTTCAGATGCTTCACCCGCTCATATTCTTTGCGCAAACGGTCGAGTGACGTCCGGAG
>JAFGFF010000480.1 GCA_016931075.1 Pirellulales bacterium | reverse complement strand
GGCGGCGATCGGATTGCCGCCGAACGTGGCGGCGTGCATGCCGGGCCGGAGGCTCGGGGCGATTTCGGCCGTGGTGAGCATGGCCGCGCCGACCAGCCCGCCGCAAAGGGCCTTGGCCAAGGTCATCACGTCGGGCGTGACGCCGAAATGCTGGTAGGCGAACCAATCGCCCGTCCTGCCGCAGCCGGTCTGGACTTCGTCGAAGATCAACAGCAACTCGTTCTGGTCGGCCAGTTCGCGCAGCCCGGCCAAAAAGCCGTCAGGCGGGACGACCACGCCCCCTTCGCCCTGGATCGGCTCGACCAGGATGGCGGCCGTCTCGTTGTCGATGAGCTTTTCGACCGTTTCAAGGTCGCCGTAAGGGGCATAGACGAATCCGGCCATCAGCGGGCCGAGCCCTTCGTGGTATTTCGGCTGGGCCGTGGCCGCCGTGCTGCCGAGCGTCCGGCCGTGGAACCCGCCGAAGAACGTGATGATTTTGTATTTCGACTTGGGCGTGTGGAGCCGGGCCAGTTTGATCGCCGCCTCGTTGGCCTCGGTGCCGGAGTTGCAGAAGAAAGCCTGGCCGCCGAAACTCCGCTCCGAAAGCAGCTTGGCCCATTGGCCTTGGACCTCGGTGTACCACGTGTTGGGCACGTGGATCAGCCGGCCGACCTGGTCGCGGACCGCCTCGACGACTCGTGGTGGGCAGTGGCCCAACAGGTTGCAGCCCCAGCCGGGGAAGAAGTCGAGATACTGGTTGCCCTCGGCGTCCCAGACGTGGGACCCTTCGCCGCGCACCAGCGAGACGGGGAACCGCCCGTAGTTCGGCACGACGTATTGCTCAAAAAGTCGGATGGTCTGTTCGGAACTCAACGGTTCCTTCGGGCGGACGGCCGTGGTTGGTTCCATCAGGCGTCTCCTTGCCTTGTTCAGTTGCTAGGTATTTATCCAGCCTGCGTGTTCAACTAGGTGTGTAGGAGGCGACTCCTGTCGCCGATCTGAAGCATGTTGTCAGGGCCATCGGCGACAGGAGTCGCCTCCTACAAGTTTAGGTATTCGGTCTAAACGGTCGGTTCATGATTTCGGTGCCGATGCCCCGGCTGGTGTAGATTTCCAGCAGGAGCGAATGGCGGAGCCGGCCGTCGATGATATGGATTTTACGAACGTTCTGCTTCACCGTTTCGAGACAGGCCTGGACCTTGGGGATCATGCCCGACTCGATCGCGCCGGAGCGGATCAGCTCCTCGGCCTGTTCGACGGTGAGCGTGTCCAGGAGCGTTTCGGGGTCGTTCCGGTCGCGGCGGACGCCGTTGACGTCGCTGAGAAAAACAAGTTTTTCGGCGGCCAGTTGTTGGGCGACGGTGGTGGCGGCCGTGTCGGCGTTGACGTTGAGCTTGCCTCCCCCGTCCTCGTCCAGGCAGAGGGACGGGATCACCGGGACGACGCCTTCGGAGCAAAGCGAGTGGATCGTGTCGACGTCGACCCGGGTGACCTGGCCGACGTGGCCCAGCTCGACGGTCTGGCCGTTTTCGTCTTCCAGGCCGATCCGCTGGCCGAACAGGACGTTGGTCGTCCGGAAGTTCAGCGGCCGAGCCCGACCGCCGAGTTCCTCGATTTTGGCGGCCAGCCGCTCGTTGACTTGATAGCCGAGGATCTGCTCGACGATTCGCAGGGCGTCGCCGTCGGTGTAGCGTCGGCCCTGGACGAACCGGGGCGTCAGGCCGGCGTCCGCCATCGCGCGGCTGATGGCCGCGCCGCCGCCGTGGACGATCACGGGCCGCATCCCGACCGTTTCCATGAACACGACGTCCAGCAACAGGTGGCCCATCGCCGTGTGGTCCTCCATGACGCTCCCGCCCAGCTTGATGACCGTGGTCTTGTCACGGAACTCACGGATCCACTGGAGGGCCTCGATGAGGACGTCGGCTTTTTGGATGGCGTCTTTCACGGGCGAGGGGATACCTTGAATGGACAAAGCCGGGACAATCGGCCGGCCGAGACGGCCATTTGCTGGCCCCGGTCGGACTCCTGCCGCTGGGGGAAACTCCTCATTCTAAGCCGGGTGGTCGACCTGTCAACGTAAGCCAGACGCGTCGAGTCGGGAGGAGGTTCGATCCACGCCAGGCCCACTTCTCCCGAGGAATCGACGTCAACCCCCTGGACGCCATCGGGTCAGTCATGTCAAGATGAGGTAAGCAAAGGGGTTCCCGCACCGACGCTCGCGCCGGGCGGCCGTCACGAAATCACGCCAAGAGAGCCGGTTGGACGATGAACGACCTCAAGGTTTTCAGCGGAAGAGCCCATCGGGACCTGGCCCAACGGGTCTGCGAGTACTTGGACCTCCCCCTCGGCCGGCTGGTGACGGGCAACTTTCCTGACGGAGAGATCTCCTGCAAGATCGACGAGGACGTTCGAGGCCGCGACGTCTTTCTTGTTCAGCCGACCGGACCGCCGGTGAACGAGAACCTGATGGAGCTCTTGATCATGATCGAGAGCTTCAAACGGGCAAGCGCCGACCGGATCACGGCCGTGATACCCTATTACGGCTACGCCCGACAGGACCGCAAGGACGAAGGGCGTGTGCCCATCACGGCCAAGCTGGTTGCCAACATCCTCACCCAGGCCGGGGCCAGCCGGGTGATCGCCATGGACCTGCACGCGGCACAGATCCAAGGTTTCTTCGACATCCCGGTCGACCACCTCTACGCCGCGCCCGTGCTGGACGAGTACTTCCGCGATATGCAGTTGGACGCCGACGACCTGGCAATCGTCAGCCCGGACGAAGGGAGCATCAAGCGGGCGTTGACCCACGTTCAGGCGTTGGGCGGCAAGCTGGCGATCGTCGACAAGCGGCGCAGCGGCGCCTCGAAGACGAAACAGGCCAACTTGATTGGCGGGCCAGTCGAAGGCAAGGTGGCCTTGATCTTCGACGACATGATCAGCACGGCCGGTTCGATCTGCGGCGCGGCCGAGATGGTCCACGAGGCCGGCGCCCGAGAGGTCTATCTGGCCTCCACCCATGGTGTGTTTGCCGGCGATGCGCTGGAACGGATCGAAGCAGCGCCCGTCTGCCGCGTTGTCGTCACCGACACGGTTCCGCTGAAGGCAAACACGGCAACAAACAAGGTCGAAGTGCTGACCGTGGCGCCCTTGTTGGGCGAAGCCATCAAGCGGATCCACCGCAATGAATCGGTCAGCCGCCTATTTGATTAGTCGCCAGGCGTGGAGTGGCGGACCGAGCTGATGCCGGCCTGGGCGGCGGTGGGAAAGCTGTCCCTGGCGGCCGCTTCGCGGCACTTGGCATCTTTGGCCGCCGACCATTTGTAGGGGGCGGGCCCCATCGTGGATGAACACCCGGAGACGCCTGTCGCCAGCAGCCCGACGGCCATCATCCATCCCAATGGACACACCCAGCCCTCGGTTGACGCGGATGGTCTCTTGCCTGCCATGATTCCTCCGTGAATGATGGCCTTCCGAATACAATAGCCGCCGACTAGCGAGGACGTTCCCTGCCGATGAAATCCTCGACCCGGCTGGGGCGAGGGTCCGGTTCGGTCTTCTTGGCAAACGGCCACCAGGAGGTCTTCTTCGGGGCCGGTTGGCGCGGCGACGCACCAGGCCAGGGATGCGTCGAACCGGACCACGTGTTGGTCGGCTTGGCCGGCGCTGGTTTCTTGTCCCAAAGAGGCCGAAGTGTGATGACGTCGACCGTGCCGCGGACCAGCCGCTTCGCGCCGGCGTCCATCTTCTTCAGGGTCTTGGTGGTGTCGGCCTTGATCTTCGCCGCACTAGGCGGCTTCCAGCCCTCGGCTGATGCCGAAATCGCCGAGAGCAATACGGCCAGGCAAAGCGCCCCTTGGATCATCATGCGGACCGGGTGATTCATGGTAAACACTCCTGATACGCGTCTCATCAGAAAAAACACACCGAGCGAGCGCGGCCGAGCAGGCCCGGCCGGCCGCCAGTCGAGGGGGCGGAGTGTCGCAGAAACGGCCAACCGCGTCTAGACGAATTCCCCGAGGCAGATGAAAGTACTCGGTTTTTCCTCAGTTTGACCAGGGGCACGTGCTCATAGGAAAACCCGGCTGGTCAAGGGCGAGGCATGGAGGATCTGGGGAGATTGCAGGAAGGCGTATGCCGATTGGGCACCACGGGAGATCGAAACGGTATCCTACCCCGCGGACTCCTTCCCTGCCCTAATACGTTTTCTAATCTGAAATAGCGCGGCACGGAGCAAAGAATAGCCTGTTTTCCCGCAGGGTAAATAGGCGGTCGAGTGCAGGATCACGTTAGAATCGGTATAAGCATGGTCCAGCCATGAATCCAGATGAGGCTACAAGAAAAGAAATGGGTCGCGCCCGCACGGATCAGGGCGCGACCCATCGTAGGAAAATTGACCCTGCAACCCGGTTCTGTGTGGGGCAGTAGGATTGTGGCGAAACGAGCACAAGGCCAATATTCACTATATCGCCAAACAATCGAGTCGAGTGGAGGTCCTATTTCTACCCGGAGGTGGAACTTTTCCTTCCCCACCTTGGCGAGGCCTGAAACGATTCGACCGGACCATCTGCTTGAGATTTTCTCGGGTTGAGCTGGCTGTATCGGCAAGGCTGGTTGGAACAAGGCAAAACGGCGGCTCGATTTCCCAACAAGAGTGCCCTTCGTCCAGGTGGGGTCATGGCCGCAAGAAGCCCGGGGTGTCCGGCAGAAAATGAAGAAGGGCGGACCGTGCTTGGTTGCATCGATCCACCCTCGAACTCAAGTCTGTTCGCCAATCAAGCCTTTATCTACTGCACTCAGCGGTTGAACTCCGACTGGTCGAACGCAATGCCGTCGTGTCGGTTGCCCAGGCCGGCATGGACCAGTGGGTCGAGAGAATAGGGGATGGTATGGACTGAGCCGTCGCAGAAGACGAAGTTGATCCCCATTGGATGGGCACTACCGAAAAAAAAGCTAGCTTCTACGTTGTTATTTCTTTTCTTGTTTTTTTCGTAACAACCGGGAATATCTGGTTCGAGATCGTATGCGTTACCCGCCCACCGGTGAATGTCCCAGTCTGCTCCAACGTACATCGGCTCATTGTCTCCCACTTCACGACCATCGGTGTAGTGGAGCGGGTCGACTTGTTTTTCGCCGACAAGGTAGACATTGCTGCTCCCATCTTGGATGTCTTTCATTTTGATCTTGCTTCTTGGGAAGGAGATCCCGGTCAGCCCTTTCGTCCAATCTGCCCACTTTTGGTCGTACGATCCTGAATCACCTTCCGAAAGAGTCTGCGGCCCGGGCACATGTGCAACCAACTGATCACCCAAATTAATGGCGTAGTCAGTTCGTCCGTGTTCTCTGAGATTAGAGGTATTCACATTGTAAAGACTGTGGTTGCCCTCGTACGCCTCGGCGGCGCGTCGACTGGGACAGTTGAACTCCGCGATCGGTTCTCGACACAACTCCGCCAGGGCAAGCTGCTTCTGAGCGGTGGATAGCCCCGAGCCGGTATCTCGCAAGTCACCTTTCTCGATGAAGGACAGGATGTTGTAGATCCATCCGCCCGGCTGTTTCAAGCCGTACCCTCGATCGGGATCGCCGCACCACATCCATCCCCAGCCTCCGGTCGGGAAGTGTTTATGAGTCTGTTCGTGATTGAGAATGGCCACTCCAATTTGCTTAAGATGGTTGGCACACTGGGTTCTCCGCGCGGCCTCACGCGCGGCTTGGATCGCGGGCAGTAGCAGTGCGATCAAGATGCCGATAATGGCAATGACTACCAACAACTCGACCAGGGTAAAACCTTGGTCTCGCTTTGGGCCACGTCCGATTGCGGCCCAAAGAAAAGAATGCTCCCGGCAACAGCGCATAGCGTCTACTCCTAGAAATTGCCTTTTGCTCCCGTAAGGGAGGGAATCAGGGCGGATCCCATCGAAATGCCCGGGAACCGCCCTTCAACCAAGTTGGCGTGCAAACGGCCGCTTGCCCACGGCAAAGCAGCAGCAACCCCTATCGTATCAGCAGCGGAGCTTCCTTACCAGCAGGAAGCCAAAAACCCCCAGGATGAGGAGGGTGACCGTTCCTGGCTCGGGCACGGCCTGACCTTCCGTGCCGAAGCCCCAGTTGGCGGCCATGATCGAGGCGTCCAGGTCGTCGACGATGTAATCGCCGTTGAAATCACCGTCGTCGTAGGTCAGGTGGATTCCCTCTTCCAGCCAGTGAGTGGCAAGGATGCGCGCGTCGAGCTCGTTGACCGCCCCGTCATTGCTGGCATCGCCGGGCGGACGAACCGTAGGTGTCCGGTCGCCGAAGAACCGGACTTCCGACAGGCCAAAATATTCGTCACCTGTGTTGGCCGTACCCCAGTAGCTGTCCAGGGCCTGAATTCGGAAATGGGTGACGTCGGTCAGGTTCAAGCTTGTCAAATCGATGATCAGATCCGGATCGTTGGTCGAATCCTCGATCGCTTGAGCGATTTGGTAGTTACCGTCGTAGTACAGGTTTTCATCAGGCAGCAACGTGAACGTCGTACCGCCATCCGTCGAGTACGAGATGTTGACATTTCTGAATCCGCGCATCGTCAGCCCCGGTTGAGAAATGTTCCAAATGGTCATCCCTTCCATGTCGCATTTGCCGTGCAGGTCGAATGTCAGCTCGGGCAGGTCCCCGAGCAGCGCGCCAGTTGTGTCGTCGTACATGTCTTCGGTGTGCCACAGACCACCATTCATGGAAGCGGCATAAACGAACGAGTCGCCTCCACCCCAACCAGTCATCCCCTGATCGGTCATGCCAACGTTGTTCACTAGGTGCTCGGTTTTGACGTCTCGGTGTCCCGAAGAGTAGAGGGGCGTGGTCAACGAGGTAACCGCCGCGGTAACACCGGTGATGAATTTTGGAGCAGTCGGCAAATCGGCCATGACTCGGACTTCTCCGATCTGCATGGTGCCGTTGGGGTGAGGAAGGATGTCGTCGATATCCGAGATTTCGATGAAGCGTACGTTGTTCCACGTCCCACCATTTGACCAAGTCTGCCTCCAGGTTGCGGTGGAGTCGCTTCCGTCCGTGTACCCACCAAGCTGAATGGCATTGCCGACTTGATCGCCTTTTCCGCCCGAGCCATTGTCAGCATAGGCGACTAAATAGGCGCCGTTGATATGCTCGGCTTGCCCTCCGGCGTCTCGGGAAATGAGGTCGACTTCGGCGATATCGTACGCCTGGCCCAGGTCGACTTGCCACCACGGCTGTCCGTCGGGATTTTCTGAGGTATCGCCCGGCCTGGAAACCCAGGAATTGCTATAATGGTTCCAGTAATCGTCGATCGCATCGCCAGCCGGATAAGTTCCGCTATACTGGCTGCTCGCGGTGGCCGTCTTCCCTACCGCGACATTCGTCAACGCCGCCTGTGTTGTCGTTACCGCGCACAGCACGATTGCGACAGTTACAAGTACATACGCCAAGAACAGACATTTCCTCATGGTACGTTTCCTCCCAGATACGTGGCGTCTAAAACCAGGGGTTTCGGATTGAGTTTGCCGTATTCAATAACCGACAGTCGCTACCTCTCCCCGGCGGGAATTCCAAAACGTCTTCCTCCGCGTGTCGTCAAGAAACGCGAAGAACTTCTTCTCATCATTCTTGGGGCTCCGTCCTAGGAACTCCGTTTACCGAGAATCCACTCGGCGCAAAGTCTCTTGCCGCTGAAGGCAGCGGGCTTGTTGCTTGCCCACGGTGGAGCTGCGAAAGAGAAGCCGTCTCGGTCGTGAGCAGCCATCGACGGGACCGCGACGGGGGCAAGAAATGCCCTAACCTGACACGGATCGTCTACGCAAGAACGCGCCTACACGACCGCTGGGGCCACGAGTGCCGACCATTGCTCCGAAGGCGTGAACGCGGACCGAGATTGCTCCACAACGCGTCTTTTTCAATAGGGGTTCACATGGCCGAGTTGAAAAGCTCCGCCTCGAAAAGAGAAGGCAAAACGAGCGTCATTCGCTTGCCCAAACGGTGCTCCCGATGCTGCGTCTATTCTATTCCCGTCGGATAGCCCCTCACTCACACCAGTACGGTTCCGGTGGCCCCGCTTTAGTGTCAGGGCAATGTCCCTTCCATAGGGACAGGATCATCCCCGACTGATTTATTTCTGTTATTTATACTAAACAACAGACTGGCTGAGTACACAGCAATGTGCGACACTAAACATGCATTTTGCGTCATTCTAGTTCTAATTATATCGATTGTCAACCACTTCTGGAGGGGGTCTTGTCAGCCCGCTCGACCTGCCAGTCGGCCAGGTGAAGTTCCACGCTCTGGCGGCCACGGAAGTCGTTGATTACCGGCCGGAAAGCGATGTCAATCGGGCCATCGATCTGGGCAAGCTGCTCAGCCCAATCGCCTCCTCCGAAAGCCACCGCTCGAAGGGGGACGTCATGTTGAACCAGCCGCATGGCCAGATGCCGCCCGCCGGTGCCCAGCGGGCGGGGAGGCTCGGCCAGTCGGACCCCACTTGTGCAAAGCAACGGCCGGGCGTTCCCCTGGCCAAAGGGAGCCAATTGCTCGATTTGATGCACCGCTTGAGGGGTAAAAGCACTCAGGGGCGCTTCGGCATCGATGGCCAATTCGGCGATTCGCTGTGCCTGCGAGATCTCGGTGGCCGCGTGCTCGCAGAAATCGGCCCGGAACGCATCCAGGCGGTCCTCTTCGATCTTCAGCCCTGCCGCCGCTTCGTGACCACCGTGGCTAACCAGGTGTTCGGAGCAGGCGGCCAGGGCGGCATGCAGATTAAAACCTGGCACGCTCCGGGCCGAGCCGATGCCCGGCTTGGCGCCGAACTTGTCCCAGGCCACGAGCACGACCGGGCGGTGGTACTTCTCAGCCAGCCGACCGGCGACGATACCAATCACACCCGCGTTCCAACCCCGATCGGCCACGACCAGCGCGGCGTCGTTGACCGGATCGAAATGTTCCTTGATCTGCTTGTTGGCCGCCAACATGATCTTCCGTTCGAGTGACTGGCGGTCGGTGTTGAGCCGGTCGACGTACTCGGCCAGCTCTTTTGCCCGGTCCTCGCGGTCCGTGATAAGCAGCTCGACGGCCAGTTGGGCCTGGCCAAGACGGCCCGCCGCGTTCAGGCGAGGGCCCAGCGCGAAGGCGACGTCCTCGCTGGTCAGCCGCGACTTCTGGTCCAGCTTGGCAACCAGCATCAATGCTTGCAGACCGAGCGTGGGCCGCGACCGGAGGCTCGTCAGGCCGTGGGTGACCAGGGCCCGGTTCTCATCCAGCAGGGGGACCATGTCGGCCACCGTGCCCATGGCCGCCAGGCCGGTCGCCCGCATGAGAAAGTCGCGCATCCGTGGGCTGACCTTCTTAGCCTGGCTTGCCCGTTGGCACACGGCCCAAGCCAGCTTGAACGCCACGCCCGCCCCGCACAGTCCGCCGAACGGATAGGCCGAGCCGGGCAGCCGGGGATGAACGATCGCGGCGGCCTCGGGCAATTCGGGCCCCGGCTCGTGGTGATCGGTGATGATCAGTTCCATGCCGCACTGTGAGGCCGTTCGAGCTTCCTCAACACTGCCGATCCCGCAATCGACGGTCACCAACAACTCAGTCTCGCGCGAGGCCAGGGTCCGGATCGCCTCGTCATTGAGCCCATAACCCTCATCGACTCGGTGCGGTACATAATAGCCCACGTCGGCGCCGAGCATCTTCAAACAGAGCCAGAGGAGGGCCGTGCCGGTGATCCCGTCGACGTCGTAGTCGCCGTAGATGACGATCCGCCGTCCGGCCGCCACCGCAGCCTGGATCCGCTCGGCCGCCTCGCTGCAACCCGGCAACATTTCAGGATCACGGAGCGAGGTCAGCTTGGGTGCGAGGAACTCCTGGGCAAGGCGAGGATCGGAAATCCCCCGGCACAGGAGCAATTGGGCGACCACGGAGGGAATGCCCGCCGCTTGGGCCAACGAGGCAATGCGGTCCGGATCGTGAGATTGGATTCGCCAGCGCTTGGGCATGTGATGTCTCGCCCAGCAGAATTAGAGGAGCCCGGGCGTACGCAAGGGATGGCAACTTTACCGGAAACCAGGCAAAGCGCAGCCGCGCCGAGGGTCAAGAAACCAAGTCGCGAAACCGGGTCACTCTGTCCGGCGCGGGCGAGGTCGGCTACTTCTTCTTCTCGACGTGGACGGTGTGCTTGCGGAGCCGAGGGCAATACTTCTTGAGCTTGAGCTTCTCGCCGCCCGGCTTGCGCCGCAAGACGTAGTTGTAGTCCCCCGTCTCTTCGCACACGAGGAAGACCGATTCCGACTTCTTTTTATTCTTGGCCATCCGCACATCTCCGGCACATCATCAGCCCGGCTACCACAGCCAAGGCGAATCAACCATTATAGCAGCCCACCGGGCCATGAGAAGCGGGAACCAGGGCGGCCTGCGTCGAATGGATGGCAGATCGATCAGCTAGCTTGGTTGGCAGAGGGTTCCCCGTCCGCTCTTCCCCCGCTCTTGCTCCCGGAATACCCGAACATACCCCGGACGAAAGGATTTTCACGGGTGGTGTTCCTGGCCTATTGAGGATCCTATGAAGCCCCCTTCTAGAAGGGTGAATATCATCCTTTTATCCTAGTGGCAGAGCGGTTTCGAGTTGGGGGGTGCATGATGGGGGGACAGTCGTTGCCTCAAACGGAGATCAGCGTTAATTTGGAAAGAAGGAATAGAGAGAGGCGGTCTGCTTTGGCGGACTGCCTGGGCCTGTGATGGAGCAGAGATCCATGACACCAGATCCATCCCCCGAGGATAAGCTGGTTTCCGAGGGCGAGTCCGCGGAGGAAAACACCTTCAATGGTGCGGATGAAGACACCGTGAACGGGGAATCTACTCCGCCGAGCGAGGCGTCTGTGTCCACAGAGGCTCCAGCCTCAAGCGGCGATGCCAAGCCCGCCACGCGGGAGAAAGCGTCGTCCAAGGAGGCCGGCGGCGACCAGAAGCCCAGACCGGCACAAGCCACCGATGGCGCACAAGCCGGATCTGCCCGGAATCGCCATCGTTCATCGGGGAAACACCCCAAGGCGAAACCGTCCTCCAAGACTCCAACCGAGGCGACCGCGTCCAAGGCGCCGGCCAAGACGGCGTCGAGGAAAGGCCAGCCGTCGAAGGAAGACAAAGACTCGGCGGATAAGGCTCAACCGCAACAGGCCGCGCACGTCTGGATGCGAGAAATGATCGCCCAGACCCCCAGTTGGTTGGTCAGCATGGTCGTCCACCTGCTGATCATCATCACACTATTGTGGGTCCAGTTGGCGCCGGAGGTCAAAGACGGACTGCGCAATCTGGTCTCCCTGTCCGAAACCGATTCGGATGATCTTGATGAGTTCGATGATAAACTGCCGGAGCCTGAGCCGTTTGAAGTGAAGCCGGAGGACGTGGCGTCGTTGGACGAGACGGTCAGCACGGTTGAGCAGAGCGTTGCCCAGATTGACGACGTCGCGGCCACTGCGATGGCGCCGGACCTGCAGGACTTCGGCAATCCGGTTGCACCGCGCGAAGGCAATCTGCTTCGTATCGGTGGCGACACGGGCGACGGCCGGGGATTCAACCAACGAGGAGGCAATGCGAAAGCCCGACTTTTGAGGAAAGGCGGCTCGAAAGGGAGCGAGGCGGCGGTCGCCCGAGGGCTCCAGTGGCTGGCTGAACATCAGTGGCCCGACGGCGGTTGGAGCTTCGACCACACTCAAGCGCCCGGGTGTCGTGGGCAATGCCGTAATCCGGGCCAAATGCCCGAGGCCCGTAACGCGGCGACCGGGCTGGCCCTGTTGCCCTTCCTCGGAGCCGGTCAAACGCACCTGCAAGGCAAGTATCGGAAAAACGTCCACGCCGGTTTGTACTTTCTAATCAAGAGGATGCAGAAGAACGGCAGCCTTTCCGAGCCAAGAGGAACAATGTACTCGCACGGCCTCGCCTCGATCGCGCTGTGCGAGGCCTATGCCATGACCAGCGATCGGAGTCTGCTCCCGCCGGCGCAGGGGGCCGTTGCGTTCATCTGCTACGCCCAGGACCCTGTCGGTGGCGGATGGCGCTATCAGGCTCCCGCTGTCCGCGGTGGCGACACGTCGGTTACCGGTTGGGAGCTCATGGCCCTGACCAGCGCCAAAATGGCCTACAACGTGCAAGTCCCGCCACTGGTGGTCAATCGTGCTCGAACGTTCCTCGACAACGTCCAGTACGACGGCGGCGCTCGCTACGGCTATACCGACTCGCGGGGTGGGTCGGCAGCCGTGACGGCGGTCGGGCTGCTTTGCCGGATGTACATGGGCTGGAAGAAGGAGGAACCGGGATTGAAGAAGGGCGTTGAATGGCTTAGCGCCCAGGGCCCCTCAAACAACCTGTATTACGACTACTATGCCACCCAGGTCATGCATCACTGGGAAGGCGAACCATGGAAAAAATGGAACGCCGTGATGCGCGACCAACTAGTCAACTCGCAGGCCAAGGAGGGCCACGAAACAGGCAGTTGGTTCATGAAGGAAGACCACCATGGATCCTCTCAAGGCGGCCGTCTCTACTGCACGGCGATGGCCACGATGATCCTCGAAGTCTACTACCGCCACATGCCGATCTACAGCAAGCGGAGCACCGAGGAAGATTTTCCGATCGATTGAGACGTTTTCCGCGCGGCTCGCCCTCATGCTCCGGCCGGGTCGTTGATCTCGACCGTGAGAATCTCGACGACCAACGGTTCAGTCGGTTCCTCGTTCCGTCCCCGCGTGGGGCCAGGAGCAGCAGCCGGCGGGCCGCCTCCAGAAGGGCGAGTGATCAGAACATCAATCGAGGTCTTCCGGCCGGGCACGCCACTGTCTTTGAGCGCGCTGTACCAAGCGCCCTCGTTGTTGCCGATCTCGCGGTGCTTCGTATCCATCGTCCGAGAGTAATACCGCAGCAGCTTCAAGGGATTGGCATCTTCTTCGATACGCAGATATTTAACTTTCAGCGGATCGACCTGGAAACCGCCCAACTTGGTCGAGGCATCGCGTGGCCAGGCCAGATTGTATTGCGTGCTTATCACCGCACGGGCATGGGGTTTGATGGGAGAGTCGGCTTCGCTGCCACCTTGCTGGCCCGCCCCATTCTGGGCCGCGGCGGCGCAATGACGACAGACGCTCATGACGAGCGATTCGGTAGCGTCTTTCCACTGGTCGCGCGGGTTGGCGGCTATGCTCGGTCCACCAAGGTCCCCGGTCGGCTGAGTCGTCTTTGTCCGTGTCTTGCGGGGGCTGCGGGTGGATTTCTCTCGCAAAGCACTCTTCACCACCACGATCAGCCCAGGATCTAAGAAAATCTCTTTTTCCATCTCCATGTTCGACGGTTCCGCCCCCATTCCCATTCCGAACACCCCCCCACCGCTATTTTGAGAACCACGTCCCTTTGAAAGCAGACCACCGGGACCTTCATCGAAGTGCTTGACACAGCAAGCACGCAGCCGAGCGCGGACTCGATCGACAGGCACCGTTCGCGCCAGCGAAACAACATGGCTGGTCCCGTTCAGGCTGTCCAATTGATCCACCCGCTGGCTGAGCGTTCCGGTAAAGCCGGGTTCCCAGAGCTGCCGGGCAATCCCGAACAAAACGGCCGGATCGGTCACTTCGATCAACTCTTCGTTGTTCCGTGGGGCCCCATAGGGCATCCCAAGCTCAGGTGGGTAGCCCTGGCCGGGAAGAGACGTTGGTTCGGGCGCGATACCACCTAATGGCTCGGTCCTGCCTGTC
>JAFGFF010000479.1 GCA_016931075.1 Pirellulales bacterium | reverse complement strand
TCGATGAACGTCCGGTCGGTCTGCCAGAAGTTGTCGGTCGGCACGGCGGAAGCATCGGCCCGCTGGACGCCGACCAACGCGTAGTCGCCTCCGCCCGGGTCGGGCATCCGCAGATAGTTCCAGCCCTCGGTCATGTCGACGGTCAACTCGACGACCAGGTCGCCGGGCGTGACCGTCCCGTCGGGCGTGCCCTCGGGCATGAGCGAAACCGGCTCGACGCGGCCGTCGGACAGGTGCAGCGTGTCGGGCAGGTCGTAGAAGAAGTAGTCGGCGTCCGGCGTTTGGAACATGTCGGCCACGTCGTTGACCAAGAAGTCGGGCAGCCCGTCCTCGTCGCCGCGATCGGCCTGGACGAGATGGACCAGTTCGTGGATTTCGACGTTTTTGATCAGCGACAGCCGCGGATCGCCCAGCCCGTCGAGGTGTTCGAACGTGGCGTCGTACTCGATGAACTGGCCTTGCAGCGAGGACGTCATCAGCCAGGTGGCGATCTCGGTTTCACCGGGCCCGACGTCACCGAAATCGGCCGTCAGCGAGGGCGTCATGTTCTGGCCGGCCACTTGGGTGGCGATGATCTCGAAATCGACCAGCAGCCCCTTTTCGTTCTCGACGATCTCGGGCTGGGCCGACGTGATCGACAGGTCCCGAGCCGTGCCCACCCCGTTGTTCTGGACCATCACGGCCAAAGCATAGGGCACGGCCGGCTCGACCGGCGTCGTGTGCGGGTCATCACTGAACACGTCGCGCTGGTGGAAGTACTTCAGATCGAGCGCGGCGTCGGGATAGACGGTCAACCACACAGGCTCGAGCGGCACAATCACATGACGGCCGTCCTGATCGTAGGAAAGTGTTCCGCCGAACCCGTAGACGGCCGGCCCGTCGGGCGCGGCCTCGTCGGTCGGCACGATCAGCCACGAGGCCTTGCCGCTTGCGCCGGGCAGGACCGTGCCCGAGCCGTCGACGCCCGATAGGTTCGTCAACATCGGGTCGTGGACGCCGAATCGGTCGGTGACGTCGTTGCGGGCCTGATCGACGATCTGGATGCTGACCTGGATGTTTTCCAAAGGCACTTCGGCGTCGTTGATCAGTTCCAGGCCTGCGTCGAATGCCGAGCGGGTCATCACGGCTTCCTGGTCGATGTTCAACCGGACGTGGGCGCACACGCCGGTCCCCTGGCCCTCGGCGGGCTCGTCGGTGGGACATCCGCAGTCCGTCCCGGCCCCTTCGACCGGCGCCGGCGGGGCAACAAGCATGCCCAGCTTGGCCATTTCCGCTGCAAGTGCCGCTTGCAACTCCTCGAACGAACCGTATACACCGGCGCCTTCCATCGGAGCGCCTTCGGTGCAGGTCGAGGCCGGCTCGATGAGGTATTTTTTCGTTTCGACCTCGGTGGTCGACGGATCATCAAACGGGCTGACCGTCACGCCGAATGCCGACGCGGCCACCTCGAAATAGAGTCCCTCCGAGGCAAGACAGATTTGCAGGCCGGTGTCGGTCGAGTAATTGACGATCACCGCGACGCTGCCGAACAACCCACCCGTGACGCCGGCCAACTCGACGCTGCCCGGCAAGACGCCGCCGTCCTTCTTCGCTTCGATGTTGCCACGGATACCCGCATCGAGTCCGACACGGACGGTGCCGGTGAGCGAGGCGTTGGGATTTTCAAAGTCGCATCCGCTGCTGACCTGGCCGGAAAGGCTGACGGAAAGCGAAACCTGTAGCCCGGCGAACACGGAGCCGGAGAAGGCGACCGACCCACCGTCGGGCAGCGGCTCGCTGATCGAGACACCCTGGCTGATGCCCGGTCCGACGGCCGCGGTGCCGGTCACCTTGGCGTTGGCCGCGAACTCCAGGCCCATCTCATCCCGCTGGGTCTCCGGGTTGTACTTGCAGCAGGTCTTCAGGCGGCCCTTGGCCTCCACTTCCAGATCGACCGAGACCATCGAGGCGGCGATCGCGGCGTTGATGGCCGCCTCGGCCGCGGCGACCGCCGGCTCGAACCAACCCGACAGATCCACCTCGAAAAGGTCCTTCTCCACGCAGTCGCATTCCCACTCGCCTTCCCAGTCCCAAGGCGTGAACTCGGTGGCGGGGAAATGGACCGGTGTGATGGTGATCGGGCCGCCCGGGCCGCCCTCGGCCGAGACGCAGCCGGGCACGTCGGCGTTGATGACGGGAATCTGCGTGCCCTTCTTCACCGTCTCGGGCCCGCATTCGTACTCGTGGCTCACGCCGCCGCCGATCGAACAGGCCGCGCCGCCGTCACCCGTGCCGGCCGCCTCGAGCGCCACCCGCTCGACGAGAATCGGCACAGTCAACGAACTTTTCGCCGGCAAGGTCCCGACGTCGTTTATCAGCGGCGTAATCTTGTAGAGCAGATGGTCGTCGAAGAAGAACTGGACATTCTGAGCGGCGATCAGACCGTGATTGGTCAGCGTCATGTCGACCTGCATGGACATGCCCGGGGCGGTCAACTCGGCCAGGTCCAACACCGGCGGATCGACCGTCACGACCGGCGTGGGCACGTTCGTCTCGAAGACCGTCTCGACTGTGATCCGCGTCCGGTCCTGAATCTCGGTCTCCTCGACCGACCAGATGTACTTTACTGTCTGTTGAGTGAGGAACGCCAATATGGGCGTGGTCTGCTCGGCGGCGACAAAGACCATCTTCGTGCAATCGCCGTGGTCCTCGGCGCGGACTTCGAGCGTGTAGTAGCCTTCCTGCAGATCGGGCAGGAGCAGGTTGCCGTCGACGTCGGTCGTCCCTCGGGCGACCTCTTCGCCGGACACCGGGTCCAACAGGGCAACCGTAGCCCCGGCCAGCGTGGGCGCTTCGGCCGTGAAGTAATAAAGCTCGTCGATTGCCGTGATGAGTAAATCGCCCTGGGCTTCGGAGACGGCCCGGAAGGTGAAGGGCATGCTCAACGCCGTGTTGTTGTAGGAGAGGACCAGGTTGCCTTCATACACGGTCAGTGGTAAAGCGGCTTCGGGCGAAAGGGTCAACACCACGGCGGCCGATTGGCCCGGGGCCAGCGAGGGCATGGGCGAGGGCGTCGACAGGCTCAGCCATGAGACGCTCGGCAGAGCCACATTTATCGGGCCCGTCTCGACCCCGCCCGTGTTCGTGACGTGGAACTCGACGAACCGCTGCTCGCCCCGCAGCATGGCGGCCAGCAGTTCCTCGGTGTCGGCCTCCAACACCGGTTGGAGCGAAACGACGTTCACCTCGACCGGCACGTCGACCGTGACGCCCTCGGCCGAGGTCAGCCGGATAGTCAGCGTCGCGGTGGGCACACTGGCGTCGAGCGCCTCGACCTCGAAATCGACGAGGAAGTCGTCCAACGGGCCGAGCGTCGTCGTGGGCAACTCGACGCTGACGTTCAGGTTGGCCGGGACGTCCAGCAACGTGTAATTCAAGCCGGTCAGGGCAACGTCGGCCAGGTTGCGCAAGGTAAATTGGCCGGTCGCCGTGTCGCCCTCGATGACGCTAAGCGTCGCACTGGGTGGCGTGGCCTTCATGCCCAACAGGATGAAATCGTCTTGCACGGCGGCGGTCGTTTCGCCCGGATGGGCCGCGCCGACCGTGTAGTGCCCCGCCTCGCCGGGCAGGGGCGTGAAGGTTGTCGAGAACTGGCCCAAGGCATTGGTCAGCGCCGAGATGATCCGCTTCGTGCCCCGGACCTCCAGGTGCAGGTTGACCAGCGAGTAGGCGGCCGGTTGCGACGTGCCGGCCATGGTGGCCGTGCCGTAAAGCACGACCGGCGTTCCAGTCAGGGCCTGGACCGTGTCGGTTTGGACGGTGGCCGTGTAGGCCGCGTCGATCTGGATCGGTCCAGCCACGCGAGTATTGTTCGTCTCGATGCCTTCGACGACCGTGTCGCCCAGGTCGGTTGTCACGACGATCCAGTACTGGCCCGACTCGCGCGGGGCGTGGAACGGGAGCGTCCGGGCGAAGTAGTTCATGCCCGTCTCGGGCAGCGTGCCGACATACTCGAACGTACCCAACAGCGTGTCGCCGCCGGCGAACGGATCGTCGGACAGGAACACCCGCTGCTGCCACGAACCGGGGAACGGATCGTCGGCGTTCGTGGCGATTGCCTCGGCCAGGCCCTGGTTGGCGATCTCGTAGGTGACGTAGAAGAGCTCGTCGGTCAGGACGGTTGCCGGCACGTCGAGTCTCGAAACAACCAGATCGGGGAGTGATTCATCGGTCACAACCACCGTGTCGCTGCCCGGGGCAAAACCGGCCGACGTAGCGACCAGGCTGACCGTCTTCGGGCCGTCTGGCACGCCGTCGTCGTACGTGTCGACGGGGAACGTGTACGAGGCCTCGCCGGCGGGAATCACGACGCTCGTGGGCACGAGCAGTTCGTTCGTGTCGCTCGAAACCAGGTCGACGGTGAGCGGACCGGTCGTGTCCGTGTTCCGGGTCACCGTGACGTTGGTCGCTCCGGTGAGGCCCTCGCCCAAAAGGTCCCGCTCGAACGAGACGGTCAGCGTCGGGCCGTCGTCGTCGGTGACGTCGATCGTGGCCGTGTCGTCGCCCGAGGCCAGCGGGTAGCCCAAGTAGCAGGTCGGCGTAGCGGTGACCTGGACGGTTTGCGTGCCGTCGATCGCCGCGTCGTCGACTGCGTCGAGGTAGACCACCACCGACGCCGCTCCGGCCGGGATCACCACCGACGCGGGCACGGACAGCTCGCTCGGGTCGTTTGAATGGAGCAAGACGGTCAACGGATTGCTGCTGACCAGGTCGCGGGTTACCGTGGCGGCGACGACCTGCTGGCCGGCAGCCTCGCTAACGATCGCGCGGTCGAGCGTGAGCGTCAACGTCGGGCTGTCGTTGTCGGCCACGGCCACCGTATCAGTGCCTGATTCGAATCCGCCCGCCTCGGCTTCGACCGTGACGTTCAGGGTCAGCTTCACCAGGTCGTCGTCCACGGCCGTGACGTCGAACGTGACCGAGGCCTGGTCGGCCGGGATCTCGACCGCCTGGGGCACGTCGAGCACGCCCCCGGGCGAGGTCCAAAGCAGCACGCTCAGCGGCAGGTCGGTGACCACGCTCCGTGTGACGGTCGCGGTCCACGTGTCTCCCTCGTCCACCTCGTCGTAGGCAAGATCCAGCGTCAGCGTCGGGGCGTCGATGTCCAAAACCATGAAGCCGGCCACGCCGGGGACCATGTCGTCGGCCGAGGCCTCGATGGCCACCGACTGGATTCCGTCATGCACGCCGTCGGTCAGGATGTCGACGTCGAACGTAGCGGAAGCCCAACCGGCCGGGATCGTCACCGTCAGCGGGACAGTCGCTTCGGTCTCGTCGCTGCTGCTCAAGTCCACGACCAGGGCCGAGGAGAGGTTGCCGCTGCGGGTGACCGTGCCTTGGATGGCCCCGGGCCCGGCGTCCTCGGGAGCCTGGGTGGCCGAAAGGCTCACGGTGAGCCTCGCCGGCACGAGCGTCGTCTCGGCGCTGACGGCCGCGTTGTTCGTCTCGCCTAACTCAATCACGTCGTGGCCGTGGTCCACCACGACGATGAAGTGCAAATCGCCCTCGGGCAGTCCGGCCGGGAGGGTGAACGTCTCGGTCCGCTCGACCGGCGGATCGCCCGGGGCCATGGGCCCGGAGTACTCGAACCAGGCCACGAGCGTGTCGCCGCCCACGACCGCGTCGTTGGACAAATAGATCGCCTCGATCCACGTGCCCTCGGCGTCGTGCGTGCCCTGGTTGGCGACCGTCCAGGAGACC
>JAFGFF010000478.1 GCA_016931075.1 Pirellulales bacterium | reverse complement strand
GTCCCGATCCCCGATTCCCGATTCCCGGGCCCACACCCCCCCGATTATCGTCGGAAAACAACGGTTGGGCAGACTCTGCGGGTCGCGGGGACCAGGTCGTAAGGATCACCCCCTGCCCCCCCGTAACTCTAAGCTACCCTTGAGCATATGCATAATCCGGGGTAAACAGAAGGAAGAGCAAGGGCCCTATTGGACGGCGGCATCCCACATTGGGTGGCGGTCTATCGCGGGCGGCCTGGCAAGGGGCCTCCCGTCTGCCCTCTTTTGTTTGTTCTTGCCGAGCCAAATCAATAGGACATGGGAACGTGAAGGCGGCATCTTCGCCAGGTCGGACGAGGCGGTATGAGCACAGAACAGTCGATGAATCCTGAACTGATCGAGCAGACCAAGCAGCAGATCCGCGCGCTGGTCAACGAGATCGCCCAACTGGCTCGACGATCGGACGTCGCGCCGGCCGAGTTCTATAGCGAGTTCCTTACTCGCGTCGTTTCCGCCCTGGCGGCCATCGGCGGCGTGGTCTGGACGCTCGAAGACGAAGGGCGGCTCTCGCTCCAGTATCAGATCAACCTGCAGAAATCCGGGCTGCGCGAAAACGAGCAGGGCCAGATCCAGCACAGCCGGCTGTTGAGCAAGGTGCTCCGGACGGGCGAGGCCCTGTTGGTCCCGCCCCACAGCGGCGCGTCGGAAGACGACGACGAGGCGACCAACCCGACCGACTTCCTGCTCGTTCTCGGACCGCTCAAGACCGACCTGGAAGTGGTCGGCGTGGTCGAGATTTTCCAGCGGCCCGAGTCGGCCGTGAGCACGCAGCGGGGCTACCTGCGGTTCGTCATGCAGATGTGCGAACTGGCCGCCGACTTCATCAAGAGCCACCAGCTTCGCCACTTCTCCGACCGGCAGGTCCTCTGGACCCAGTTGGAAGACTTCACCCGGCGCGTCCACGCGACGCTCGACCCGTGGCTGACCGCCTACACGATCGCCAACGAAGGCCGGCGCCTGATCGAGTGCGACCGGGTGAGCGTGGCCATTCGCCGGGGGCGGAAGTGCAAGATCGAAGCCGTCAGCGGCCAGGACCTTTTTGATAAACGCTCGAACACGGTGCGGCTGCTGGGCGAGTTGGCCACCCGGGTGGTCGACACGGGCGAGGCCGTCTGGTACACGGGCGACACGAGCAACATGGCCCCGCAGGTCGAAGAGGCCGTGCAGGAGTACGTCGACGAGTCGCACTCGAAGACGGTGGCCGTCTTACCTTTGTCCCGACCTCCGCTGGGAGAAGAAGCCCAGGACCCCGAGGATCCGGAAAAGGCCGAGGAGCCGATCGGCGCGCTGATCGTCGAGCGGATCGAGGACAGCCGCCTGCCGGAGACGATGCTCCACCGGGTCGACGTCGTCGCACAACACAGTTCGGCCGCGTTGGCTAACGCCATGGAGCACCAGGACCTGTTCCTGATGCCTCTTTGGCGTCTGCTGGGCAAGACCAAGTGGCTGTTCCGCGCGAAGAACCTGCCCAAAACGACCACGATCAGCATCATCGTACTGATCGTGATCATTGCCCTGATCGTCGTGCCGTGGAAGTTCCAGTTCAAGGCCGACGGGACCCTCGAGCCGATCCTGCAGCGGGGCGTCTATGCACGAGTCGACGGCGAGGTCAAACGGATCGACGTCCGCCACGACCAGGAAGTCAAGGCCGGCCAGCCCTTGATCGAGTTGCAGAACCCCGAGATCTCCAAACAGCTCGAAGAGGTCCGGGGGAAGCTCAACACGACACAGAGTCAGCTCCGCGCCAAACGCTGGGATAAACACAGAAACACGGGGAACGAGGAAGACCGCGCCCGATTGGACAATGAAATCATGGTCCTCGAGGAGAATGAGCGGAGCTTCAAAAACCAGATCGAGATCCTCGAGCGGAAAGTCCAGAACATGACGGTCACCAGCCCGATCGACGGGAAGGTGGTCACCTGGGAGATCGAAAACCTGCTCTCCGGCCGTCCGGTCCAGACGAGCCAGATGTTGTTGGAAGTGGCCGACACCAAAGGCTCCTGGCAATTGGAAATCAAGATGCCGGAAAAGCGGATGGGCGAGATCCGCCATGCCCAGGAAAAATTCGGCCCGAACCTGCCGGTGACGTTCATGCTCAAGACCGAGCCGGAAAACAGTTACACGGGCGAGATCCAAGAGATCCGCGACAACGTCGACGCCGGATCGGCCGAAGAGGGCAGCACCGTGCTCATTAAGGTCAAAATCACCGATCCGGCCTTCGATCATGAAAAGTTCAGCCGCTTGCTGCCCGGCGCCGAAGTCAGCGCCAAGGTCTATTGCGGCCACCATTCGGCAGGCTACGTCCTGCTGTACGACCTGATTGCGTGGGTCCAATCGCGGATCCTGTTCCGGTTCTTCTGATCCGGCGGCAGGGAGTCGAGCGCGCGGCCCGTTCTCAAAGAGAAACGCCGGAAATGCATATCGGAATGTGAAAACGAGGATCTAGTGTAGTATCTCAACCGGATCGTGATTTATCACTATGACACGTGCCTGTAGGGAACGCCCTCCGTGGCGTTCCGACGAATCGGTCAACCGCGGAACGGCACAGAGGCCGTTCCCTACAGAGTGCCATGTTCCGAGTCAGCAAGGGCATCCAATAGGGTGAAAAGGAGTAGAGATAAGATGCACATTCTCCAAAAAACAACGGCGTTCGCGATTCTGGTCGCTTTGGGAACGTCGAACGCCTCGGCCCAGGCGATTCCCCTTTCCTTTTCCAATTGTCGAGTCACGCTGATCGAGCAAGCGCGGGTGCCCGCCGAAGAGCAAGGGGTCCTCACGTCCGTCCTGGTCCGCGAAGGCGAGCGGGTCAAGGCCGGCGCCCCCCTGGCGGAGATCGACAAGGATCTGGCCGAGCTCCAATGCAACGTGGCGAAGTATGAACTGGACGTGGCCAAGAAGAAGGCGGAAAACAAGATCAGCGTCGACTACGCCAACGCCTCGGC
>JAFGFF010000477.1 GCA_016931075.1 Pirellulales bacterium | reverse complement strand
TCTTGCGAACCCGCTCCTCGCGCAGCGCGGCCACGGCCAGCGCGACGGCCAGGTAGGTCTTGCCCGTGCCCGCCGGACCGGCGCACAACACCAGGTTGTTTCGTCGCACTGCTTCGATGTACTTGGCCTGACCGGGCGTCCGGGATCGGACCTCGCGGCCGTTGTAGACGACAATCGGCGCCGACGGCGACGTGGCCTGTCCGGTGGCGATTTCGGCTAACACCCGGTCCACGTCGTCGGGAGCGAGGTCCCCGTGCTGCTGGGCACAGGCCTGAAGCTGCTCGATGGCATGGGTGGCCCGGGCCACGGCGTCGGCCTCCCCTCGTATATGGATCTGCCCGTCCTGCGCGGAGATCCCCACGTTCAACCCGTCGCGGAGCTTGCGCAAGTGCTGGTCGCATGTCCCGAAGACGGTCAGTAGGGTCTTCGAGCTGACCACGGAGATGCTCTTCTCAATCATTCAATCCGCGGCGGCTTCCCAGCCGTCGCCATCCTCGGTGAGGTGTCCCCCCGCATATCACTACTATAGCTGAGTGCCCGGTTTGGCGACCAGCGTCCCGGGGCCGCTTTGGCGCAAGTGGTTTGTAAACAACGAGTTGACTCGCCCCCCACCAAGAGTTGGTCGGCCATCCAGATCGGTCATCCTGTCTTCGGCCCCTCTTGGACCGAAGGGGCCGGCCGCCGACTACAAATCGCTAAGATTGGCGATGTAGGTTCGGCAGAAGGGGCAGATGTGGGTACCCGCCGAGATTTCGCGGTTGCACTTGGCACAAATCTTCTTCGGTGGAGAAGGACCATTCTTGCCTTGAGTGGGACCCAACTCGATCGGATCGTCGGCGGCCTCGCCGTTGGAGCCGGGCGGCTTGCGGCTGGCGTCGTGCGGGCCGAGGACCTCGATGATGTCGTCCTCGGTGAGCGAGCGGTGGATCTGGGGCACCTTGACCGGCGCCTTGCAGGCCGGACAGAGACCGATCCTTCCGGCGAATGACTCCTTCACCCGGAGCACATGGCCATTGGGGCATCGAATCTGGATCGACATCGCACGTCCCCCAGGTGTCCAAAGACTACAGTGTCCAAAGACTACAGTGTCCAAAGACCGCTTAGGACGCTCTTCTCGGATGCCTTCTCCGCCCGGTTTGCCTCTCTCCGTGTCGATTTGCCTCCCTTATCGTAGGTCATACCAATGCCTGAGATCACGACGGAATCCTCGCGACCTTCAGGGTTCGCCCTACCCCTTCATCATAGTCTTCCTTTTCTGAAATGCCTAGTTCGAGTTGGGGCGTTTCCCGTGCCGAGACGTGCCTCGATGGAGGGGGGCGCAAATGCTCTGCCCCCCGTCATCGCGGCCTTTCGCCCCAGCTACCAGTTGGCCTCGGCAGTCTGTTGAAAAAGTCGGGTTTCGGACCTTCGGGTGCCACTGCTGGCTTGTCCAGCAGTGCTCTTCCGGGCATTTCCGCTTCGCACTGCTGGACAAGCCAGCAGTGCCACCCTTTTCCACGGGCGGTTAGCTCACGCTCCAGCCTGCCGAGCGACGAAGCCTTGGGTGGTCAGGCCCGTGGCCGACGACGTGCCCGCCTTCTGGGCCAGATAGGCCGGGCCCAACTTCTTGATGTGCTGGGCGACGTTGTCGAAGTAGTTGAAGTGCGTCTGTTCCTCGTCAATGATCGTATCGAAGAGCTGCACGCTAACGCTGTCGCCGTTCTCGCGGCACGTCAGGAGGAACCCGTTGTAGGCGGTGATCGCACCGTCTTCTTCGCCCGCGTCGAAGGGGAAGACGATCTCGACTTCCTGGCCCGTCTCGACCTTACCGGCCGGTTCGGTGGTTGGTTCGCCGCCCAGTTCCTTGATCCGCTCGGCGAACATCTCGGCGTGGCGCATCTCGTCGACGGCGATCAGTTTGAGCTGCGCGGCCAACTCGCCGTAGTCCATGTCGTCCAGCCCGTAGTGCTGGTTCATGTATTGCCCGATGGCCAGCAGCTCCATCGATCGGGCCTGGTTCAACACGTCGATAACCGCTTGTTTGTTCTTAGCCATGGAATGGCCTCCTTGATGTCGGGAAGGACGGGTTTCTATTCGTTGGCGTGGCGTGCATCACATACGGCCAGCACTTAGCCGCTCGCGAATCTTCTGCTGGAGTTCCGGCATCTTCTTCTGCACGCGGGCAGAAGCGATCTTCGCTCCCTTGCCGGCCAGAACGGGCGTCTTGTCCGCCAACTTCTTGCCGACGGGCGTTCGGTAAAAGGCCGCGAGCTCCTCGAGTTCCGACTCCGTGAACTCCTCCATGTACATCTTGGCAAAGTCGTCCTTAACAGCATCCCATGCCAGGCACTCTTTCAAGAACTCTTCGAGAATGTCTTTTTGTGCTTGCAGGACCGGACTTTGCGCGACCATGGCGTCGAGCATCTGCTTGGCCGTCGCGATCTGATTTTCCTTGACCTTCATCGCCGCCAGCAAATCGTCGGCCGCCGCGCGGTGGCTCGCTTCGTCGGCCCAAACGAACGTCGCGGATAGGGTAACCAACAGCACGCAGGCAAGAGCATTTCGCAGGGGGCTTCTCATCGTCAGGGTACTCCAGACACGGGGGCTTCAACCCACAAAGGCGCCCGCCACAAGGCGGGAAAGAAAACGCCGACTCGCCCCACAGCCTAACGCCCCCGGGCCGACCGTTCAAGCCCCGGGCGAAGGAGTGGCCGGGCCGACAGGCCACCGGGCCAACGAACCGCGAGGCTGACGCAGCACGACCGCCCAGAGCACCGCCACGCCCGCCAGCAACACGAGGCTGCCCACCTGCGAGATGCTCAGCCCCAGGCCCCACACCCCCGTCTCATCGGTCCGGATGATTTCCAGCAGAAACCGTGTGATTGGGTAAAGGGTCAACAGCACGGCAAACAATTCGCCGTCCCGCCGACGGAACGGGGCATAGGCCATCAAAAACACGAACAAGACTGCCGCATTCAGACTGCTGATCGGCTGCGTGGGGCTCGTCGGTAGGCTCCGCTGCGCCACGGGCATCTCCAGGCGCCGCCCGTCGGTCGTCTCGATCACCAACCGTTCGACCGGCGGCGTCTTCATTGCGACGTCCGCTAGCTGCCAGTAGACGGTTGGGTCGTTTTCCCCCAGCGGGTTGCCGTTGATACGAGCAAGACGATCGCCCTCGCGCAAGCCCGCGCTGTCGGCCGGCCCGCCAGGTGTGACCGACTCGATGGTCGGCGGCAAAATCAGTCTCTTTTCCTCGTCCCGGACGAACGTCATCCCATAAAGCGATCCTCGTTCGAGTTGGCTCCAATACGGCGGGCTCTCCGGCGGAAACGTGATCGCCCAAGACTGGTCGCACGGCCCGCCAAAACAACACCCGTTGAGCAGGCAGCCGATCCGCCCGATGGCCACCCCGAGCATCAGGCTCGGCGCCAGCAGATCGCACACGGCCAGGATCGGCCAGCCGTGCCGGCGCACGAAAATGACCATGCCCAACATCCCGCCGATCAACGATCCCAGGACGACCATCCCGCCTTCGGTAAAGTTGACGATCGCCGCCAGGGTCGCGCCCAGCGTCGGCTTCTGGAAGTCGGGCCAGTACTCGATGACAAAAAATGCCCGGGCGCCGACGATCCCAAACAGATACATCCAGAAGACAAGCGAGAAGACCGGATCAGCCTCCAGGCCGAGTCGCCTCGCCCGATAGACCATCAACACGGTCGCCGCGACGACCGCCAGGAGGACCATCGAACCCCAGCCGCGAATCGGCAGACCCTCCGGCTTGGCCACGGCGGGCAGCACCCAAGTGATGATCGCTCCGACGAGCACCAGAAGCGGAACGTGTCCCCAGAACTCACTGCCTACACCCCGCTTCCACGCCGTATGGCCCAACAGGACCGCCGCGAATACCAACCACGCGGCCAACAGCCATCCCACACCGAACACGGGAATGCCGGCCAGTTCGGTCGGGATGAGGAAGAGGATGGTGCGCATGGGGGGATTAGGGATTGGGGATTGGGGATTGGGGGCTGGAGGATGAGGGTGGATCTATCATGCAGTTATCAATGAGCCGGGTTCCTTCGAGGCGGGCGGCGACGGCGGCGAGGACTTGGGCGTCGACTCGGGCGACCGGTTCGAGCGATTCGGGATCGACCAGCACGGCGTAGTCGATTACGAGCCCTTCGGCCGAAAGGAGCACCTCGCGCATCCGGGCAAGGATCGCTTTTGCGTCACGGTTTCCTTCTTGAACCATCTCCCGCGCGGCCGAAAGGCTCTTCCAGAGAACGGCCGCCCGGCGTCGCGCGTCGGGGCTCAGGTAAGCATTGCGAGAACTCATCGCCAGCCCGTCGGGCTCGCGGACCGTGGGGCAGACGCGAATCGTCACCGGCACGTCCAGGTCGGCCACCATCCGACGCACGACGAGCACTTGCTGATAGTCCTTCTGCCCGAAGAAGGCCACGTCGGGCCGCGCCATGTTCAGCAGCTTGAGCACCACCGTCGCCACGCCGCGGAAATGATCCGGCCGCGACGCGCCTTCCAGCGATCGGGCGACGTTGCCCGGCTCGACCCAAGTGGAATGGGCCGGCCCATAGACTTCCGACTCGGGCGGAGTGAACACCAGGTCGGCGCCGACCTGGGCCAGCTTGTCCAAATCGGCCTCGAGCGCGCGAGGGTAAGCCGCCAGGTCCTCGCTCGGCGCGAACTGCGTCGGATTGACGAAGATCGTCACGACGGTGAAATCACACTCGGCCTTCGACGCGCGGACCAGGCTGACATGGCCCTCGTGCAACGCGCCCATTGTCGGCACCAGACCGATCGTCCCGCCCACCTGGCGCGCCCCGGCCACGGCCTCGCGGAGTTCGCGCACCGTCGACACGCACGTCGGTCTGGCGGGAGTGGTATTCACGAGTGTTCCTGTCAAGAGTACGGACGCATCGCCTCGACCGCCGCGTCGAGTTCGGCCAGCATCGTTTCGGTCGGGCCGTCGGACAATCGCAACACGGGCCCGACATCCGGCTCGCGGGTGGCGGCTCGAATCGCGTCTTGGATCTGGCCCAACCGGATTGCGTCCAGCCCTTGCTCGAACGGCCGGCCTCGCCGGTCGACACGCCGGGCCAACTCGTCGGGCGGCGCTTCGACGAGCACGGTCAGCTTCGGCCGGACCACGCGCCGCGAAGCTTCTTGCCATGCTTGTTCAAAGGCGTCGACCCGTTCCGGCGGAAGCCACACACGGGCAAACGCCCGGGACTGGCCGAACCAGAAGTCGCTCACCGCCAACCGGGGCTCGGCCCACGCCGAGTGGTCGGCCGCCAGCAGTTCGACCCGCTGGTGGAGCCATTCTAGCTCCATACGCCACGCACGGCCAGATGGATCGGCATAGAACGAGGTCAACTCGTCGGCATCGAGTTTCTCGGCGATTAGACGGCCGTTCCGGCGTTGGACCAGCGCCTCGGCCAGCGACGTCTTGCCCACGCCAATTCCCCCGGCCAGCGCGACGTAGTCGGGGGTCGTGTCGAGATGACGCAGCAGACGATCCAACGTCCAGCCGGTGGTCGGATGGACCATCGCGCCGGCCGCCTCGACCGCCGGGACGAGAACGAACCGCCGCCACGCCATCCGTGGGTGCGGCAACGTCAACTCGGGCGAGTCGAGAACGCACTGATCGTAGAGCAGCAAGTCCAAGTCGATCGTCCGAGGTCCCCACCGCTCGTCACGACGCCGCCCCAACTCCTTTTCGATTTCGAACAGTACGGCCAAAAGTGATTCAGGAGACAATGACGTCTTGAGCACGATCGCGCCGTTGAGATAGCTCGGTTGATCGACCGGTCCACCGGCCGGCGGCGTTTCGTGCCACGCGCTTTGCGCGACGACGGAGCCCGCTTCGTGGCGCTGCAACGCGCAAACAGCCGCTTCGAGCGTTTGACGGCGATTGCCGAGATTCGCCCCCAGGCCAATCAAGCATGTGGCCATGGCAGATCGCCTGACGAAGCAGGAGAGGATTGGAGGGCGAGTGGAAAAAACGGAACACGAAGGGGGGGGCCTTCCCGGCCACGACCATTGCCGCCGACTATCGATCCTACGGTCGCCGCCCCCCCTTGCTTTTGATGTTCGCGAAAGCAATGACAACCAGGCGACCAACGGAAGCCCGGAATCCATGGCGGCAATGAGAATGCTACCGTGTCACTCCTCGTGCGAAGCCCAATAGCCCTTTGCACCAACCACGACTTGTGTGCCGCATTTCCTGTGCAGGGCGCACTTACCCCGTCGGGCAATCGCTTCACGGCGAGACCCAAGATGATCGATCCATGTTGCAGATGCACTCACCACCCTGCCAGGAAGCCGACCATTTCCTCACGCGGCATTTCATCGCGTCGTGCGAAGGCCCCGACCGCGAGACGAACGGGCCGACTCATCACAGTTGTCATTGTGCGCATCGCTCATTGATTGTCAAGTAGCCGTGAACCGTGTGGCGAATTTTTGAACTTCAAACGTACCCAATTCGCCCTCAAATCAACTTTGTGCCCAAAACGGATCGTCAGCGGCTCACATTTCGTGGCACATCTCGGCTGAGCAAATGCGCAATGCCGCAATTGGCGCGCAGCGGAGCACATGCGGAAGAGCGCATAAGGGGAACAAAGTCGGTCCGACGACTAGCGCGGCGCGGGAGTCGGCTCGACTGGAATGGGCTGCGCGTTGGAAGGAATCATGGACGGATCCATCATCGGATCGCAACCGCAGTCGCCGTAGGCTTGCGGTTCGTGGGGAGCTGCATACCACGGGTAGTCGAACGCCGTGCGGTAGTTGTACGGCTTGCGATAGTAGTAGCCGTGGAACGCCGGATACCGGTGCATACAGCGGCCGTTACCCGGATAACAGCCGAATCGAGGCGTATAGCAGGTTTGCGGCATCGGCCCGAACCAGTCCCTCAGACACCCGAGCACACCCCCGTCCTTCGCCGGCGCTGCACAAGAAGCACAAGACTGGGCCACCATCGGCCCGCACGCCTGGGCCCCGCATGTGACCTCAACGGGCATGGCATTCGTTTGGTACTCCGGCCCGGTTGCGATCGCCAAAACTGCTATCAGGGCGGCGTGCATGACGTTCTCTCCTGCGTCGGTGGACGAAAAGACCCGAGTGAGACATCGACTTTCCGCTATCGGTACATCGAGTTCTTTCCGCACAACCGCCAAACAGGACGCAGGTTACCAATGCATCCCATTGCCCCCAGTCTCCTGGCTTGGGAAGCGATAGGAGCTCGTTGAAATAGGAGATCGGGTGCCATGCTCCACGCTTGCGTGGGCATGTTCCGCAGCATTTCGAGGCTCCACATGTCCACACAAGCGTGGAGCATGGCACCCAAAACCAAGAGGAACATTTTTGTTAACAGGCGGACGGGAGTGCCTCCCGCCTAGAGCAGGAACTGTTTGGGTTAACAGGGCTTCCAGTTGGACCCAGCGGGCCGCAGGCCGTTACAGCCCTAACCGCCATGGCCCCTTAGGGGGGTGAAAATAGCCAAGAGGCCCGTTTTCTTGTTGATACAATGGGCAGTCTAGTTAAGCTGGATAGTCATGAGCCTAGTAAAAGGCCCTGGTTAGGTAGGAAGCGGGGACGGGTCCGGCTTGCCGGTACCGCCCGACAGGGGACTCGCTCAAGTCGAATCTGTCCCCTTCTTCCCTTTTGGAGCCTGACCGACGTACCCGGCCCGCGCCGGGTGGGTATTTCCTCAACCGTACGGTATTGGGAGTGGCAGTGTGAAAGCTTTGCTTCGACGATGCTGGCAGGAGGACGAAGGTGTTTTAACCTTCGAGTGGATCCTGCTCATCACGGTTTTGGCCATCGGGATCGTCGGTGGCCTCAGCGCGGTTCGCGATGCCGTGATCACCGAACTGGGCGACGTGGCCGAGGCGGTCATCTCGCTCGACCAGTCGTACCGGATCATCCAGCCTTGGGAGGTCACTACTCCCGACTGCATTCTGGATGGTGCTTCGGACTCGATCTACGTGGACGAGGCCGGTATCGACAACCAGCGTCCGATCGCTCCGATCGTGACTCAGGGCGCCGTGATTCCGTGCCCTGCCGACGAAAACCCGTTCTAAACGTGGTGTTTGTCACTTGAACAACGAGCTATGCCTGTGTGCCACTGTCCGGCCCGAGCCGTGCAGGCCCCAGCGCCCCGCACGACTCCTTCTGGCATGGACAGTGGCACACTTCGGATGATGACTCGTCGGTAAACTCTGGCTGGGGCGTGCCCGTCACGCCCCGGCCCCCTTTCCCCCTCCTCGCGACCCCCTTCCTCCTCCCTCCCCCTTTTCTCCTCGGAACAGAGAGGCCTTTTCGATGAAAACCCTATTGAGTCGGATTTGCCGTGAAGACTCGGGCGTGTTGACGTTCGAGTGGATTCTGCTGATTACCGTGCTCGTGATCGGCGTGGTCGGTGGGCTGTCCGCCGTACGCGACGCCGTGATCACTGAGTTGGGTGACGTCGCCGGCGCGGTCGTCCAAATCGACCAGAGCTACACGGTGCCCACCGATTCGTGCCGAGGGCTGGGCACGGCCTTCTCCTACCAGGACACGGCCCCCGAGATCCTGTCCCAGCGTTCCACCGACCAAGTTACCCAAGGTCCGGTGGGCGACTGCGGCCAAGGCGACTGATCTTTAATCTTTCATCAGCGTAGAGGGGTGGCACGGGTATCTTGCCCGTGAGATCATCCTGCGCGCAATGCACTGTCGCTCGCGCTAGTGGTCCATCTAACGATCAAGGTCAGGCAGAAAAAGGCCAATCTCGTAGGCCGGGTCGTGACCTTGTCTTTACCCACAAGTACGCGACTGGGAACTGTTTGGTTTGGAGGGAGGATTCGCTGGTTGTCAGTATATCGAAGTGCTT
>JAFGFF010000476.1 GCA_016931075.1 Pirellulales bacterium | reverse complement strand
CGCGAGTTTTCTACGGAGCAGTCCCGGCCCGAAAATCTCCCCCCGGCTCGATTTCCTGCTATGATAGACAAGTGGCCCGAGGCACCCGATTGTCTCGACGGCCGGCCCACCCCATAACGTCGTACTCGATCCACCGTGCACCAGGGAGAACGCGATGCGAATCACTTCGATCCTCACCACCGGTCTTTCCGTCGGATTTCTTTTCGTTGCTTCAGTCAATTTGTCGCCGGCCTGCACCGTGATCATGGTCGGCAAGAAGGCGTCGACCGACGGGTCGGTCATGACCTCGCACACGTGCGACAGCCACCGCGACGGCTCGCGGATCAGCGTGGTCCCGGCGGCCAAACATGCTCCGGGCAGTCTGCGGGCGTTGACCAAACGCAAGGAAGACGACACGGGGCCCATGCCGCGGCTGGCTCGCCAGGCCACCGGCCGAATCGCCGAAGTGCCCGAGACGTTTGGTTACATCAACGCGGTCTACGGAATCATGAACCAGCGGCAAGTGGCCATAGGTGAATCGACCTTCGAGGGCCGCGAGGAACTCAAGAGCGACAAGGGTCTGATCGACTGCGACACGTTGACTCAACTCATGCTCGAACGGGCAACCACCGCGCGCGAGGCTATCCAGTTGGGCGGGGCGCTGATCGAGAAGCACGGCTGGTGCGACTTTGGCGAAGCATTGATGATCGCCGATCCAAACGAAGTCTGGGTGATGGAGATCGTTGGGCCAGGCAAGGATGAAGTCGGCGCGGTTTGGGCCGCCCAGCGCGTGCCCGACGACCACGTGTCGGTCGTGGCCAACGGCGCGCGGATCGGCCGAATCGACCTTTCGAAGCCCGATTGGTTCATGGCCTCGAAGAACGTCGTCGAGCAGGCGAAGAAGCTCGGCTATTGGAATCCCGATAGTGGCGAGCCGTTTCGGTTCAACTGGGCCTACGATCCGGAGAACCGCATCGGCGCCGCAACGACCCGGCGCGAGTGGCGGGTGTTGGACATGCTGGCCCCCTCGCTGAAACTGGCTCCCGGCCACAACGACTATCCGTTTTCGGTCAAACCGGATCAACCGGTCGGCCCGAAGCGGATCATGGAGATCTTCCGCGACACCTACGAGGGCACCGAGTTCGACATGGTCAAGGACGTGACCGTGACCGACGAGTCGGGCAAGACCGTGAAAAGCCCTCTGGCCAATCCGTTCATGCCCTACGAAATGAACGACGTGCTGAAGATCAACGGCGGCTGGGGTCGGCTCGGCGAGCGATCGCTGGCCCGATGGTATACGATGTACGCCACCGTGATCCAAGTTCGCGGCCACCTGCCCGACGAGGTCGGCGGAATTGTCTGGTTGGGCTACTCGAACACGGCAATGACGACCTATGTGCCGCTTTACGCGGGCATCACCGATCTGCCGGCCGATTACAAAACCGACGGCCGCACGACGGGCTTCAGCCGGCGGTCGGCCTGGTGGGCGTTCAACCGGGTGGCCACGCTGGCGGCCCATCGCTGGGGCGACATGCGTAACGACGTGGCCACCGTGCGCGATCCGCTGCAGGAAAAATATCTGGCCGCCCAGGACGAAGTCGCCAAAGAAGCTACCGAGCTTTTGAAGAAGGATCCGGCCAAGGCCCGAGCCTACCTGACGCGCATTACCCGCGAGGCGTGCCGTGAAACGACCGACGCCTATTGGAACCTGGGCGATTTGCTCTGGACGAAGTATGACGAGAAGTGGTAACGCCGTAGGTCAGACCCGACAGTTGCCCCGGATTCGGGCCTCGGTCGAGTATCGGGTGCGTGTTTCTCTAGAAGGCACAATCTTCGTCATATCAACAACTTATGGCTCTGTGTCGTAGCTTCCCCCCAGGTAATGGTATTGTCTTGGAGCTGTAGATACTATTATTTTGTTAGAATGTGGTCCATGAATAGACCGATAAGCCAATATCATGGTCCATATATGGGCCATTCTGGATTTGTCCGAATGGAACGCTTGCGACGAGGTTCGACACTATGGACGGCAGTTTACTCGAACGGCGACGACGGGCACTGGGCATGCCGATTTCGGCACTCTCGGCACGTAGTGGCGTGCCCAAGACCACCGTTAAGCGAATCTTGGGCGATGGGTTCCAGAAAGCTGCTTTTGCCAACGTGGACGCGGTCGCGAAGACGCTTGGAATGAGCTTGAAATTCGAGCCGATACTGGACGTCCTCCGTTTCGAAGAGCAGCAGGCTCGAAAGAAAGCGGAACGCATTGTGGCGCTCGTACACGGCTCTTCCGCGCTGGAATCTCAGGCCGCTGGAAAGGAAGACCTAGAGGCGATGCTCGATCGCACGGTACATGAGTTGATGGCCGGATCGGAACGTAAACTCTGGGCAACGTGATGACGATATGGACGCCCATTCCCGGCGAGACTCCCATCGACCCGTCAGGGTTGAAGGACCGTTCCATTAAAACAAGAAGGGAGCTGTGTCGGGTTGAGGAAGAAAACGTCCGTAAGGCGCATGTCAAATACCTGGTGGCTCCACCCGGCAGAAGGCTTGCCCCGTTCGACATCGATTGGATGCGCAGGCTGCATCGGGAGATGTTTGGCGACGTGTGGGTCTGGGCCGGCCAATTCAGACGAGTGGACTTGAATCTCGGGATCACCTGGCACCAGGTAAATCAACAAGTCTATAATCTGGTGCGGCGACTAAGACAATGGGAGGACGAGCTTCCGCCCGAGGAGCAAGTCGTGCTTCTCCATCATCGCGCCGTACAGATTCACCCTTTTCTCAATGGGAATGGAAGATGGGCCAGGTTACTGGCGAATATCTGGCAGTATTCCCATAAGGGCGGGCTGACCTACTGGCCCGAGCAGACCATCGGCGCTGCAACAAGTCCAGTGAGACCCGAGTACCTCCAGGCGGTCAAGAAGGCTGACGGCGGAGACTACGCGTTGCTGAAGTCGATGCATAAGCGATATACGAGGTTGGAATAGTCCAGCAGTGGGTTGTCGGCCTAATACCACTGATACGCGTACTTCTTGAACGCATCGTAGGTCTCCTGCCGCTTGATCGAATCCGCGTCGGTTGTTCCGCGGAATGTTCCCCACTCGGCCCGATTGGCGCGGAATCCTTCCAACGCCCGCTGGTCGGCCATCTGATAGGCCGTCCAGCCGAGCTTCGCGCGTTCTCTGGCCAGCGTTTCGGCGTCTTGGTCGCGCTGGGCCAGCATCGCGCGGATGCCTTCGCGAATGATCCGATCCTTGCACTCCAGCAAGGGTCTCAGGAGGAGGACGCCTTCGGCGTTGATCGGGTGCTCGGTAATCTGGACCGAGGGTTTCAGATCGCCGGCGAGAATCTGGCGGACGTTATAACTGACGACGATCGTGTCCAACGGCGTCAACGCGAAAAGATAGACGGCCACGGCGACCGTCAGCAGGTGGCGTCGCAGCAACCAGGCAAACGTGCGGTTGTGGCCGATCTTCCAGAGAACGAGGACAAACCCAACCACGACGGCCGACATGCCAAAAATGCCGACGATCCGCATCCGCGTCATACCGTTGAAGCCGACATAAATCGCCAAACGGTTGTAGACGGCCGCGGCCAGGACGAAGTTCTGCATCGACCAGATCCAGGCCAGGGCGCGAAGCTGCGCGAGCCGCGGATCTCGTAGCGTCCGCCCGCTGAAAACCAACGAGAGAATCACCGTGGTCAGCCCCAACGCCACCGTTAGCCAGGCCGCGCCCTGGTGGGCATAACCCGAGTAATAAAACCCTTTCGGAAACTCGTGAAACCCGAGCTTGTAGAACTCGAAGACCAGATAGGCGGCGAACAGGAGGATGACGACCACCAGCGTGTTGCGATAGGCGGTGTACAAAGGACTGGACGCCGACGGGCCCTCGGGAACCGTTTCGTCCTCGCCGTCTTCGTCGGAGGGCAAGAGCCGCCCGGCCATCGGACGCAGCAGACCCACGCCAATCCAGACGACGGCGACCCAGAAGACGACTTCCCACGCCGAGAAATGAAGCAACCAGTCCT
>JAFGFF010000475.1 GCA_016931075.1 Pirellulales bacterium | reverse complement strand
GGACGAGGGACGCGAGTTCTTCGAAGGCGACGGGGCCGTGGGTCGCGGGACCGGTTGCGGCCGGGTGTCTTGCCCAGGGTCCTGCACGGGCTCTTGCGCAGGGCCGGGGTGCTGGCTTTCGACGGGGATCGACTGGCGGATGAGCCGTTCGATCAGGCGGAGTTGGGCCTGTTCGTCGCGTCCGCAGAACGAGACGGCGCGGCCCGCGGCGCCGGCGCGGCCCGTGCGGCCGATGCGGTGGACGTAGGTTTGGGGATCGTGGGGCATGTCGTAGTTGATGACGTGCGAGATGTCGTCGACGTCCAGCCCTCGCGCGGCCACGTCGGTGGCGACCAGGACCGGCAGCCGGTCGGACTTGAACTGGTTGAGCACCCGTTGTCGGGTTGCCTGGCTCTTGTTGCCGTGAATGGCGGCCGCCTGGATTCCGTTGCGGGTCAACACGCGGACGATCTTGTCGGCCCCGTGCTTGGTCCGCGAGAAGACGAGCGTGCGCGCGCCGGCCTTGGACCGCAGAAAGTCGGTCAGCAACAGCACCTTTTGTTTCGGTTCGACGAGGTAGACAGACTGCTCGATCTTGTCGACCGTCGCGTCGGGTCGGGCCACCTGGACATGGGCCGGGTCCTGCAGCCATTCGGCCGCCACGCGTCGGATGGCGTCGGGCATGGTCGCCGAAAACATGAGCGTCTGTCGCTGGCTCGGCGCCTTCGAGGCGATCCGCCGCAGATCGTGGATGAAGCCCATGTCGAGCATCCGGTCGGCCTCGTCGAAGATGAGGATCTCGACACCGCTTAAGTCGATATGTCCCTGAGTCATCAGATCGAGCACCCGGCCTGGTGTGGCGACCAGGATGTCGACGCCTCGCTGCACGGCGCGGACCTGGGGACCTTGCGAGACGCCCCCGTAGACAGCCGTGTGCCGCAGATCGGTAAACCGGCCGTACGTGGAGAAACTCTCGGTGATCTGCACGGCCAGCTCGCGCGTCGGCGAGAGGATCAACGCCCGAATGACGCGGCCGTTCTTCGTTCGCAGCCGTTTGCCCGTGGGCTTCGGCGGCGCGGGGCGGTCCCAAAGCCGTTGCAGGGTGGGCAAGGCGAACGCGGCCGTCTTGCCGGTGCCCGTCTGGGCGCAGCCGATCAGGTCGCGGCCCTCGAGAATCCGAGGAATGGTTTTCGCTTGAATCGGCGTGGCCGCCTTGTAGCCCTCGGCCTGGACGGCGCGGAGGATCGGCTCGAGGAGACCAAGTTTGTCGAATTGCATCAATGTACTCACTTCATAAAACAACGAATGTGTGGAGCGGTCGCCTACAAAGACGCCGCGTGACGTTCCGGGAAGCCATGCGGCGCGTGGCACGACCGCCGCAAGCGGGCCAGCAAGGCCCTGGGAGCAAGAGAATCAGTCGCGGTCGCAAGCAAGATACCGAGGCGAACGTTGTGAGTCTTGAGGACTTCGCGTCGCCCGGGTGGCCGCTACATTCGAAGTTGAATGAACACAACACGAAAGCAAGGTCGTGTCGGTCTCGCACCGTTATTCACCCTAGGGTAGCACCGGACGGCCCCAGGGTCAAGGGGGCCGTACCCTGCCGGTTCGCTTCGTTCAGTAGAGGGGGCGTTGCCCGTCGATTCAGCCGTAGGCCGGGTCGAGACCCGGCGAATTCCGATTTCACCCCCACATTGCTCGCCGGGTCACGACCCGGCCTACGGACTATTGCCCGGCTTACAGGCTATCGTTAGAGACGCTAGTGCGTTGGCCGTGACCGTGGGTGGTTTGGGCTTCTGGCGGTTGAAAATGCTCAGGCGGCCGTCGGGGATCGAGAGGATCAGCGAGGCGAAGGCGGTGGCGTAGTCTTCGCTTTCGGCGCCGGTCAGGTGGCTGCCGCGGATGGGCCAGGAGCCGTCGGGGCGCTGCCAGGAAAGGACGTCGGTCTGGGCGCCGGTGATGTAGCCGTCGGTCTTGTCGCGGAAATCCTTGAACTCCTGGCCCAAGAGACGCATGCCCATGATCCCGTAGAAGTGGCCGTAGTAGGGGAACCGCTCGCGGCTGATCACCTGCGGCGTGGTCTTCAGGAGGAACTGGTAGCCCTTCATCATGACGAGGTAGTCGAACTTCTGCATCAGCCCAAGTGTGGCCACGCCGCCGGCCGTGCCTTCCTTCATGCTGGCATTGCCGGGGCCAAGCTGGTAGTCGAAGCCGCCGTCGGGATTCTGGCACTGCTTGAGGTACTCGAATCCCCGGGCGAGGACCTCCTTGTCGATCGGGATGCCGTAGTTGTCGGCCGAGACCAGGGCCTGGACGGCGCAGACGGTGGTCGAGCCTTCGTGGCCGTTTTTGTTGCCGGGCGTGTACCACCATCCGCCTGAGTTCGACTGGTGGGCCGCAATCTGGCCGACCGCCTTGGCGACGACCTCGCGGACGGCCTTCATGTCCATGTCGGGCTTGGTCTTGCAGGTCAGGCTCCGGCCGTAGGCCTCGGACAGAGCCAGCGTGGCGAATCCTTGACCGTGGATCCAGTTGCCGCCTTGCTGGGCGAACATGCCGTCCTTCTGCTGGGCCAGGATATAGTTGAGGCCTTTCTCCAATGAACGACCGCCCGGGCCGGCGAAGGGGTCTTCGTCGGTAGCCAGCCGGGCCAGGCAGGAGAAGCTGGTCACGGCCAGCTTGTACCGCTGCCCCCACGAACCGTCGGCCGCCTGATGCTCGCTCAACCAGGTCAGCCCCCGATCGCGGGCCTCGGACCGAGAGGGCGCCTCCTTCTGGCTGGCGGGAGCCGCATCTGGGCTGGCCGGCGCCGCCTGCCGGCTAGCCGGCGCTGCCTGCTGGTTGGGCTGGGGCATGTTTTGGTTGACCAAGGGGGCCTGTTGGTTGACGGGAGCTTGTCTTTCGTCAGCCGTCATCGCCGCGGCCAGCACGCCGGCGCCGACCATGGCCAGAAGAACGTTGAATCGGGTCATGTTCTTAACTCCTGTGATGATGATGCACGGGTGCCATGCCCACGCTCGTCGTGGGCATGCTTTCGCGGAGAGCGCATGGCCACGACAAGCGTGGCCATGGCACCCTGTGTTAGTTACAATTTTCCATCGCGGGTAGCCCGGATAGCTCGGCTATCCGGGGGCCGTCAGACCCAAGAGGTTTCGGACTCCGGTTTGTACTGTCAATAACGGTCAAGGACAGCGTGCCCTGCGTTTCGATCCCTCTTGTCGCTTCGCGACCCCTGTTCTGTAGGGAACGCCCTCCGTGGCGTTCCGCGGGCCGTGAAAATGGGTCATACTCGCTGTTCATGGAACGCCACGGAGGGCGTTCCCTACAGACCTCAATTCGGTGAGTTGTTTTTTCAAGGGTTACTTCACGCGATAAACCTTGCCGTCCATTTCGAGCATCATCTCTTCGCCGGGGGCTTGGCGCGATAGGGCCTTGGAGGCGGCGGGCGAACTCTTCTTGAGCAACTCGAAATAGGGTTTGCTGAAACGCTTCACCTCGGTGGCCTTGGCAGCGACTTCTTTGGCATCTTGTTTGGCGACGTCGAACGTGTACCAAACGTTGCCCCGCTTGTAGAGCACCTGGTTGTCGACCATCTGCACCGCGCCGACCGACCGGTCTTTATCTTGGCCGATGTCGCGCATTTTCATGTCGCCGGCCATCTTTTGTTGGGGGGCCAACTGCGCTTCGAGGAGGTTTTTCTTCATCTCGCGCTGCGAGAGGCCAGCCACGCCGTCGGTTTCGTCGAGCCGGCGGAGCATTTCGCGGGTCTTTTCCGGAGCTTTGGCGTTGCCGCGGGCCAGGTCGCCCACCGGGGCCGTCTCGTCGGCCAGGAACGACGTGTAGGGCGTCAGCACGCCGTGTTTGGTCGACAGGGCGACCAGCTCCTTGATCAGTTCCTCGTTCTTGCCGTGCAGGTCCATCTCGTCGATGATCTCGCCGATGCGGCGCATGGCCCAGAGCTTTTCGATGAAGGCGTATTTCTGATCGGTGCTTTTCGACGTCAGTTCGACGGGGAAGTCGAACTCCTGGGCGTCGTCGCCCACCTTGCCGCGGATCCTGACCTTGGCCGCGCCCGTCTTGGCGTAACGCCCGACCATGGCCAACTGCTCGCCGGCGAACAGGTCGGTCAACTCCTTGGGATAGACGCGCCGGATGGGCGGGCCTTCCTCCGTCTTGAGCGAGTCGAACTCGAACTTCACCGTGACGTCGGTCATCACGGGCGAGTGGATCTTGTTGTAGACCCGGGCGACCATCTCCTCGATGTCCTCGTTGGGCCGGACGAACTCGCTCTTGCCGAAGTGCGCCCGCGAGAGCCGGTCCAACAGCCGGCAGTTCACGTCGTAGCCGACGCCCAGGCTGATCATCCGCGCGCGGACGCGGTTCTTGGCCTGGCTCCGCTGGACGATCTTCATCTCGTCGGTCTCGCCCATCGTCGGCTGGCCGTCGGTCATGAAGATGACGTAGCTGGGCCGCGACGAGTCCTTGAGCATGTCCAACGCAGTGGCCAGCGCCGCGTCGATGTTCGTGCCGCCACCGGCCGAGAGCCCTTCGACGAAGCCGATCGCCTCGGCCCGGGTCGTGTCGTTGAACCGCTCCAGTTCCGGCTTGAACGTCTCGACGTCGCTGTCGTAGGCCACGATGTTGAACAGGTCGCCCTTGCGGAGGTTGTTCAGAACCGATTTGAGCGCGGCCCGGGCCTGATCGATCTTCGCGCCGCTCATGCTGCCCGAGCGATCGAACACGCAGACGATCGTCTTGGGCACGGGTTGGTCGTCGTCCTTCTTGATCTGGGGCGAGGCCAGCAGGAGGAAATAGCCCTCCTCGCCCGACTCGGGCCGGTAGCTGATCACGCCGGCCCCGATCTTGCCCTTGTCGACGCCGTAGAACACGCGGAAATCGCCCGTGGGCACCTCGTTCTTCGCAAGGTAGTGAACCACCGCGTGGTGGGCGTCGGGCCGTTTGATGTCGATCGAATGCGTCGGGCTGTAGACCGTCTTGATCTCGATCGAGCTTTCGATCGACGTCTTGATTTCGAGCTTCTCCAACGGCGACGACGTGTACTTGGCCGTGCCCAGCGGGAAGAGCAGATCGGTCAGGTTCTGGTCCTTGCGCAGCACCTGGCTATAGTGCAGCAGCACGGTCCGCTCGGCGCCGGGCGGAACGGGAAACACGCTCGTCTGGAACATGCCCGTCCCCATCCATTCCAGCAGGGCCGGGTCCTGGTTCCGGCGGACGTAGCCTTCGTAGATCTTCCGCGCCTCGGCGGCCGGCAGCAGCTTGGCCGGGAATTCCTTGCCGTCGACCAGGAACGTCATCCGCTCGATGGCCCCGTCGTAGGGCAGCGGGAACAGCAGGCTGACTTCCATCTGCCGGCTGCCCGTATTGACGAACGTCTGCGAGACCTGCACCCGGGCGATCTGGTCGACGACCCGGGCGTTGACGGTCAGTTCCTTGATCTTGTAGGCCATGGGCGGGACCGGCCCGGGCCGAACGGCCGGACGCGGCAGCGGGACCGGATCCGACGCATTGGTCACCACCAAGAGCCCCTGGGCCATGGCCGACGCCCCCAAGAGCCCCCCTATCAGCAAAACGCTCAGCCCCATCGCAAAGAACCGTCGCATGGCCTTGTCCCTCCGTTTAGGGTCCCACAAGAAATGGTCCGACAGCACCTCGTCGCACCGGGTTGGACGTGGTACGGGTGGGAGAAGTTCCCGCCCTGTAAAAAAACAATGAGAACTGAAAACATCTACATCTGAAGCATGAAGTCGGTGTCGCGGAGAATCCGAAATGCCAAATCGAGCGACGCAAGTCGGGCGTTTTCCATTCGAAGAGAAGGCTTCGAACCGCCGGATTCGACGTCGGCGCGCACGTTCCACGCGTCAACATGTGAACGTGAGAGGACGCGCTCAAGCCGCATCACGATAGTAATGCTTCAAGATGCCGCCGAGGCGATGCTCGCACTTGATCGTGGCGGGATCAAGGGG
>JAFGFF010000474.1 GCA_016931075.1 Pirellulales bacterium | reverse complement strand
TCGCTGAGCAACTCGGCCAGCCAGGCGTCCTTCGTCGCCTCGGGCTGCTCGGCGAGCCACTCGGAATACCGACTCCGCTGATCCACCACCGCCGGCAGCGGCCCACTTTGCTCTGCCGCCGCCGCGATCATCGCCTCGCCAAGCCCGAAGAACTCGGCCAAGGCATACTGTGCATCCGTCAGTTTCTTCAGCCCGGCCGGCACGGGCGTCTCTATCGCCTCGTCGGGATCATGGTCGTCGTCGCCGATCACCGCCAGATGAGCCAGATAGAGAGGCCGCAGGTCGCCCGCCATAATCTCCGCCCGTAGCGGCACAAGCCGGTCGATCAGTTCGTGCAAGTCCCATAGCGGGTCGAGACTGCTCCCCTCGTAGTACGGTTGGATGACCAAGGTGCCGCCAGGCCCCTTGTTATCCTTGCGAAATACGAGCGAGTCACCCGGGAAATAGGGCTTCACGGCTTTCGCGTTCGGAACACCGTTGGGCAATCGCACAAGCAGTCTGCGGATGCCGTAGTTCGCATAGTGCAGGTGAAGATCGTACCCCCGCCGCATCATCTCCAGGGTGTTGCCGTGGAAATCACCAAAGTGATACTCGTTCTCGAACGTCCAGGGAGTAATCTCGGCCCGAGTCGACTGCTGCCGCATGTAGGCCAGATTCTTCTTGCTCACCGCCCGATCAATCGCACGAAAGGCAAGGTACTGGTACTCGCTCATCGCATCTCCTTGCGGCACTCCTTCGACATTCGTGGTGATTCAAACGCCGACACGAGCGGTCCACGGAGATGAGTGCCTTGATAAAGCCATATGTGAAGGCCCAGCCGCCTCATCTAAGCTGCTCTACGGCAGAAGAAGCTCGTGCAACGCATCGAGGAATTCGTCCAATTGCAGGTCCGGCCTGGCGTAGGGACTTTCTCGGAGCCGCAGCATTCCCAGGCCGTCTTGGCCGGCGAAATGGTCCTTCACGATTTGGGCAGCTTCGATGACGACTGGTGCCGCATGGTGAGTCTCACGAAGCTCCAATGCCTCGGTCCACTCCTTCTCCGTGGTCGTGGCCAGCACCGTGTAGATGTCCAACGCATGATAGCGAGCGAAATCCTTGCTTTCATCGTTCAGCCGGTCACGAAATGCGAACAGCTTCATCATGGTGAAAGTCAGCGGGTGCGGAATGAACACCGTCGCCTCATGGGCGATGCCACCACTCGTGACGCCATGGATTGTCAATGGCAACAGACCTTCTTCGAGCGTCAATGCTTCGTCGACCGGGTGTGCATGAACATCGACCGATGGACGTGGTCGAACTCGCCTCGCGTCAACTCGGGCCGAAGTTCCATCGAAACTGCTTCTCGGGCCTGTCAGCAGGTCGATTTTGAGGCTGCCTGCCCGTCCCCCGCCCGGTCCCGGTTTGGCAAACTGGAACTTCTCCGCTCCACTGATGACCTTGTAACCGAGACGCTGGAGTGCCAACCCCAGTGGCTTCAGTCGTGCCGAGTGGACGAGCAACTCTGGCCGCAGGAAGAGATCGAGATCGTTCGTGGACCGGGCTTCCGGCCACTCCCGCAGTAGCGTCCGAATCCCATTCTCCCGGACGTATTCTCGTTTGAGATAGATGCCGTAGCCGCCGCCAATGATCAGTCGCAGTGCCTCATCCCTCGTCTCGTATAGCACGTCGGTCAGAGCCGTCTGAAGCGTTGGCATGAGGTTCATCAATCCGTGACTCCCAAGCTGCGAAGGAGATAGGCTTTCACCTGTTCAGCGGTTTCCTGGTCGCGTTTGTCGCCCGCCATGAGTTCAAGGTACGTCTGCACCGGTGACGCCCAGCAGAACCCATCCGCTTCCCTCGTGTCGAAATACAAGGGCTGCTCGTCGGTCTCGATCAACTCGACGTTGGGAAATCGGTCGGTTTCCTTGCCGTCCAGGCAGTCTCGCAAGGCGTCGACTCGTGGGCAGTAGACCGACAGTATATCCTCTCGCTGCATTACGGCATACCGCGCGGCGGATGACAATCCAGTCGCTACCATGGGAACCGAGGCCGCGTCGGCTTGCTCCGTCAGCAGACGCAATATGGCTGCCCTATCACCTTCGAGTTTCAGCCGAATGCGAGGCGGATTGCTTGGCCGGGCATAATTGTCCTTCAACGATTCCAACAGCTTATCCGGCTGGAGGAGTCGAATTCCTTCGTTTCGCTTGACAATCAAATCCTCCTCCAGCACCTTGAGCACCTTTGAGACGGTGCTCAGTCCCATCGGTGTCTTTCTCCAACGCGACAGGAGCAGGTTTCTGGCGTTGATTGCCTCACGAATCTGCTGAACGCTCTCAAAGGAGGGCACTGCAAGAAACACCCGACCGACCATCGAGGAGTTCTTGCGGTAGACATTCCTGATCGGCGAATAGGTCGAGAATTGGTTCTTTGCGCCCGTCCGAGACACAGTGAAACGCCCCGGGGCCACGACAATCCCATTGCCACACAAATCCACACCGCTGATTCCCAGTGCCTCCAACTCTCGAAGCTGAGAATCGCGCAGATAGGGAAGGATCACCATCGGCAGAACGCCAGAAGGCAACGGCTGGCTCTGTATTTGCTGCACCGCGCCATTGAACCCCCGTGGAGTCGACAGGGCCTTGCACTCGACGACGAACTTGGCCTGTTGGTCGTTGTACGACGCAACCACGACGGCATCCCATACGGCCGATCCCTCGCCGGCCCATTCTGTTTCGACGATTTCCAGGCGCAACGGTGGCAGCGCGACTTCGCCCCGTCGAAGTCGCTCAATGATGTCCGATTCGGTAGGCGTTTTCCTGAAATCGTTCATTTTCCTGTTTTGGAAAATACCGTATTTTAGGAAACAAGTCAAGTTTGCGATCAGCAGAACATGGCGTAACCAGTTCACTGCAAGGTGGTTATGCAATTCCCTCTCGACTTTTCAGAAGGCCCGTCGCATACCTCTTTCGGGGCGTTTGCACTGCCGCATGGTCGCTTCTTTTCAGCCAACGGCAGGGCAAGAATGGCCCAGACCTTATCCAACACGAATCACCCTGATGCCAGCCCGGGTCAGCTCTTCGCAGGTCACGTCCTCGCGGTCGCAGGAAGGTTTGAGATAGGCCCGACGCGCGCCGACAATCTCGGCGTTTTCCAAGGTGTACTTCGCGCCGTCCACGTGAAACCGGGTCACGTCCTCGCCATTCTCCGGCGCGATGGTCCGCAGTCCCTTGTTGAGCACCTGCGGCCCCCGTCCCGTACAACATCTCGCCCGTCCTCGGTGTCGGTATCTCTCCAAGTTGCTCCGGGCAAACTGGCACCAACACATACCGTCGCTTCAGCCGCTCGATCAGCCCCTTCCAGAGTCCACCAGTCCTAGGCCGTCGCACGTGGTTTGGCTTCCGGCAGTCGCCCCCAAGGGTAACGCCTTCACGCTACCCTCAACCACATCTTGGTGCCCCCCCCACACTCACGTAAGCCTGTCCAGTTCACTCTGCCTTGCTAACCAGACACGGATAGCCAAGCGATACGCGGCAATCGAAGCACGCCACATCCCCAAGGAGAAGCGACATCCGCGCACTGGCCTCGCCGGCAAGGACCGAGTTGATCTTTCGCACTTTCCGGCCAAAGGCGTTCTCTCCCGGCGCGAACAGCAACGAAATCTCGTCACTTTCCGTATAGCCATAGAGGACGCTGAACCCACAGGTCATCAGGTGTTCCGTGGTGGCCACCATCATGTCCCGAAACCGGTCGTCAAAGGGAGCCTGAAAGGCGTGGACTTCCTTCGTCAGCCGAGTGAAGTTCCGGCCGTCCAACCTCGCCACGATGAATATGCCCGGCAGCACGCACAGATCGTAGGCGGTCTCGAATACCCGCATCTTACTGTCGAGATCATCAAACTTCATCCGACCACTCCTCAACGGCGAACTGACCGTCGTCGGCAATTCGCACATAGTACAACTCGTCAAAGCCTTCCTCGAATCGGGGAAGTTCCATTTTCGAGTACGTGCCCAGGACTCCCTGTGACGGTACTCGTGCAGATTCGGGACGGCCTGCGTTTCTCCTCTGGCAATCCTCGATCCGTGACTGGAAGTAATAGCCCAGCACGCGAAACCCGGCCGCCTTGGCCGGGGCAATGTAGCGTTGCCGATCCTCGCATGTGGGGTTTGTGTTGTCGATAACCAGCGGCTGTCGAGTTTCCAGGCAGGTTGTCACAAAGACACTCTCCCGATGCCGCGTTCGCAGCATGTCCAGGTTCACACGAACATGCGTGTCGAAGAACCGTTCTTTGCAGAAGGTCGACTTGCCTGAAGCCTGAACGCCCATCAGGATAATCATCTCCACAAGAGTCACTCCACCACGAGGCCATGGCCATTGCCAGGGACTGGTATCACGCGTCTCCCAATCGCACCCGCACCAGCAAATCGTCGAGTGCCGCCGCGCCCGAGGGCGTTTCGGGTAGGGAGCTTGTTTCGTATGCCGACTCCAGTTCCCGGCACAGGCGTTCGTACTCCTGTTCGTGAAAGGCCAAGTCGGCCTCGGCAAGGTGGCCCTTCTCGGGGCCGACTTGCTTTCGCTCGATCAGTTCCGGGAGGTACGGGAGTTTCGCCCAATCGTTCAGGTGGTTCAGGTTCGCCTCGACCTGGCCGGTACGCATCAGGTGGATGCCGGTCAGCAGGACGCGGTAGACGTACAGCAGCGGTTTGACACGCGGCGGATGCTCCTTTTGGAAGAGTTTCCATTGCGTGGCGGCAAAGCCCAGATAGTGATGGGCGTGGTGGCGCGTGACGCAGTCGGAGGCGATTGCCTTAAGCTCCTCGTGCTCGGGCGTCGTGTGAACCACCAGCGGCGAGAACACTTGTTCCAGCACGTAGCCGTTCTTCTTGAGCATCAGGGCGAAGAACTTCTTGACGTCGTGCGTCACCAGGTCGAGTTCCAGGCCGTCGTCGACGCCTGATCGCTCGACCGTCTCCCTGCCAGGTTGCAGACCGACCACGTCCCGCAACGGCAGCACATGCACACCCCGCAGGTCGTAGTCCGAGTCGGGTGACGGGAAGCCGTACAGGTGCGCGCCGCTGATCGTGGCGAACAGCAGCGGGTACGGGTGCTCGTCGACGTATTTCTGTAGGCGTTGGTCGAAAGTCATTTGTCCCTGGACAAGTCCTTCCCGTGAAATGTGTGGATCACTTCAATCTGTCCAACAATGTTGTCGTTGAATTCGTTTAGTTCCTCTGCGGGAATCCAATACTCGCTATGGCGTCGGTTGCCAACGACATGCGGCTCGTATCTGGCAATGTACTGTTGGCGAACCTGGAACCGCAACACAAAACCCGCGTGGCCCGAATTGGGGTCCTTGGTGTTCCAGTCCCGGGCCATCTCAATGGCATACTCCTCGTTCAGGACGGGGTAGAAGATCGGTTGTTCTGGTAGCCGTGGCGGAAACCGCCGCCATCCCGATTGCTCAACGAGGTTCAGTTCCTTCTGGCCTACCGGCCGAAAGAGCGTGACGGTAGCCTCACCTGCTTGCGACACGGCTATTCCTCCACTACCGATCGCCGGGCCTTGACCAGGAATCGGTTGACTCGCTCATAATCCGGGCGTTCCGGCAGGCTGGTTTGCTCGAACGCCTGGTCGAACTCCTCGTGCAAACGGAGACGCCACTGGTCGACCTCTTCCCACGGCATCTCGCCGCGTTTGATCGCCAGCAACGCTTCTCGATGTTCTTCCACCCGAACCGGCACGACGCCCTCGCGCAGGGCCGTGGTGCCCGAGATGAGCAGCCGGATCAGGTGCATGACGTGTTTCCATTTCAGCTCGCGGTGGTTCCGCAGATGGGCTTGCATCCGCTTGAACTGCGACATGACGTAGCCGTTGTAGGTCTGGTAGACCAGCCGCGAGAGGAACGCCGACCGCATGGCCAGCAACTCGTCGGCCAGCGGCGTGGTCTCCTCCACTAGAGGAGTAAAGAGGCATTCCAGCACGTTCGGGTTCGCCTTGAGTGCCAAGACGAGGAACTTTTGGAGTTCCCAATAGACCTCCTCCGTCGCGTCATTTTCCAACTGCTCAGGCACGCCGTAAAGCGACCAGTGCAACTCGGCCGGCGGCAGGTAGACACCCCGCCGATCGGTGTCCGACTC
>JAFGFF010000473.1 GCA_016931075.1 Pirellulales bacterium | reverse complement strand
CCGCGCGGATTACTCTTCAGACACCCGAGGGCGAGAAGACGGTCCCCCTGGATCGGGTCATGCGTGTGGCCCCGAAGAAACGGCCCACGGTCGGCGCGCCTTCCGGCGTGCGCGTCGAACTGGTCGACGGGTCGGTCGTCCTGGGCAACACATTCACCGTCGACAAGGGCCAAGCCGTTCTGACCCGAGGAAAGGAAACCCTTACGATTCCCGCCCGGGACCTCCGCTGCGTTCAACTCGGCAAGCTCGACGACAAAACGGCCGCCCAATGGAACCGTCTGGTCGACGAGGCCTCGACGGCCGACGGCGATCGGCTGATCACCCGCAAGGGCGACGCCCTGAACTACCACGACGGTCTCCTGGGAGACGTGACCGACGACCGGGTTTCGTTCACGCTCGACGAACAGGTCCTGCCAGTCAAACGGTCTAAGGTTTTTGGGCTGATCTACCGGCAGCCGGCGGGCCGCAAGCTCGAAAAGACACTCGGCCAGTTGACCGAGGCATCCGGCGCGAACTGGGCCGTCGCGGCCATGAGCCTGAAGGACGGCGCCCTTCAGGTAACCACGCCGGCCGGGCTCGACGTAGCCGTGCCCCTCGAGCAGCTCGTGCAACTCGACTTCTCGCAGGGCAAGATCGTCTACTTGGGCGACCTGAAGCCTGAGTCGGTCCGCTTCTGGCCCTATTTTGGCGATCCGAAGAACGTGCCCCAGCGAGCCGAGTTCTTCCGCCCTCGCTCCGATCGGGCCCTGAGCCCCGATCCGCTGCGGCTGGGCGGCAAGGAATACACCAAGGGACTGGCCGTGCACAGCCGCACTCAGGTCGAATACCTGTTGCCGGGGGCCTTTTCACGGCTCAAGGCGATTGTGGGCATCGACGACCGGGCACGGCCCGCCGGGCACGTCCGGCTTGAAATCCGCGGCGACGACCGTGTCCTGTACGAACGGGCGTTCGGCGGGTCCGATCCGCCCGAGGCCCTCGACGTCGACCTCTCAGGCGTCCGCCGGTTGACTATCCTGGTCGATTTCGGCAACGGGCTCGACGTGGCCGACCATCTCGACCTGTGCGACGCGAGGATCGTGAAATGAAGCGACGTGCGTGCCTCCTTCTGATCCTCTTCTTCGGGTCGGCCCTTGCCTTCGCGGCAACGGCCAGCGCCGCGCCGCTGGAAGTCGATCCGGCCGTGCTGGCGGCCGAGAACGACCGGATCGCCGTGATGGATCGGGCCAAGAACGCCGTACTGGCCGTCTTCGGCGCCTCGGGTCGCGGCGGCGGCTCCGGCGTGGTCATCTCACCCGACGGCTTCGCCCTGACCAACTTCCACGTCACCAAACCCAGCGGTAATTGGGTCCGCTGCGGCATGGCCGACGGCAAGGTCTACGACGCGGTGCTCGTGGGGCTCGATCCGACAGGCGACGTCGCCTTGATCAAGCTCTTCGGACGCGACGACTTCCCGACCGCCCCCTTGGGCGACAGCGACAAAGCCCGGCCCGGCGACTGGGTCTTCGCCATGGGCAACCCGTTCCTCCTGGCCACCGACTTTCAGCCGACCGTGACCTACGGGATCATTTCGGGCACTCACCGCTATCAATACCCGTCGGGCACGCTGTTGGAATACGCCGACTGCCTGCAAACCGACGCGGCGGTCAACCCGGGCAACTCGGGCGGGCCGCTCTTCGACGCCCAGGGACGCCTGATCGGAATCAACGGCCGCTGCTCGTTCGAGAAACGGGGCCGCGTGAGCGTCGGCGTCGGCTACGCCATCTCGATCAACCAGATCAAGAACTTCCTCGGCTACTTGCACAGCGGGCGGATCGTCGACCACGCCACGCTCGGCGCCGTCGTTGCCTCGGACGACGACGGCCGCGTGCTGGTCGACAACGTGGTCGAGACGTCCGACGCGGTACGCAACGGCTTGGAAATCAAGGACCAGATCATCGAGTTCGCCGGACGGCCCATCCACACCACCAACGAATTCAAGAACGTCCTGGGCATCTTCCCCAAGGGCTGGCGGCTGCCGCTGGTCTTCCGCCGCGGCGGCAAGCGGCACGAAATCCTCGTCCGCCTGTCGGGCGTTCACGATCCGAACGACCTGCTGGCGAAGATGGAAGGACGCCGCCCCCCGGTTCCCAAACCGCCCACCCCGCCTAAACCCGGAGAGGAACCCAAGAAGGATAAGGATAAGGATAAGGATAAGGATAAGGACAAAAAGGCGCCGAAGCTCGACGACTTGAAGAAGAAGCTGCCCGAGAAGCTCAAGAAGATGATGCCCAAGGGCGACCCGCATCATCCCGGCGGGCCACGACGTCCCGCCCCGGTTCCCATGCCGTCCGAAATCAAGAAGCACTTCGAGAAGAAACGCGGCTACGCCAACTACTATTACAACCAGCTCCACCAGAAGCGGGTCTGGCAAGCTTGGGTCGATCGGGCGGGTCTGGCCGACGCCAAGGGCACGTGGACCGTCGCCGGCAAGACGGCCGGCGGCAAGCCCTTCCGCTTCGAGCTGGCCGACGCAGGCGTCAAGGCCCAACTGCCCGAGGGCGAGTTGAATTGGACACCGGCCGACGAAGACCGCAAGCGTCTCCAACCGGCCCACAGCGGTGGTTTGTTCCTGGCGCTGCACCTCTGGCGGCGGCTGGCCGTGGCGGGGCTCGACGGGTTCGGCGACGTCTACTACCTGGGCACCGCGCCTCTGGTCGGGCACGACGGACTGGTCGACGTCCTGGTGGGCACGTTCGGCGGCGCGGAGTGCCGGTTCTATTTCAATCCTGCCGACGGCCGGCTCCTGGCCCTGGAGATGTTCCCCGAGGACGACGTCGACCCGTGCGAAGTCTACTTCTTCGACGACCGCCAGGAAGGCGCGCACTGGGGTCCCGCCCGAATGGAAGTCCACTTCGCCCGGCAGCGTTACGGCGCTTTCTCGCTCGAAACACTTGACCTGCAACCCGCCAGATCCCAGTAATCCATGTTTCCATCCGCAGGCCGGGTCGTGACCCGGCAAATGCCCGAAATGAACACATCAGCCCTGCCGGGTCACGACCCGGCCTACGGTCAGCACCGACAGGGTGGCACTGGCGTCTCGCCAGTGTCATTTCTCCCGCTCTCACACTGGCGAAACGCCAGTGCCACCTGGACTATGTTCGTCGCGGTCGTCCTTTCGAGCTTCGTCTTCCTGACGTCGTCGGCCCAGGGCCAGGCGGACGCGCCGGCCGGCAGGCCTTTGTCGGCCACGCTGGTCGACGTGATGCCCAAGATCGTCAAGATCCACGGGGCCGGCGGGTTCCGCGGGATGGAGGCCTATCAGACCGGGATCCTCATCTCGGCCGAGGGCCACATCCTGACCGTCTGGAGCCATGTGCTGGACACCGAATACATTTCGATCACGCTGCACGACGGGCGGCAGTTCGACGCGAAGCTGCTCGGGGCCGACCCGCGGCTCGAGATGGCCGTGTTGAAGATCGAGACCGAGGAGCTGTCCCACTTCAATCTGCAGGAGGCGGTCGAGGTCATGGCGGGAACGCCCATCCTCGCCCTGAGCAACCTGTTCGGCGTGGCGACCGGCCCGGAGCTGGTCAGCGTGCAACACGGCGTCGTCTCGGTCCGGACCACGCTTTCGGCCCGGCGGGGCGTCTTCGAGACCCGATACGACGGGCCGATCTACGTCCTCGACGCGATCACCAACAACCCCGGCGCGGCCGGCGGGGCCCTGGTCACGCGGCAGGGCAAGCTCATCGGCATGTTGGGCAAGGAACTTCGCAACACGGCGGACAACTCGTGGCTGAACTACGCCGTGCCGATCAGCGCCCTGCGGGAATCGATCGGCGCGATCCGCGAGGGCAAGTTCGTCGCTCAGCCCGACGCCGAGCGCGACATGCCCGGCAACCCGATCACCCTGGCCGCCCTGGGCATCGTCCCGCTGCCTGACGTACTCGACCGCACGCCGCCCTACATCGACAGCATCGTCGCCGGCTCACCCGCCGCGGCCGCGGGCTTGAAGCCTGACGACCTGGTCCTGCTGGTTGGCAACCGCCTGATCCAGTCGTGCAAGGTGCTGCGAGAAGAGTTGCGCTACTACCCACGGCACCAGCCCGTCCACATGACCATCCTGCGAGGGCGGGATCTGATCGACGTCGAGCTGAAGTGCCGGGAGGAACCGAAGGGGGACAAATGAGGGGCGGGGGCAACTGGATCACTTTGTAGGAGGCGACTCCTGTCGCCGAACGAGATTGGCCCGGTTTCCAGACAATCGGCGACAGGAGTCGCCTCCTACAGACAGGAAAACAACCACGGACAAGGAAACAACCCCGGCACTGGCAGAGCCAGTGGCACCCCGGGGAAAGACGAGTTTGAAAGATAGTCACCAACGGTACATCCCCATGATGATTCGATCCGGACTCGTGTTCGTCGCTCTGGTGTCGGCGTTGGCCGGCGTGGGCCGAGGCGCGGACGACCTGGAACAACTCGAACAAAAGGCCTTTCAGGCGGCCGTGAGTCATGTCGGCCCGTCGGTCGTGCGGATCGAGACGGTCGGCGGTCGTGAGCGGTTGGGCAAGATGCTCTTAGGCACTGGGCCGACCACCGGCCTGGTCGTCGACGCCGACGGCTACATCATCTCCAGTGCGTTCAACTTCCTTCGCCGGCCTGACTCGATCCTGGTCCAACTGCCCGACGACACCCGCAAGCCGGCCCGGCTCATCGCCACCGACCACAGCCGCAACCTGGTGTTGCTGAAGATCGACGTCCCCTCGCCGCTGCCCGTGCCCGACCTGGCCAAACGGTCGCAGATGCGGGTCGGCCAGTGGACGGTGGCCGTGGGGCGCACCTTCCCGGGCAATCGGCCCAACGTGTCGGTCGGCATCCTTAGTGCGCTCAACCGCGTCTGGGGCAAGGCCATCCAGACCGACGCCGCCACCTCGCCGAGCAACTACGGCGGCCCCCTGATCGACCTGCAAGGCCGTGTGCTGGGTATGCTGGCACCCCTGTCCCCAAGGTCTAGGGAAATCATCGGTGGATCGGAGTGGTACGACTCGGGCATCGGGTTTGCCGTCGTCGTCGAAGACGTCATGGCCGTCCTGCCCCGATTGAAGCAAGGAAAAGATCTCTACGCGGGCCTGATGGGCATCAACATCGGCAAGGGCGATCCGAACACGGCCCCGCCGGTGATTGCCGCCTGTCAGCCCGGCTCACCCGCGGCCAAGGCCGGTTTGCTCGCCGGCGACCGGATCGTCCGAATCAACGGCCAGCCGGTCCAACGGGCCAACGACGTGACCGAAATCCTTGGCCGGCTCTACGCCGGCGACGTCGTCGAGATGGTCGTCCGCCGCAAAGGCAAGGAGCTGACAAAGAACGTCACGCTGATCGAAAAGCTGACGCCCTACCAATTGCCCGCGCTGGGCATCCTGCCCATGCGGACTCCGGCCGACGCGGCCGCTCGGGGCGTGGCCGTTCGCGACGTCTTGCCCGGCCTGCCCGCAGCCAAGGCCAAAATCGCCCGGGGCGACGTCCTGCTCAAGCTCGACAAAACCGACTTGAAAAACGCCGACCAGCTTCGCCAACTCCTCGCCCAGCGGGAGCCGGGCGAATCGGTCGAACTGACCATCCAACGCGGTTCAGAAGTTCGAAAGCAGACCGTCCAGCTCGGCGCCTGGCCCGAGACGCTGCCGCAAGCCGATCCGCCGTCGGCCTATTCGGGCGTCCCGTCGGCAGACTCGACCAAGGCGGACGAGAAACCGGCCGTCGGGCGGATCACAGTCAAAGTGCCCGAGCAGAAAAAGGCCGCCTGGGGTTACGTGCCCAGCGGTTACACGGCCGCGCGGCCCGCCGGATTGATCGTCTGGCTGGCCGAGCCGGGCATGATCAAGGACGAGATCCTCCTGGCCCGGTTCATGAAAGCCTGCGACAAACACAACGTCATCCTGCTGGCCCCCAAGCCCTCGGGCGATCCGAACAAATGGACGCCCACCGAAGAGGACGAGGTCGTCCGTGTGCTGGACGAACTGCTTGGCCGATACGCGGTGGACCGCAACCGAATCGCCGTCGGCGGGCGCGGCACGGGCGGAGCGCTGGCGTTCAAGGTGGCCTTCGCCCAGCGGGAACTCGTTCGGGCGGTGGCCGTGATCGACGCTGTCCCGGCCGCCCGGCCGCCGGAGAACGACCCGGTCCACCGGCTAACCTTCTACGTGTCCACGGCGACCAAGTCGTCCCAGACTCCAAAGATCGACCGTATCGTGACCGCGCTGCGGAAGATGAAATACCCGGTCGTCACCGAAAAGTACGGCGACGTCGCCGGCCCTCCCAAACCCGATCAAATCGAGCGCCTCGCCCGCTGGATCGACACGCTGGATCGGATCTGAGTCTCTTGGTTCCCATGCGACGTCACATCATCGGCATCTTTGGGTTGATACTGTTGGCCATGGCGGGTGGTTTGATGGCGTGGGGAGATACGCCGGCGTGGGAGGCGGCCTGTTTGCGGGTGGGATCGGTGCTGACCGTGCTTTGGCTGGCCTACGACGACCTGGCCCGGTGCCCTCGCTGGTTGTTGGGCGCGGCCCCGCTGCTTCTGGTGCTCTTGGCTTTGCGGCCCCACTGGTTCTGGTTCGTCCTGCCCGTACTGATCGTCCTGGCTATTCTCCGCCCCCGCCGGCCTCGGGGCTCGGCCTGAGGGTGGGAAGTGTCCACCAGCGTCTCCTTCTTTCGCCCCAGGGCAGCCCGAACTGGACCGTCCAATCGAGCGTAGAATGAAGAAGGTCTGTAGACTGGGCGGCCAACGGTCCGGGGTTGTCCGGGCAAAGGCGGCCTGCTAGGTTAGCGGGCGGACCCGAGGAAATTCTATAAACTAAGACAGCCTCGCTGCTTCGTGCGGCGCGGCTCGGAAGGAGATAAAAGCCATGATGTATTTCTGGGATCCCCGTTTCCTGATCATCATCAGCCCGGCGTTGCTTTTGGGCCTTTGGGCCCAATTCCGCATCCGGTCGACCTATGCAGCGGCCAAACGGATAGCCGCGCCCCTGAGCGGGGCGGCGGCAGCGCGGCACATTTTGGATTCGGCCGGCCTGCAGAACGTCGCCATCGAACAGATCCCCGGCGAGTTGAGTGACCACTACGACCCGCGGTCGAAAGTCCTGCGGCTGAGCCCGGAGGTCTATCAGAATCGGTCGCTGGCCTCGGTCGGCATCGCCGCCCATGAGGCAGGCCACGCGATCCAGGACGCCCGGGCCTACGCCCCGCTGATCATCCGCAACACGGCCGTCCCGGTGGCCAATCTCGGCAGCGGGGCCGGAATGTTGCTCCTGATCCTGGGGCTAATCTTTAAGGTCGGACCGCTTCTGTTGGCGGGCATCCTCCTGTTCGCCTGCGTAGTCTTCTTCCAGGTGATCAACCTGCCGGTCGAGTTCAACGCCAGTGCCCGGGCGAAGACCCAATTGGCCGAGCTGGGCATCGTTGGTCCGGACGAAATGGTCTACGTCAAAAAGGTTCTCAGCGCGGCCGCCCTGACCTACGTCGCCGCCACGCTCCAGGCTATCCTGACGTTGCTCTACTACATCATGATCTACAGCAGCCGCCGCGACTGAACGGCCTCGGGCTCGACATGGACGTTCCCTCGCGGGGCTCCCAGCCCGGAGAACCCGACTTCCCGGCCATCTTTGGGCCCAGATTCAGCCCGGGGCCCGTCTGGGGGGTTGGCGTTGCTTGACCATGCCCATGCCGTCCAGCTATACTAGCTAGATGCCCCAATCCGCGTGGTTGCCGGGCCGTATCCCGTTCTGCGACGTGTGGTTGCGTTCGGAAAAGGTGCCAGGCACCTTTTGTGCAAAGCACCCGAAGGGCCGTTCCGGCAAAAGGTGCCTGGCACCTTTTCCGCGAACTGTGATTGGTTTTCTTTGAGACACGGGACGGTCCGTTCGCGCGACGGCTTCCTCCCCCTCGGAGTCGGAACACGATAGAGAGCGATGCTCATGAACCGTCAGGTTTTGCTTGGAGTGACCCTATTGACGTTGGCCATGTCGTGGCCGGCGTCAGGCCGCCAGGGTGCGATGGGTGACGAGGTCCCAAAAGCCTCAGCCCAACAAGGCGCGCCGAGCGATACCGTCAAGCAGGCCCCGTTCCGCGCCCCGGCCCGGGGAGTATTGGAAGCGGTCGCGCCAATCCGTCTCGAGAAGGAGGCCTTCACCCGCAAGGACGTGACCGAGTTGGTCCACGCCGATCCGGGCTTGGACTGGGCCAAGGACGTCATCTTCGCCCGGGACATCTGGAACCTGAAGTTCGAGTGCAAGGTGCTCCGGATCGTCTGGGTCGACATGCCGCAGCCCAGCGGCAAGATGCAGCGCAAGCCGATCTACTACCTGGTCTATTGCCTGACGAACGTCCCGTTGGCCGACCAGAAGGAAAAGCCGCCCCGCTACGGCTGGATGCATCCGGAAGTGGTCGACGAGAAGACGGGCGAGCTGACCCTCGAATATAAAGACGGACCAATTCGGCCCGTGCTCGAATTCCTCCTCGAAAGCCCCGAGCACCATAAAGCCTATCCCGATCGGGTCATTCCGCTGGCCATGACGGCAATCCGGCAGCGCGAGGACCGCAAGCTGCCCGGCTGGTCAAAGGCCCCGGGCACGGTCGTGCGCAATCCGTTGTTGGACACGGTCCAAATCGCCAAGAAGGAAATCGCGGTCGGCCAAACGGTCTGGGGCGTGGCCACCTGGGAAGAGATCGACCCGCGGATCGACGATTTCACGATCTACGTCCAGGGCCTGACCAACGCGGCCCGGTGGAAGGACGACAAGGCCGCCTACAAGCCGGGCAGCCCTCTGACGGCCTACCGGAAGTTGGCTCTGAAGACGCTCAAGCTCAACTTCTGGCGACCCGGTGACGATCTGCACATCGACGAGGCCGAGATACGCCGCGGCCAGCCGGGCAAGCCCGATTACGAGTGGGTCTACCTGCCCAGCCTCAGCGGCATGAAGTAGCCCCGAGGCCAATCCCCCTCCAGGGTGATGGACGGGGCAATCTGGCTGGTTGCCAAAGCCCTTCGCATGGGCCTTCTCCCGCTTGACAGTCGCAAGCTGGCCTGGTACAAGGGATGTTTCCACTCGGGTCGGCCCAGTCAGCCGGGCACGGGGGGAAGTGTTCTAAGACGTTACAAAGAACTAGCTTACTGCTACACCAGATACTCCGGCGGAAGAACCCATGGCACACAAAAAGGGACAAGGCTCCAGCCGTAACGGTCGCGATTCCAACGCCCAACGTCGCGGCGTCAAACGGTTCGGCGGACAGTTCGTTCGGGCGGGCAATATCATTGTTCGCCAGGTCGGCACCAAGTTCCACGCTGGACACGGCGTCGGCCAGGGCAACGACTACACCCTGTTCGCCCTGCGCAACGGCTACGTCCACTTCGATCGCGAAGGCCGTCGGGTCAACGTCGTCGAATCGGCCTGAGCGTTGAAAGACAAAACAACCCCCAAGGGCGGCCCCTCATCGGACCGCTCTTGTCGCATTTCTTGGGCACCCCATTTGATCACCCGCCCACCAGTTCCAGTGTGGCCCAGAGGCTGGGATCTTCTTGGTAGGGCATGGGGCTGCCGGGACCGAAGGTCTGAGGGCCGAGTTCACGGTCCAGAACGACGTAGGTGAACCCAAGAGCAGGATGTTCGGCCGGATCGAAGCCGGTCAGGGCCGCCGCTGGGATCAGGGCGTCCAAGATGTAGCCGTCTTTCAGATGCTTGCTGCGGATATGAAGCATCTTGGCCGAAACGGGGCCGTGCGGTTCTCGGGCACGATGGATCGGCAGCATGCCGGCCACGGGCTCCCGATCGCCTTTCCCCTGGCCGCCGGGCAAGAAAAAGAACCGGTGGCAGAACCGGCTCGCCCGATGGACGTTCTGCACATTGCGGGTATCGATCCAAACATGCAATCCGTCGCTGTCGGCCGGTCGTGTCGCCCGGCACCAGGCCGCCGGCTTCTTACCAGTCATCTCCAATCGAATCGCCAGGCCCGCCTCGCTCCACGCCACGCGGACGTCCGGCCCCTGGCTTCGCTGTTCCAGCTCCCCAAAGTCCGGCAACCGATACTTCTCCTCCAGCCCCGCTTCCCTCTGCACCCAAAGCGGTTCCCGCCGCCAACACGGCGCCGCGAAGCGGAACAAAAATCGCGCTGACACAAGGGGCTCAGACATGGATATTTAGCTCATTTTTATGAAGAAACGGTCAACGGAAAGTCCGGAATAATGGAACCGCAGATAAACGCAGATAGACGCAGATAAAACTGAGGAGAGTGGAGTCTTTCTGTTTGGCAAACGTTATCCGGTTCAATTGTGGCTCCCCTCTCTCGTAAGAAACTTGTCATTTCTAGCCTTACAACAGCTACGTGAGCAATACAGTCCTCTCTTTGCATCCTTCTGCGTGTATCTGCGTTCATCCGCGGTTTCCTTCTCTTCTTCTTGTCTCTCTACTCCTCCCGCGACGCCAGATGTTCTTTAAGGAACGCGACAAGGTCGCCTCGCTGAAGGTCAGCGGCCGTGCAGAATTTCAGCGTGAAAATGTCCGTGTCGTGCTGGTCCTCGCGGAGCGAGGGGTCGTGGCCCAGGCCGGTGACGCGGCCTAGGGGGAAACGGCCCTTCGGTCCAAAGAGGTGGACATGAACTGCGTCGGGCCGCTTGGTCCGGACGGCCGCCCAGGGGCGTCGTCCGCCGCGCGGCAGATGCATCGTCACGACCTGCTTGTTCGTCCACTGGTATTTGCCCTTCGGGGCTAACTCGGCCAGCAGGTCGAAAATCCGCTCCAGCAGCGAGACGTCCCAGCGGACGGTCGGATTGCCGTAAAACCCCTTTCGGGCGAGGTGCCATTTGCGGCCCAGGACCTTCCAGGGCATCAAGTCGGCCGGCTTCTGGCTCGCCCGATCGACATACCGCCCGAACCCGGCCACCGCCGCGTCGACGAACTCCCAGAACACGGGCCGGTCGATCTCGTCATACGCGTGCACGCGCAGCTCGACCTCCTGCCACGGCCCGATGATGTTACGGCACTTCGTCCGGTTCTGCGTTCCGTAGAGCGGCAGCTCGGGCATGTCGTTCAAGGGCTTCAGGTCAAGCTTCGGCACGAGTTCCTCGCGGCGGAACGTGCTCTTGGGCACGCGGAACTTCATTTTCAAGAGCCATTCCTCGCCCGTGATCGCATGGAAAAACCAGCCGTGCGATTTTTTGGCGGCTCGGATTTCGACGACGCCCCGGTTGCTCCAATCGGTCGGGCTGAACAGGTCGGACTGCTCGATCCGGTCGACGACGTCGGCCAGGATCCGCCCGTCCCATCGGCACGGGTTGCCCGTGCGGCCGACGCGATCTCGCGTGTGCCATTTCCGCCCGTCGGCCTCCCAGGGCATCTTCGTCGTCCGGCCGACCTCGGTGATGTCCAGATCGCCTTCGAGCCGCCGGGCTTCCGCCTCGAAATCGTGAAGAACTCGCTTCTCGTGCGGTCCGGCCTCGAGCACCGGCGCGAGGGCTTCGGCCGTGTGCGATCGGAGCGTCTTCGCGCGCTGGGCTTCACTCAGGCGGCCATAGCGCCGGGCCTGGTCGGCCAGTTGCTCAGGCGTACCGGCGGCGACGACGTGTCCGCCCTCTTCGCCCGCCTCGGGGCCCATGTCGAT
>JAFGFF010000472.1 GCA_016931075.1 Pirellulales bacterium | reverse complement strand
GACGCCGTCCCGGACCTCAAGCCCGAACTCCGTGCCCAAGTCGACCACATTCGCCAGCGACGTGCGGATGGTAAACCCTCGCGCCGGCTCAGGAACGGTCGCCGTAAGCACGCCCTGGCGCAGAAAACCGCCGTCCGCGGCTGTCACCCGAAACGTCGCCGGGCCTTCCAAAATCACCTGAGCACCGTTGTCGAACGTCAACTCGGCCAGGCCTTCCTTCAGATTCAACGTCCGGCCGGTACGGAGTATCTCGCCGACGGCATGCTCCGCGCCGTCTTCTTCCCAGACACAGCGATGCATTCCCGTGAGTTTGGCCACCGCGACCGCGGGCCCGTCTTCCGTTTGACGCATCAGACCTAACAGGAGCACCAGCAGCAACAAGGCCGGCAACGCGATGGCCGACAGAAGCGTCATCGCCAGGGGCCGGGAGAGAAAATCGGCCCCGCCGCGAAACGCGTCGCCCAGCCAGCCGAGGATCGGGGACCGCTCGGTCGGCTTGCCTCCCGCGGGAGCGTCCGATTCGGCGCTGCACAGCCCCTCCAATTCCCGCGCGTCGTCCACCGAACGTCCGATGCGGTGCAACATCGCGTGAAGGAACATGTGCTTCAGGTAGACTTTCCGTGCCTCGGCATCGTCGAAAATCAGGACGTTCAGTTCCTCCCACTGCTCGTCGGTGAGCCGATCGTCGGCCTGAAGCGCGAGCAGTTCGAGCAATCTGTCCGAGTCTTTGAATGTCATGGTGGACCTGGCTCCTTGGCCTCACTCAGTCAGTTAGTGCCACGCGTCGGTCAATGCACTTCAACAAGGCGCGACGCAGTCTGAAAAGGGTCAGACTGATCGAACCGGGGGATCGAGACAACTCCTTGGCCATCTGCTGCACCGAGCCGTCGCGACCGTAACGCCGCAGGATCATGCTCCGCTGTGCCCGGGGAAGCTGATGCAGGCATTCGGTCAACGCGCGGCGTCGCTCCTCGAACCGGTCGGTGTGCGGCACGGCCTCCTCGGCCAACAAATCCAACAAGCGATCGTCGAACTTGTGCCGGTCGCGTTGGTGCCGCTTGCGATAAGAGAGGATCTCGAAGTAGGCGATCTTGCAGGCCCAGGCCGTGAAGTTGGTAACCGTTTCGGACTGCTCCGCCTGTCGACAGAGGACCACGTTGACCTCCTGCAGGACCTCTTCCGCCCCCTCGGGATCGCCCAACAGGCTGACCGCGTACGCGAAGATGCTGCCCTGGCAGGTCAGCAGCTTCTGCACAAACGATTCAGGCAGTGAGTGCGAGTCCAACATCGTCCTTTTCCGTCCTGCTCCGGTACGTCCGGGGCAGCCAATTGACACACCCCCCTAATGGGCCCATTGTTATTCTTCGTTATTTCCTCTAGTAGAAAAGGGCACGTGCCCCCCATTTCTTAACATGGAAAACTGCCCCAAGTCTGAAACCAGTCCATGAACCGGGGCAACAAGGCTTGATCGACCTCCCGAAGTGGTAAACCCTTGCGAGGTAGACAGTTCGGGAGGACGCCAGACAGAATTAATTTCCGGATCGGTGCGTGATAGGCCTTCGATTTCATCGCCACATCAGGTATGCGACTGGTTAAGGCCGGGTTTCACCATTTCTAACCATGAAGCACCACCCGATAGGGTTGTCTTGCGAGCCTTTCTCTGCCCTGTTATCTGCCCTCTCGAATTAGGAGAATCCGTCATGTGTTTGTTGAGTCGAATCTTGTTCGCATTGGCGGTTCTCACGCCGGCCGTGGCGGTCGGGGCGGAGGATGCCTACTACAACGTCCTGCTCGTGGATCTCCAATTGACCGAGGGCCAGTTGCCCTCGGGCGACAACATGAACTGGAGACGGTGGACGGTCACTCCGGTGATGCTTCCCCGGGTCGTGCTGGACGGCCAGGGCGAGGCTTACGTCAGCCTCGGCTCGAGGGTGCCGACGTCGTGGCGAGTCAGGCAAGGCGAACTCGACGTTCATGCAGTGGGGTCGGGACGGCTCGTCGTCCGGGCTCCAAAAGGCCAAAACATCACTGGCCGGCTCTACCTGCCCAACAACGATTGGACCGCGATGGTCCCGCTCAAGTTCAAGCTGTCCGCCCAGGCGGCCTCGAACGACGCCAAACGCGCCTTTCTCGAGACAAAACGCGATTACTACGACCACCTGACCCAACAGCAGATCCCCGGCGGGGCCTGGTTCCGGCACGAACGACGCCTGGCCGCTCGGGCACTCGGTGCGGAGGCTTCCGATACTCCTGAAACTGGGCCGGTGGCGATCAGGCGTCGGGACGATCTCGAGACGTTCGCCCTGTTCACCGGCGGCCGCGCGGTCAGCGAGAACCTCCAACTCGACCGGCTGCTCGAATCGCGCAAGGACGACAAGGGAGAGACGGTTGCCCTCGACAAGCTTGAAGGCATCACCGTTCCCCAGATGGACTGGAAGGCCTTGCTCGAAAACGAAGAACCGAAGCTCGATCCGCTGGCCTCCATAATCCCGGCCGACCAACACGTCGTTTTCCTGCGGTCGTTCCAGGCGGCCGTGATCCTGTCGGAAGAAGCTGAACGATTCGGCACGCCGATCTTGCACATGGCCGAGCCCCGGCCGGAGGACGCCCGGACGGTCAAACGCTACGAGCGTCAGCTCGGGCTGTCGCTCGACGCAGCGTCGCGGCTGTTGGGGCCACACCTGGTCCAGAGCGTCGCCCTGACCGGTTCCGATCCGTACTTCCGCACGGGCACCGACGTGGCCGTCCTGCTCCAGACCGAGCGGCCAGGGACCCTGGCCGGCATGTTGCTGGCCCGGCTCGTGGCCAAGAATGCCTCCAACAGCCAGGCAAAACCGATTCAAGGTGAGATCGAAGGCATCCGCTACCAGGGCCTCCGTTCGCCCGACCGGCGGATCTGCGGCTACATCGCCCCATTGGACGGGGCCGTCGTGGTGACCAACTCACCCCATCAACTCAAGCGGATCGGCCAGGTGCGGCAGGGCGCCATCGCGTCGATCGCCTCGCTGGACGAGTTCAAGTTCTTCCGCAAACGCTATCCGATCGGAGATAAGAACGAAACGGCGTTGCTCTTCCTGAGCGACGCCACGATCCGACGGTGGTGCGGGCCTCGCTGGCGGATCGCCACGTCGCGACGGACTCGCGAAGCGGCCGTGCTGGCCGAGTTGCAGGCCTCGCAGATGGACGCCCTGGCCGCCGGCAAGGTGACGCCCGGCCCGTTGCATACCGACCTGCCGCTGGCCGACGGCGACTCGCTGACGCTTGGGCCCGACGGCGTGCGGTCGTCCGTCCAGGGCACCCTGACGTTCCTCACGCCGATCGCCGAGATCCCCATGGATCGGGTGACCAAGGGGGAAGCCGAAGCCTATAAAAATTGGCGCGAGAACTACGAGCGAAACTGGAGAAGGTACTTCGATCCAATCGCCTTACAAATCCGGGTACGCGACGAGCGTCTGTCGGCCGACCTGAGTGTCATGCCGCTGATCCTGGGCACCCGGTACGCGACCGAACTGCCCATTTCCGAAAAGGCCGGCATGTCCCCCGACGCAGCCGACCCGCACGACACCCTGCTGCAGGTCGTCATGGCCGTCGACAAACAGTCGCAGCAGTTCCAACAACTCAACGGATTTGCAAGCATCGCGTCGCGCGGTGTTGCGCTCGATTGGGTGGGCGATACCATTTCGGTGTACCTCGATTCCGATCCGTTCTGGAAAGAACTGGGCAAGGAGCCCGAGAAGGACCGCGAAAAATTCGTCGAGAATAACTTCGGCCATGTGCCGTTGGCTCTGCGCATCGACGTCAAGGACACGATGAAGCTGACCCTTTTTCTGACTGGAGCCCGAACCTTCCTCGACCAGATTGTGCCTGAAATGCTCGACTGGCAAGCCTTGAAATACAACGGCGAGGCCTATGTAAAAATCTCCGCCTCGGCCAAGGCAAAACAAGAACACCCGAATCAGCCGGACTGGGTGGTCTACTACGGCGTCTTCGGCAAGTCGCTGGTCTTAACGCCCTGCGAGGCCCTGCTCCATCGGGCGATCGACCGGCAATTGGCCGCCGACAAAGCGGCCGAGGAAGGCGCGCCCCCCGAATCGCCCGAACGGCCGTGGCTCGGCAAACAGTTGGCCCTGCGCGCCGATCGGGGCATCCTGGCCGTTCTCGACAGCCTCGCCTCGCGGCAAAATCAACTGGTCATGCAGCGAAGTGCGTGGGGTAGCCTGCCGATCCTGAACGAGTGGCGCCGCCGTTACCCCGACCAGGATCCCGTCGAACTTCACGAGAAGGTCTGGGGCGTTCGCCTGGTCTGCCCGGGTGGAGGAAAGTACGTCTGGAATCCGAAGTGGCAGACGATGGAATCGACCGTCTACGGCCACCCGGGCGAACCCAAAAACGGCCCGCTGGCCTCGCGGATGATGAGCACCCTCAACCACGTCGATTGCGGCGTCACCCTCGAAAACCGTGGCCTCCGCGCCCGTATGGAGTTCCGCCGCGAGAAGCCTGAACCGTAGCAGTCTGTCCGCCGGCCAGTATTCCCTGCGAATTACCGGTTGGACACTTGGACAACGCAAACGCTCCGCTACCGGCGGCCGAAGGTCGCTTCGGCCTTCGCCCAGAAGGGGTGTTGCCGGTCGGCCCGTGTGCGGGCGTCTTCGAGCAGAACTTCCAGGTTTGGCTTAATAAACGGCTCTTTCGAGTTGATCCACCGGCCGTTGACGTCGATCTCGATCCGTTTGTCGAAGTCGACGATCTCCGGGGCCAGCCACACGGTCACTTTCGCGGCGCCGGTGCGGATGGTCATGCCGTTAGTGGCCTTGAGCGTGCCCTCGACGGGCATCGCCCGGACGCTGCGAGGCGGCGGCCAGGAAAGCGGGTAGACCAGCGCCTTGGCCATCAGGCCTTCGACTTCCACCCACCAGAAGAAGTTATCCCACGGCCTCATGGTCACACATGAGAATTCGCGGGGGAAGAAGTCTCGCCGGAAGCGGCCCATCCACTCGAAGATCCGTTGGATCTCCTCGAAGTAGTGTTCGTGCCCTCGTCCCTGGTACTCGACCACCGTGGTGTTGAATCCTCCGATCAGGTAGTTATCCAGATCGACGGCGTTGCCTTGGATCCAATGGCCGTCCTTTTCGCCGCCGACGAAATAGAACGGCATGCGTTTGGCGTTTTTCCAGTAGTAGCGGCAGTAGCGACCGCTTCGGGCGACGATCGGGATGACGCCGGCCCAGAGGTCGGGATGGGCCAGGCCCAGGTCCCACGCCGCGTCGCCGCCCATCGCGTGGCCCGACAGGAAAACGCGGTCTGTGTCGATCGAGAACCGCCGGCATGCATCGCGCAGCACGTGGAGCACGGCCGCGTGCGCCCGGGCCGAATAGTCGTACTCGGTCTGATGGGGTACGGTCCAGTCGGGCGCGACGATGATGTAGCCGTTGCGCGACGCATAGCCCAGCCGCGTGCCGTCCTTCTGCCACGGTCCGGCCCACCACTCGAGTTGCTGCTCGATCGGAACGCCCGACGCGTGCAATGTGATGACCGTTGGATACCGGCGATACGGATCGTACTCGGGCGGGAGTTGCACGACGTAGGGGACCGGCGGCTCTTTGTCCAGCCCGGGTACTTCCAATCGGAAAAAGCCCGGCTTCCCCTCGACCGGCGTCGTCGGTTTGGGCGGTTTCATGTGGGCAAGCAACAAGGCAACCATCTTCGGCGTGGCGGCTTCCTGCGACGCAAGTTTCTGAAGTATCTTTTGCCGCTCCACCGGAATTTCGCTGATGAGGTACTCGTGAATCATGTCCCGCACCTGCCAGGCCGACAGGGCCAGACCCAGGTTCGGGCTGGCCGCGTCGCTGCCCAACAACCAGCCGGTCACGGCCAGCGAGACCCTTTCAGCCGGAAGAAGATCGTTGTCGTCCTGGGCCAGACGGAACGCGGCCATGCGGCCCAGCGTTTCGGGGCCCAGTTCTTCGGCGATCTCCTTGCCGATCTTGTCCAACTGGGCCCGCCGGGCAACATCGTTGATCCGGCCGGTCAGTTCCGCGAACTTCACCGCGACTGCCTTGCGCTGTGCCGCGCGGCGCTGGTTCTGGTCGATCAACTCACGGACTTCCTGGAGGATCTCGCCGGCGACTTGCTCGGTCGGGAACGCCTTGAGCATCCTGTCGACCATGGCGTGCTGGCCGGCATCGCGGCGGCGTTTCAGTTCGTTCAGCATGCGCTGGGCACTCACCTGGCGGAGTTGCTGCAGAGACTGGTCGATCTGCTTGCGTTCCTCCGCGTTGCCGCCATGCTCCTTGAGCAATTTCTGCAGAACAACCAACGCATCTTCGTAGCGTTCCATCTGGACCAGCAACCGGGCGATCTTCTTCTGATGCTCGACGGTGTTGGCGTCGTCTCCATGGTTGAGCATAGCCAGAAGATCCGGGGTGGCGATCGTCTGCGGTGAGATGCGCATGTCCCAGGTATGGGTGATTCCCTCCACCTTGACCCAGCGTGGCGTCAATTCGGTGATCCCCTGGACTACATCTTCACGTCCGGTCGACGTTTGCATCGCATACGTCCGCCGGCCCCACTCGTCGAACGGCTCGGCATTGAGTCGCGGGCCGACGGAGGCCACCGTGCGGCCTCCCTCCAAGACGCGCTGCCAGAGGTGGAACTTTTCGATCGGGCCCGAACCGGGTTCCTCGCGGATTTCGCGGGCCAGACGCATCGGAAAGAACGTGCGTCGAACGTTGTCGTCGATGAACCAGATGGTTTGCGGTTGGTCATCGCGCGGCCGCTCGGCGACACCCCCGGTTTGTCCTCGTCCGCCGGTCAAGATCCGCCCGTCTTTGAGCAGAACCTCTACTGCGAAGGTTGCTCCGCTGAGACTCGTAACCACCAGCGCAGCGGCCAACGCAATCCTGGATTTGGACATGACCGATCCCCTTCTCGGAAAAAGAAACAATGGGGGAACTCCTGCCGGCGGGGTTCCGTGGCCGCCGACATTTTGATGCACTCTAGTCTAGCCGTTTTCGGTCCAGAATACAAGCTGTCGGGCGAGTCGCCGCCCCCCCGATTTTGCGATTTCATGCACAGGAGTTTTCGCCAAGTGGGACGAAGCACACTGTGTTCCACCCATTGACACAGACTCTAACGACTGCCAAAATTGGCCAGCCTGGGAAAGATATCATGAACCGAAAGCCCGTTTCTCGCCGTTTCCTGACTCCGATGGTGGCGATTGCGCTGGTTCTGACCATCGGCTTGGCGGTCGTATTGGTAGCCGCCCGGGTGGTCGCGAAGCTGGGCGACGCGACGGGGGCCAGCGTGTTGGACTCGGTCGCCCTGGCGATGGGCCTCTTCTGGCTGATCGACGTTGTCTGCCTGGTGCTCGCTTTGGGTGTCAATGCGCTCGAGTCGTCGTCTGGTTCGCCACCCGATGAACTCGAGTGACCGTCGATCGCATGGCAGAACAGGGGACTAACGTCCCCCGCTCGGTTCGAATCTCAAATCCGAGAATCTGAAATCTCGAATCCCCAGTCCCCAGCCCCTAGTTCCCATCCCGAGCCCCGAGTCCCTAGCCCCGAGCCCCCCAAAAAAGCCGGCCCGGCTTCTTGGGGAAACCGGGCCGACTGGATTTGTCGATTACCCGCGGGTCTAGGCTTATCGCAACAGGGCCAAGACGTTTTGCGGGTTCTGGTTGGCGATACTCAACACGGAGATACCGGACTGGACAAGGATTTGAGCTCGCGTCAAGTTGGCGCTTTCCGCGGCGAAGTCGGCGTCGCGGATCGAGCTTTCGGCCTCGGTCAGGGCTTCGAGCGTATCGCTCAGGGCGTCGATGTTGGTTTGGAGCGTCGTCTTCTGGAAAGCTCCCAACCGCCCGCGAAGCGTGGTGATCTGCGTGATCACGTCTTCGACGATCGTAGCCGCCCCAGACGTGTCGGTGGTCAGGTCGTAGGCGTTACCCGAACGAATCTGGAACAGACGGCCGTGCTCGCCCACGCCGCCGAGGGTGGCGGTGCTCACGCTGGCGATGCCGATACGGGCCTGCTGGTTCGAGACGACGTCGGGACCCAACTGGAACTGGGCGCCACCGCCGACGATGCTGAAGCTGCTGGTGGTGTTGGCCTGGACGGCATCGTCGATCCAGACGCTCAGGTCGAGGGCCGACGTGTTGATCGTGGCCTTCAGGCCTTCACCGACCGCCTGGATGCCGTTGATCCGGACCAGGACGTCGGAGCCGTAGTCACGGTCCGTCGTCGTTCCATTCTCGTCGGAGACGGTGAACGTGCCTTCGATGGCCTTGACCGAGACGAACGAAGCGGATCCATACTCGTTGGCCTGGAAGGTCAACATGCCGTTGACGGCGGTCGAGCCGGCGTCCTGGTTACCCAACAGCCACGTTCCGGACGCGGTGCCCGTCTCGGTGACGCCGCCGCCGAGGGTGCCGAAGTCATTGACCGTGACCATTCCAGCACCGGTGCCAGGCAGGGCGGCGTAGAACAACTGGCTGACCGTCGCGTCGCGGTTGATGGCCGCCGCGACGTAGGTCGCCGAGGTCGTGGTGCTGTTCATGATGCCGATTTCCAGCTCCTTCGACGCTTCGTGGTACGTGACCGACGGCAGATTCGCGTTGGTCACGCTGGCGTCGACGACGTACTTGATGGTCACGCCGTTGTAAGACACCCCTGAGTTTCTGGCCGTGATGGTCACCTGGGCGTTAATGCCGTTGACGGCCTTGATGGTCACCGAGGCATAGGCGTCCGCTCGGGTAACGCCGGCAGCGATGAACTGGACGTCGCTGGTCGTCGCGGCGACGAGGCCCGCGCCGTTGCTCCCCTCGGCGTTGCTGACCGTCAGGCCAAGCGCCTGGAGCGCCGGGTCGGCGGCGTTTTCGAAGAGGGTGACGATGTTGGCCGCCGTCGAGGTCACCGTTCCGTTGGCGTCGGTGGCCAGGTTGACGATCAGCGTCCCCTTGTTGATCACGCCTCCGCTGGTCAGGTTGGTGGCCGCCGTCACGGTTTCGAGCGCGGCTGAGCCGGCTCCAGCGACGACTTCCGCGTGCCAGTACTTGTTGACGTAGGAGTTGGTGTTGACCAGGTTCACGGCTTGCTGGACGGTGAAACCGCTGCCGGCGATATCCGCGCTGATCGTCACCTTTCCTTGACCGTTGTTGTAGGTCGGATCCCACACGACGGAGTTGCCGCCGGTGATACCGCTGTCATTGACTTCGACCAACACATCGTCATAGTCCTTTCCGGCATTGACGGCGGAAAGCTTGAATGTGCTGTTGGCCGCCGAGCCGCCAAGGTAAATGTACGAACCTTGGGTGACGGCCGGATCGGTCGTCAGGTCGTAGCTGAGCGTCTGGTTCGCGCTCGTGGCGGCGAATCGGATATCGGGCGCGCCTTCCACCGCCAGGAACTGGAGGTAGTTGTTGGCGGTGGGACTGAGCGTCGGATCACTGCCAACAAGAGCGTACTCGTCGAACAGGGTGACCTCGCCGGCTCCTGCCTGGCCGCTGACCAGCGTCGCCTCGACGCCACCACCGCCCAGCGCTACCGCGTTATTGATCAGAGTGCGGATGTTGGCCGCTATGGCGTTGGAGTTGACGCCGGCCAAGTCGGTCCCGGCCGTCGACGCCCCGCCGGCCAACGCCGTCTGGAAATTGGTGCCGGCTGCATAGGTGGCGGCGCCAGCGACCGTGGCGGCCGCGAAGCTGAACAATTGGTAAATCTCGGCCAACTGGGTGCCATTGACCCAGTTCGTGGAGACCATTACCGAATTCACGACGTTGGTCGCGCTACTGGCGTTCGCCCCACCGATCTGAGCGTGGATGTGAAGTTCTTTCGTATCATGGTTGTATTCCATGAACGCGTTGGCGGCGGCGGTCCCGGCAATGTCATGGGTGACCAGAGTAATGTTGTTGAACTCGGTGCCGGCGATTCGAGCTTGGAAAGAGAAACCGGCATTGATCTTGACGCCCACGCCCGCGTTGTTGAGCGTGTAGTCGGCCTGCCCCCAAGCCGTGTCGGAGGCGACGGCGACGTCGATCGAACCGGCCGCGGTAGCCGTGGCTTTGGTGAAGGTCACCTGACTGGTCGTGGCGTTATCGCGTTGCGTGTAGTGGACCGTGTAGTTGCCGTTGGCCTCGCCGGCGTCGTCGGCCGTGATGACGATGTCGTTGTCCGAGCCGTAGCTGGTGATCGTCGCCACTCCGGTCCCTTCCTCCCACGACCGAACACCCGTGGTCGAGGCGGTGACGCCGAGGGCGTCGGAAACCAGGTTGATGGCGTCGGCCATCTGGCTGATGCTACTGCCGGAGGCGAAGCTGAACGCCTCGAAACCGTTGGACCCGCCGATCTCGAGCACGACATCGGAGGTGAGCGTGGCGCCGTCGAAGCTCAACTGGCCCTTGGTGGCCTGTTGGGCGACGTCGACCGAGACGCTAATCTGGCTCTGTGTGCCGAAGTTGGCCTGGTCGATCTGGACGCTGCTGATCTGGCTGCTGGTCACTCCGCTGGTGACGAAGTCGAGGCTGCCGTCCAACAGACGTTTGCCCTGGAACTGGGTCACCTGAGAAATACGGTCGATGGCTTCGAGCGAGGAGTCGACCTGCAACTGGTTCGCGTCGATCTGCTCCTTGCTCATGGCGCCTTCGTTGGCCGCCTCGGAGACCAGACCGCGAATGTCGTTCAGCAGCGAGCTCACCTGACCCAACGCGCTGTCGGCGGTGGCGATCATCTGGTTGGCCCGCTCGCTGTTGGTAATAGCACGCTCGGTGCTCACAATGTCGCTTCGCAGAGCTTCGCTGGCGATCAAACCGGCCGGGTCGTCCTTGCCGGAGTTAATCCGCAAACCGGTGCTCAACCGGGTCAAGGCCTGCTGCAACTGGGCGTTGGACCTTGCCAAGGTTTTCTGAGCGTTCAGCGAGCTGACGTTCGTGTTGATTCGTGTCATGCCAGACACCCCTCCTTAAAAAAGGACTACGCCCAAGCTCGGCCGGATTGCGGGGATTGTGTTTCTTCCGGACTCGCTTGCCTGTCAGTCGACGTGGTGAACTCCACTTCCTCGCCGGCCGACAGAACTACGTTTCGAAAATGAAATTCCTTGTTTGCCCCACACCGAGGGCATCCTCTCTGAATGCCATCGTGCCCCGCCGCGTCCTCATGCCACGGCGTGACCGACCTGCAAACAGGCCTATCAACGGGTATCGACGCACCAAGATGCGTACTTTAGGCAATCTAGGCCTGTGTGTTCGCATCCTGGCACTCGTGCCTCACATTCCTTCTCGGCATCCGAGTTAAGCCAGGCAAGCAAAAGGCGTGATAACGGAAGCTCCTTTCGGAGAGGTCCCCGAATTATCGGAATAACCGCTAAACCCTGCCTGTTTTTCGCGGTTTTACCTGAGTGGGGCCATTCCCCCCGTTGATCAATCACATGGTATCCAGCACCATTTCGCCCAGAGCGTGACGACAGGGCTTCTCGGAAAATCGACACAAGTGTCACATCATGTCCGTCGAATGGACACGATTTCCGACCGTGCGAAAAACGGAAAGAAGTGCAACCGGAGAAAAGTGGCCTGTGTAGGCGATGGGGGGGATTCCGCCGACTCCTCCCTAAGGGAATCGGCCGGGCACAGGACCCTTATGGGGTCTATTCGCTGGCGGTCGGCGCGCCGTCGGGCTTCGTGCTGCGACGATTCTCTCGCTGAATCGCCTCATAAACTTCCCGGCGATGAACAGGGATCTCATGGGGCGCTTCGATGCCCAGGCGGACCTTGTCCCCTCGGATATCGACGACTGTCACCACGACGTTGTCGTTGATGATGATGCTTTCATCACGCTGTCTGGACAAAACGAGCATCGACGTCTCCTTGCTCCGCACCAACGCCGCGGAAGTACAGGATGCCATAAGGTGGGATAATAACGCCTAGGCCCAGTCCATAGGGTGGGCGTCCAACCCAAGACGACTCTAGTCTTGCGCCGCAACTCCCCTAATAGACCGTTGCCCGATCGAAGACAGCCTCGGCCGCGCTTCTCTGTCGAGAAGTATCCCCGCAGCCAACCGATTCCTATCTCTCCGATCGTGTGGACCTCCCGGGCAGTAGTCCGGGAGGGACACACAAGACATATCGGTTCAGGCAATTACGGTAGACCAGGAAAAATGCCTAGAGGAAGTTGAGTAGGGACAATTGGAAGATCGAGGCCATCGATCTGAGCGAGGCCTCGAAGGCCGCCTGCTTGGCCGTCATGTCAGAAACGACCTCCACCACGTCGACGTCGTATTCCTCCGAGAGGACCTCTTGGAGTTGAACATCCTCCTCGTCTAGACGTGATTTGAGCGTCTCCAGCCCTTGTTCGCGAGCACCCAGTTCGGCGTGCGCGAAACGCATCGTATTGGCCGCGTCATCCAGCAGGTCGATCGATCGCTGCATCTGGATCACGTCGTTCGTCTCCAGAGCCGTTCGCAGCCGCAAGAGGGCCGTGAAGATCCCTTCCGTCTCTCGCGGGTTCGTATCGTCGCCGGCCATGGTTTCCGACACGCCGCCGGTCATGTTGGCCGTGGTGTCGAAGACCATGCCCGTGCCGTCGTTCAGCGGATCGGTCACGATGTCGAGCGAGGCGGCAAACAGCGCGTTGACGGTCGGATTGGCGGTCACCATCCCCATCACGGCGTTCGCATCGGTCACGCCGGCGGTGATTTCGAAGGTCAGGGTGTTCGCCAAGGGGTCGTAGTAGGCGCCGTCGGGGACCGCCGTGTCCTGGAAGATAAGCTGGACGTTACCGTAATCACCCGGCCAAAGGGCGACGAAGTCCAAGGCATTGTTGGCCCCGAAGCCACCAAACGGCACATTGCCGGAAGCCGTGGCTCGTAGTGTTTGGACCTGTTTATCCTCGACGCCCACTGGAATCAATCCCAGGTCGTAGGCGGCCGTGCTGAGCGGGTTTCGGGTGATGACGAGCGGACCCGCGCCGGGGCTGCCGTCGACCAATTCGATTCCGTTGCCGAACGTGTTCAATTGCGCGGTCAGGTAGCCGTCGGCGTTGTTGACGTTGAAGTTAATCAGGTCGAGGACGTCCTGGACGGTTTCGGCCGTGTCGACGTCGATGTCGAGCGTGACGCCGTCCGCCCGGGTGATGGTGAAGTCGGTGCCCCCTTCGAAGGTGTGGATTCCCAGCCCGTGATTGAAGTTGGACACGACGCTGTCGACCGTGAGAGTCCTCAGGCCGAGCTGGGAGGCGGTCGTTCCTCCATTTTCGCCGATGGCGAAATTGGAGCCGCTCACGCGGGAATGGACGTTGATGCCCGTTTTCGTTTCATTGATTTCCGCATATAACCCGGCCCCGGATCCGTTGAACGCATTAAGGATGTCCTCGTAAGTTTGCGCCGTCGCGAGACTAATCACGAAGGTTTCCTCGTCGTTGACGACCTGCAATCCCGAGGCAATATCGAGCGGGGTTCCCCCTCCGTTGGCCGTGACGGCAGAGGTCACCTCGACGAAGCCGGCCCCCGTGTCCGGATGGTCGAGCGGATCGAGTTCGACCTGGAACGGGATATTTCCGGCGGCGTATTCCGTCGTGACGATTGCGATCACGTCGGCCGCGTCGGAAGCTCCGGCCGCGATGCCAATCGTCATGGCCCCATTGGCGGCGTCCCAGGTGACGGTTTCGGCCCCTTTTGCCGGGGCCGTATCGGCGAAACTAATCGTCACGTTGTTGTACAGCGATCCAACCTGACCGGCGGTGAAAATCAGGTCGTTGTCAATCCCGGCAGAGTGGAGTACGGCCCGGGCAGGCGTGGCAAAGGTTTCGTCGATTCGTGTGGTTTTCTTCAGGATCGGATCCAGGTCACGGCCGTTGACCCAGGCCGTACCCACGCCCGTTTCCCGCAGGATACCCAGTTCATTGGCCGTTGTGCCGCCGGCGACTTCGGTGATGGACATGTCGCCTGACGTGAGCCGAATTCGCAGCCTTGACGAGGTAACCTCGACCTCGACCTGGCTGCCGGTGGGTGGGTTGTCCTTGAGCAGCCCCGCCAAATCGCCGATCGTTTCCGCCTTGCTGATATCGATGATGCTCGAAGCCGAGCCGTTGGAGATCTTGATGCTGCCTGGGCTGATTCCCAGCCCCCCGCGCAAATCGCTCAGCGGAGTATCATAGGTCAGAGCCGGATCGACGTCGATCGAGCCATCCACCGCGGTCGAGATCCCGCCGAAGACCTCGTTGCCGGTCATGTTCGTTTTGAAGAGCAGGTCGATGTCGGAATAGCTCCGGACGGCCAGTTCGTTGCCGACGTACTCGATGCACCCTTGGTCCGTTTCGACGTAGGGTTGGGTCTCGGTAAGCGAGCCGGCGAACAGATACCGTCCCCGGAAATTCTGGTTGCCCGTGTCGAGCATCTGCTGGAGGATCTGGTCGATCTGTTGGGCGGCCGCGAGGCGTTGCTGGTCGGTCGAGGTCGTGCCCATGACGGAAAGAGCGACGCCGCGGGCGTCGGAGGTCAAATCGGAGATGCTCATCAGGGCCGTATCGGTGGAGGTGAGATACGACTTGTTGGTCTGGACGTTCGTGTAGATTTGCGACTTGCGCTCCAGGAGCCGCTGCAGGTCCATGATCCGCAGCGAGGCGACAGGCGCCTCGCTGGGTAACTCGAACTTGCGGCCGGTGGCCAACTGCATCTGGACCTTGAACAGCTCTCCCTGATCGTATTGCACCTGACGGAGCAATCGGTCACGGATGAAGATGTCGCTGACGCGCGTGCTGGGAATGCCGACGATGGAGGTCATGGGTCGTCTCTCGAGACTGACCAGGGATTCATGGATAGATTGTGGGAGTTACGAGGTGCTAAGTCTTGTTGTCGAATGTTTGTCCGAGCCGCATCGGCTTCTGGCCAGCGCGCATGGCAAAGACACTGGCGCATCGCCAGTGCCCTTTTCCACGCCCGCTTCCATCGGGCGTTACAAACTCACCAGTAGTTCAAAAAGCTCCGTAAGGGTCACAATGTATTTTGACGAAGCCTGGAACGATCGCTGGAAGGCGATCATCCGGACCGCTTCTTCGTCCAAGTTGACGCCGCTCATCGCCATCTTCTGGCCTTCGAGTGAGAGCGTATACACCCGGGCGCCCTCGGCGGTGGACGTGGCGACGGTCGCTCCCTGGGTCATCTGGCCGATCATCCGGTCGTACAGCACGGCCAGCGACGCATCGTTCTGGCTGGCCAGGGGCTGGTCGATGAAGTTGGCCAGGATGACCGCGTTTTCCGTGTCGATGCCGATCCCGCTCTCGCTGGCGGCGAACGTGGCCGAGTCCTCCTTGACCACGTCGTTGACCGAGATGGAAAGCGCGCCGGCCCCGTCGAAGAACGTGTTCAGCCCCAAGGCGGCCAACACGCCGCTCGTGTCGCCGGCGAAGGCGAACTCCTGGTTCGGGTCGGTGCTGGTGATCTTCAACTCGTTGCTGATCGTGATCTCGGCCGAGATGCCGTTGATCGCGTCCAGGGCCAACCGCAGGTCCTCCAGCGTCATGTCGTCGTCCAGGCCGTTGAGATCGACCAGGATGTCGGTCGTCTGGGTCAGGCCGGTTCGCGTGTTATGGACCATGACCTGGAACATGCCGTTCTCGGGCGTGAACGTCAGCCCGGCCTGGTCCAGCGGCACGTTCGTCTCGTCCACCTGATAGGTCGACGTGAGTTCCGTGTAGCCGTGAAGGCCCTGCCCGCGGGAATAGGCCTTGTTGAACTCGAAGATCAACGTTTCCGAGAAATCGTCGAGCTGATCGAGAAAATCGCCCAGGGTGTCGTCTCGGGCCTCGATCAGGCCGTTGAGCTGGCCGGCCGATGTGTCGAGTCGGGCTTGGGTGTCGACAATATAGATGTCGGCCGCGGCCAAGCCACGGTCTGAGGTGAGATGGACTTCCACCTCGCGGGACACGCCCTCGAAGACAAGGTAGTCGCCGCCGGCGTAGACCGTCACGCCGCCGCTCCGCTGCTCCACCACGCGGATGTCGATCATCTCGGCCAGGCTGGTCAGCGCGACGAGCCGCTGGTCGCGCAAACCCACCGCGTCGCTGGCCGACGTGTCGCCCCCCTCGGTCTCGGCGATCCGGACGTTCAACACCCGAATTTCCTCGATCAGGCGGTTCATCTCGTCGGCCATGTCCTTGATCCGGTCGTTGACGTCGACACGGAGGTCACCTACTCGCTGGGCCAGACGGTTGATATCGGTCGTCAGGGTCTCGCCCTGCAAAACGGCCAAGTGGCGGACGGAGAAATCCTCGGGCTGGTTGAGGATCTCGGAAATGCTGGAGAAGAAATTGGTCAGCGACGTGCTCAGGTCGGTCTCGGTCAATTCGCCGACCAGCTTTTCCAAGTCGATGTAGGCTTGTTCGAGGGTAGCCGCCCGGGCTTCCTCACTGACCGCCCCACGGAGCCGCTCTTCCAGAAACAGATCGATCTTCTGGACGACCGCCTCGGTCATCACGCCCAGGCCCAAAAGCAGACCGCCGACGCGTTGGGTGGGGGCGGGCGAGTAGATGACCTCTTCGCGAACATAGCCTGGCGTGTTGGCGTTGGCGATGTTCTGGCCGACCACCTGCAGGCCAATCTCGTTGGCCCGAAGGGTATTGCTGGCCATCTGGATGGAACCGAAGAGAGACACGCAACTCCCTCCCTGGACTGCGCCGTCTGCGCCTCTTGCCTAGGCTTCCCGATCGACAAGCGCTCCACCGCCTGCGGCCACGGGCTCACCCCTGTCATATGTCGGCTTTCCCCGACCTCGCGTCGCGATAATTTCTAACATCTGCGAAAGATGTAACAGCGTTTTCTGGGCGACGACCCAGTTTGTTAAACTGCGGTGTTGGAGCAAGCGCGCCCGGGCTTTGGCCATTTTGACACGACTGGGTAATTCAGTTTGGCGTACCCCGGGCAGGGCCTTGGCCAGCGACTGGATGCTATCGGAGGGCAGCCCTTCGCGCGAGGCCTGTTCGAGCAATTCGCCGCGGCGCGTCAGGCAGGCCTGGAGCCGGCCGACCAGATCGGCCTCGCGGGGTTCGAGTTCCGCCAGCCCGACCGAGTCGGCCGCCGCCAACAACTCGCACTTCTTCGTTAGCACGCCTAACGTCTCGTCTTGCACGGCCATCAGGTTCGTCAGGAACTCGGCCAATTCGGTTTCCCAGGGGGATGCCATCTATCCAGTCCTCGACCGGTGGGGGGATTCGTTTTGGTTGATAAGATCAGTTGTGGTTGACAATGCGCCTCTTGGGTGCTACTGGCACCTACAATCTCAATTTTCGAAAGGAGCTAATGATCTGTCTGTCAGTCAATGTAAGCCGGCTCCTCTGGTGTTTGTTATCCACTGGTCCGCCAACATAGGAGCCCAAAGGGCTCACACATATAAGCCCAGGGCAACGCCCTGGGGAACGGTTGAGTTATGTCAACGAAAGCTCTGAAGGAGCGATACAACAGGCTGCCGCGGCTTTGTCACGCCCCTTCAGGGCTTTCCATGGAATAGGTCACCCCTTTCCCCAGGGCGTTGCCCTGGGCTGATTTGTTCCAGCCCTTCAGGCTGGGTTTATTAGCTCCACTCGTGTTGTCAGAAGCCCTCAAACGTAACAATTGTCTTTTGATGAACCATCAGGACCGTTCTAGCATGAACAGGTCGTACATGGGGCCGACAAACTGGCTCGCACTGGCCTGGCTCATCTTTTCGGACAGGACCTGATCGAGTTGCTCGGTGAAAATCTCTTCGGCTCGGCCGCCGTTGAAATAGGCCGCTTTGCCGACGCTCTTTCTCATGCTCTTGAGCATCTCGCGGAAGAGCAGTTCGCCCAGCACCGACTCGAATTTCTTTCGGACGTCCGTTTCGTCGGTCTCTTCGGCCGGCTGGTTCAACTCGGACAACCGATTCACGTCCCGGTCCAACTGCGAGGCCTCCACCGGCTGGTGCAACGCAACCGGATTGGCGCTGTGCGACCCGGCCAGCGGAAAAGGCGTCGGTTGGATGGAAGACACGGCGGTCAGCATGACTTGGTTTCGATATTCTCGGGTTTTTTATTCGATGATGAGTTTGGCGTGGAGCTTCTTGCTCTTAGCCAGCCCTTTGATGATGTCGATGATGTCTTCGGTCGGGGCATGGACGGCCTTCAGGGCGTCCAGCAGGGCACGGAGCCTGACGGCCTGGGCACCGTCCTCGCCGGGGTTGATTCCGACGAATTGGGCCGACTGCGTGGTTCCGGCTTCGATGACAAAGTTCTTATGGGTGACGACGACCGCGCCGATTTCGACGTCGGCCGTGATGACGATGCTGCCGGTGCGCTGGTTGATCGTGACTTGGGCCGGCGTGGGCAGATCGTACAGCTCCAGGTTCAGGATGCCCGCGACGAACATGACCGGATTCTGCCGGTAGTTGGGCGGGATGTTGACTTCGATGTTGTTCTGGTCGATCGCCTTGGCCAGGTCGCCGCGCGAGACGTTGTCGAACTCGCTTCGGGCGTTGATTCGCTCAGCCACGTCCTGGGCGACGCCGAAGCCTGAGTGATCGTTGTTCAATACCAGCGTGATCTTGCCGTCCTTGGAATAGGGGTTGAAGAAATCTTCCTCCATCCGGCACCCGCCGTGGATCCGCGCGGTCGTTTCGGTGGAGCCTTCGAGTTGGATCGAGCCTTGGGCGAAGGCATAGACGGGCAGGTCGGGCGGCTGGCCGGGGCCAGTCATGGCCGTCTCGAGCAGGCGGCCTCCTTTGAGGCTCTTCGCAGCGCCGAACGAACTGACGATGCAGTCGATCTTGTCTCCCTGCCGCGCGCCGGCGGCCGGGATCGTGGCCGTGACGACGACCAAAGCCACGTTTTTGAAGTCCTTCAGTTCTTTCAGACTCTGCGCGCCGACCGGGTTGCCCATCCGGTCCAAGAGTTGTTTGACGCTCTGGCGCGTGGTGGCCAAGGCTCCGTCGCCCGTGCCAGGCAGTCCGACGACGACGCCCAGCCCCTGGAGCACACGCTCTTCCTGACCTTTCACCCGGCAAATGCTCCCGAGCTTAATCTGCTCGGCTGCGGCGGGAGCAATCAACAGTCCCCAGGCCAGAAGCGTCAACGCCGTCCATGGTCTCGTCAGGAGTCGTCTCATCCGCATGTTTTCCTTCCGCAATTCCTTATCCCCGATTCCGTGGCGAAACAGGGGGCTGACGCCCCCCGCTCGGTTTTGGTTCCCAATCCCCAATCCCCAATCCCCAATCCCCAATCCCCAATCCCCAGTCTCCCTAAAACATCTGATACGTATCCAGCCACCGCATCAGCCAGCCACGACGATAGGCGTCACGGACGCTGCCGGCTTCGTCCTTGTCGATCCGCAGACCGGCGATGTTCTGGCTGAGGATCGTGTTATTGGGCAGCACGTCCTCGGGCCGGACGGTGCCGCCGAGGCTCACTCGCCAGACGTCGTTGTTGTTGCGGATGACGCGGCGCCCTTCGAGGACCAACAGCCCGTTGGGGCGAATGTCGACGATCCGGCAGGCGATTTTGAACTCCATCGCGTCGCGGCTCTCCATCGAGCCTTCACCACGGTACTTGTTGTCCCAACTGCCGGTGATCTTCGGATCGCCCTTGGTCTGCGGATCGGGGATCAAAGACCACTGTTTAATGAGCACCCAGTCGCTCAGGGCCGCCTTGAAGTTCGACTTTTTCTTCCGGTCGATTTCCCCTTCGCTGATCACTTGCGACTTGTAGTCGACGATCACGGTCACGATGTCGTTGAGCCGGAGCTGCCGCGGGGGCGTCGCAGCGAGGTAAATCGACGAGACCTGGGAGAGTCTCAGCGGGGTTTTGCCCTGCGCCCGCTGGGCCGGGTCGCCGTACCAACTCGACGCCTGCGCCCGGGCGTCGGTCGCCCAAACCAGGCCGAGCGTCAGGCCGATTGCCAGCATCCAAGACATTCGTGCCGCGTTCATCGTGCGTTCCTTGAAGAAGTTCGTTTCTGTGCTACGGTATCGCTCGGAGCCGTGCGGACGACGCCGGCGAACACCTCGACCGCGCGGAGCCCGCTGACCCGCGCGAAATAGGCCGACCGATCGTGAAGCGACTCGACGGCGACCAGTTCGCCCTTGCTTCCGTCGGCCTTCGCCCGGGCGTTCGTCGTCACGCGGACGCCGCCGCTGGAGGCGGTGACGGTGACGATCTCTCCCCGCCGGACCAAGAGCGGGGCGCTGATCGAGTCTTTCACGACCGGCTTGCCTTCGGGGATCGCCCGGGTGGTCTCCTGGCCGACGACTTCGTCGAGCGACCCGAGAGCCCCTTCGATGGGCACGGCCGGATCGAGGCGTTCGAGCCGGACGTCGGAGGGGCTGATCATCTCGCCCCGGTGTAACGCCCGATTGGTCACGACCATGGCCGCGGGCAAAGTCACCCGGGCGTCGGCCGAAAACCGCTCGGCCGGCTTGCCCGGCTGGTTCACGGTGACTTCGAACGTCTGGTTTCCCAACCAGGGCGTCTGTCCGCCCGAGACGGTGATTTCATTTCGCACGCCCGAGACGAGCCGCGACTGGGCGGCCGTCAGTTGGACGCTGGCCATCCAGGGCTCGTCGCCGGCCGAGGTGCGGAGGTATTCGACAATCGCGTCACTCACTCGGGTTTCCATTCTCCGGTGCAGCGACGGGGCCAGGGCGTTGCCTTGCGTCGTCTGCTCGGCCGCCGCGCGCCGGACGGTGACCTGGCTCGAGCCGGAGAATCGGTGGCGTCCGAGATGGACTCCCCGGGCGAGAAGCACGTCCTGGATCTCTCGCTGGCGGACGAACCGCTGACGGCCGCCGGCCGGCGTCGGGAACAGTTCCATTGCCGAGAGCCGCTGCACTTCGTCCGGATCGGCCGACGCAATTCGGGCGACGTCGCCCAACGTGACGACCGCCCCGGCCACCTCGCACTCGCCGCGAATCGTCACCTCGGCCGCCTGGCACCACGTGCCGGCAGCAAGGGTTCCGATGACGATCAGCGTCAGGATCTGCTTCTTCGACATGGGGAGGGTCCCGTTTCCTTCCGTGAGTCTGGTGGGGCAAGTGTGCCCCACCCTACGACGATTAGAACCGTTTCAGGTTGGTGACGACTTGCATGATTTCGTCGCCGACTTGGACGCATTGGGAGTTGAGCTCGAAGGCGCGTTGAGTGGTGATCAGGTCGATCAGTTCCTTGACGGGCTCGACGTTCGAGGCTTCCAGGGTGTTCTGGCGGACCGAGCCGAAGCCGTCCTGGCCGGCGTTGCCGGTGGTGACCGGACCCGAGGCGTCCGTCTCGGCGTAGAGGTTCTCGCCCATCTTCAACAGGCCCTCGGGATTGACGAACCGGGCCAGTTCGATCTGGCCGACCTGGGCCAGTTCGACGGTGCCGGGTTGTTTGACCGAGACGATTCCGTCGGCGCTGACGGCCACGGCCGTGGCGTCGTCGGGGATGTCGATGGCCGGTTCGAGCAGCCGGCCCGTGCTGGCCGAGCCCATCACCAGGTTGCCGTTGGCGTTGACCGAGAAATTGCCCGCCCGGGTGTACATCGTCTCGCCCGAAGCCGGATCGATCACCTGGAAGAATCCGTTGCCTTCGATGGCCATGTCCAAGGGCTGGTCGGTCTGTTTGAACGCGCCCTGGGTGAACTTGGTCTGGACGCTGGTGACCTTGGACCCGTAGCCGATCGAGATGCCGGTGGGCGTGTATTCGCCGGCGGCGTCCTGGACGCCCGGGTATTTGATGTGCCGGTAGAAGAGGTCTTCGAAGTTGGCCCGATCGGACTTGAAAGCCGTCGTTTCAAGGTTCGCCAGGTTGTTGGCGATCACGTCCAGCTTCGACTCCATGGCGGTCATGCCGGTGGCCGCCGAGTAAAGTGCTTGTACGGTCATGGTTTCGTCGCCGTCGTTTTTCGGAAAAGAACTTGTGGAAAAGGAGGTGGACCGTCGGAACGAGCCCTCTCTTGTTTATCGCATCTACCGCACTCGCAGCAGCCGGTTGACCAGGCCGGAGAGCATCTGGTCATGGGTCTGCATCATTTTCGTGTTCGCCTCGAAAATCCGCGAGGCGGTGATCATGTCGACCATCTCGGTGGTCGGCTGGACGCCTGACATCTCGAGGTATTCGTTGGTCACGCCCCGTTTGGCCGGCTCCAAGGCGCGGGGCTCGGCCAGCGGGCGGAACAGGTTCTCGCCCACCTTGACCAGGTCGCCCAACGACTCGGGCGTCATCAGGCCCAGGGTCTGCTCGACGCCCCCTTGCGGCTGCCGGATGACGCCGTCGGAGGTCAGCTCCCAGGGTCCGTTTTCGGACAGAATGGAAATCGGACCGCCGGTCGAGTTGAGCACGGGGTAGCCCTGCTGCGTCATCAGGTCGCCCCGGCTGTTGAGCATGAAGTTGCCCGCCCGGGTCAGATAGGTCTGGCCCTCCTTCTCCACGGCGAAGAAACCGTCGCCGCGGATGGCCATGTCCAGGCTGCGTCCGGTCCGTTTCAGCGGGCCGGAGGAAAAATCGGTGACCGTCTGCCGGGTCATCACCCCGCCGCCCTCGTCCTCGATCGCCCCGGTGCCCGGCGGCATGAGCCCTTCCTGAATCGCCTCCGCATATCGGGCCTGGAACACGGCCAGGTTCTTTTTGAACCCAACCGTCTCGACGTTCGCCATGTTGTTGGCGATCGTCTCGAGCCGGGTCGCCTGGACGTTGGCTCCTTCGGCCGACACATAGATTCCAAACGGCATGGCGGATTCATCCTTGTCCGACGGTCATGCACCCCCTGCATCCCGTGGGCCGATTTTCTTAGCAACGGGCGTGCCGATTCAGTGGCGATGGATGGATTGCCACCTGCCGTTAGTGCAAAAACGAGTCCGTGATAGGGACTTAGGATTTTGTTCTGCCCACGGATTCACGAGGTCGTTCTCTTCGCCTCAAGGATCACGACAACAAGGAAGCGCTGAATCGGCCGTCCGATTTCGGCAAATTTCGCCGGTATGTCCCAAGACACGCCCAATGCCCCTTGCTGCGTTGCCGTTTGGTCTTCATTCTGCCCAAGAATGCACCCCCAAAATGGGTTGACACACGACCCTAAAGCGTTACACTGGGTTTTGCCGGTCACAAGGGCAGGGCAATCTTGGGCCAGAAGGCAAGACTTCTCTTACGGCCAACCTACAAAGGGGATATTCATGCGCAGTCGGTACACACGCTTCGGATCGGGTAGCCACGCACGACAGACCTCGGGCCGAAAGTTCTTCAGTGCCACCTGTCCCCGAACCAGGGGATTCACTCGGCAGCTCCGCTGCGAACCACTCGAGGACCGGCGGATGCTGACTGTATATTCAGTCAACTCGCTGATCGACAGCACGATCATGCAAGTCGACGGCCTGGTCACCCTCCGCGAAGCCATCGAGGCCGCCAACACCAACCTGCCCGCCGGAGACGCCGACTTCGGCAGTCCCATCGAGACCGACGTCATCCAGTTCGATCCCACCCTATTCGCTTCAGGCGCTGTGCAACTCACTTTGGTTGGCATCGAGTTGTCGGTGTTCGACAAGTTGCGGATCGAGGGCCCCGGCGCCGAGTTGCTGACCATTGACGGCGACAACGCGAGTCGCATCTTCAGCGTGAGCAACACCGAATTCACCATCGTCGGTTTGACGGTCAGCGACGGCAAGGTCACCTCCGCGAACGGCGGCGGGATCAACTCCAACACCAGCACTGTGACTATTGAGGATTCCGTTTTCTCCGGCAATTCGGCCGATTACGGTGGCGGTATTTTCGTCGATGTCGGTGACCTGACCGTGACCGGGACGGTCTTCTCGAATAACAAGGCCAATGCGTCAGGCGGGGGCCTCTACGTAAACGGCTACACGGCGTTCAGTACGGCCTTCATCGACCGCGCCACCTTCTCGGGCAATTCGGCCCAGTATGGAGGCGGATTTCTGAACGACTCGGGCTATCTGGTCATGACAAACTCCGTCATGTCGGGCAATTCGGTCACCCAAGCCGGTGGGGCGATTTTCAGTTTTGAGGGCACGGACCGAATTACCAATTCGACCCTCGCCGGGAATTCGTCCGACTCTTACGGTGGCGGAATCTACGAATACTACGGCGACGTGACGGTGACGAACTCGATCGTCTCGCTCAATTCGGCGCCGAACGACGCCGATATCTCGGGCACGCTGAACGTCGCCAGCGGGTTCAACCTGATCGGCGTCGCTCCCGGTTTCGTCCGCAATCCGTCCGACGGCGGGGACGGTTGGGGCGACGATCCGAGCACGCCCGGCGTGGACGAATCGGCTAACGACGACTTCGGCGACCTGCATCTCCTGCCCACCAGCGACGCCGTCAACGCGGGCAGCGATGCCTTGGCCGTCGACGAGGCGTTCAATCCGTTGACGCTCGACCGGGACGGCGAACCTCGGTTCAACGGCACGGTCGACATCGGAGCGTACGAGTACTACACGGGCACACAAGCCTTCGCCGTCGACGACGAGTACCTCGATCTCCAAACCGGACAGGCGCACGTCCTGGACGTCCTGACCAACGACGTCTATCCCGGCGGCGCGACGGTCGAAGTCCTGATCGATCAGGATCCCGAGTTGGGCGCCGCGACGGCCAATCCGGACGGCACGATCACTTTTACGCCCTGGTACACGTTCGCCGCAACCGACACGTTCACCTACACGCTGGTGGTCGACAGCGTGCCCTCGGGCACGGCCACGGTGTCGCTCGGCCTGTTGGGTTCCGGTTCGATTCCCGTTTCGACCGCGACGGACGAGGTCGACAGCGACTACAGCCCGGGTGATCTGAGCCTCCGCGAGGCCCTGGTGATGGCTAAGGAGCAGTCCGCGGACTGGATCACGTTTGACAACTCGATTCACGGCCAGACCATCACGTTGACCCTGGGCCAGTTGACCATCGACACGTCGGTCGAGATCGAAGGGCCCGGCGCGCCGCTGATGATCCTCGAGGGCAACGACCAGAGCCGCGTGTTCGAGGTGACCACCGCCGACACGATCGCTTTCTCCGGCCTGACGATCCTCGGCGGTCGGGCGGAAGGGGACGGCTCCGACTCGAACGACGACTACGGCGGCGGCCTCTATGTCAACAACGCCTACGCCACGGTCACTGTTTCCGACTGCTATTTCATTGAAAACACGGCCCCACGCACCTCGGCGACCGCCAATTTTGGTTCCGGCGGCGCGATCGCCAGCCGTGGCGACCTGACGATCCTCGGCTGCCACTTCGAGGACAACTCGGCCAGCGGCTCCGGCGGGGCCCTCGATCTGAGCGCCAGCTCGACCACCGTCGTCCTCGACTCGGTCTTCTCCTGGAACTCCGTGGAGTCCATGGGCGGGGCCATTCATAACAAGGGCGAGACGACCCTCGAACGATGCGCCCTGGTGGACAACGAGGCCACCGGCCTCGGAAACGGCGGCGCGATCAACAACCAGAGCTCCGGCGACTTGACGCTGATCAACTGCACCCTCTCGGGCAACTCGGGTCTTGTCGGGGGAGGTGTGTTGAACTACGGCGTCTTCGAGGCCGATTACTGCACCATTGCCAACAACTCGGCCCTCAACGGTGGAGGTCTTGTCACGGCCGGCAGCACCCTCCTCTCCAACACGATCATTGCTGACAACACGGCTAACTCCAAGCCTGACGTCAGCGGCACCGTCGCCAGCCAGGGCCACAACCTGATCGGTGACACGTCCGGCAGCACCGGGTTCGGCGCCGCGGGCGATCTGCTCAACGTCGATCCGCGGCTGTACCCGCTGACCAGCGACGGTTCGACATGGACCCACGCCCTCTGGCACGACAGCCCGGCGATCAATGCGGCCAAGGAAACGGGCGCTCCCGCCGACGACCAGCGCGGCGTTGCCCGACCGCAACGAGGCGGATATGACATCGGCGCCCACGAAGCCTCGCAGCCGATGCTCGTCTCCACCCCGGTGGACGAGTTGGACGGCGACTACAGCCCGGGCGATCTGAGCCTGCGAGAAGCCATTTTCCTGGCGTCGGGCGATCCCGGTTTGAACACCATCGCGTTCGCCCCAAACGTGTTCGGCCAACCAATCGTCTTGCAGCTCGGACAGTTGACCATTGACAGCGACCTGGAAATCCTCGGCCCAGGGGCCAATGGAATCACCGTCGACGCCGACGGCCAGAGCCGCGTGTTCGAAGTCCTCGACGACGTCACGGCCCAAATCTCCGGCCTGACGGTCACCGGCGGCGCCACCGAAGACACGACGTCCGACGATAACGAGGAAGGCGGCGGTGGAATCCAGAATCATGGCGATCTGACACTCATCGACATGCTCATCACGGGCAACTCCGTTACCGGTCTACCAAGCGGCGGAGGCGGTGGCGTCTGGAGCGAAGGCGCCATCGAGATCATCGATTCGATCATTTCGGGCAACTCGGTCGATAACTCGTATGGCGGTGGAATCAGCTTCCGTCCGGGTACCGCCACGATGACCCGAGTGACCGTGACCGGCAATTCCACGACGCTCTTCGGCGGAGGCATTGCCTCGTATTCAACACTCTCGATCACGGATTCGGTCATTTCCAACAACGAAGCCCAAATGGGCGGAGGGATTTTGAACAACGGGCCCTTGACGATGACGGGGTCTTCCGTCAGTGCCAACGTGGCCACCGAGTACGTCGGCGGGATCGACTGCATCGGCGGTCCGGTACTGTTGACCGATTCGGATATCATTGGGAATACCTCTGCGATCGTAGGCGGCATCGAAGTGGTGCAGGGCGATTTCGTCATGGATGGATGCCGAATTCAGGGCAACACGGCCCGAATCGATCCGTCCGTGACCAACAGCGGTAAGGTCGGCGGATTGATAAAAATCGCCGGCGCAATGACCATCACTAATTCGCTCATTGTCGGCAACGAGGCTGAAGACTCCTTGGGAGGAATCTATGTCCTCAACAACCTCGGAACCCTCAATATCGTCAATTCAACCATCGCCGGCAACGTGTCCGCGAACATCGGGGGCGGCGTGCTGAACGACGGAGGCAACACCACCATCTCCAATTCGATCATTGCCTTGAACTCGGCTCTGAGTTCCGTGGATCTCGACGGAGTACCGGTTCCCGTGGTCCATTCCAGTCTGATCGGCGTGGACCCGGGCTTCGTTCGCAATCCGTCCGACGGCGGCGACGGCTGGGGCGACGATCCGGACACGCCCGGCGTGGACGAATCGGCCAACGACGATTACGGCGACCTGCGTCTCCGCTTCGAGAGCGTAGCCCGAGAGGCCGGCGACAACGCCCTGGCCAAGGACGCCCAGGGCAATCCGCTGACGGTTGATCTGGCCGGGTTGCCGCGGATCATCTACGGCACGGTCGACCAGGGGGCCTACGAATACGTGATGCCGGGCGACGCGACTTTGGATGGAGAGGTTAATGCCGACGATGCGCGGACCTTGGGCCAACACTGGCTCTCTCGCGACGGCGTTTCCTGGACCGACGGCGATTTCAACGGCGACGGCGTGGTCGACGACCTGGATGCCTCGATCATGGCCGCCAACTGGGGCCAGCAGGCCGAGACTCTGCCGATAGAACAGCCCGAGCCGGTCGGACGTCAGCGTCTGATCGGTCCTCGCCCCATGGCCGCGCAATTGGCCAAGCCGACCCGGTCCACGCCGCTGACGATGACGCGGCCGTCGGAGCGATCGCCGCTGGCCGCCGCGCATGACCTGGTTCTGGCCGTCACGCCAAACTT